>JAFQTS010000080.1 GCA_017408915.1 Oscillospiraceae bacterium | reverse complement strand
TTGGCCTTGTACTCAGCCTTGAACTGGCCGGCCAGCTCCTTCAGATCCTCGGCGGTCAGCTCCACGTCCTGAGTCACGCCCTTGCGCTCCTTCATCTCGTCGATGAGCTGCTCGAAGTACTTCTTACCAACCTCCATGACGACGTCGGAGTACATCTGGATGAAACGGCGATAGCAGTCGTAAGCCCAACGTGCGTTGCCGGACTTCTCAGCCAGCACCTTCACCACGTCCTCGTTCAGACCCAGGTTCAGGATGGTATCCATCATGCCGGGCATGGAAGCGCGGGCGCCGGAACGGACGGAAACCAGCAGGGGGTTCTCCAGATCGCCGAACTTCTTGCCGGTGATGGCCTCCATCTTCTCGATATACTCCATGATCTCAGCCATGATCTCGTCGTTGATCTTCTGGCCGTCCTCATAGTACTGGGTGCAGGCCTCGGTGGTGATGGTGAAACCCTGGGGCACGGGCAGACCGATGTTGGTCATCTCAGCCAGGTTAGCACCCTTACCACCCAGCAGCTCACGCATAGATGCGTTGCCTTCGGTGAACAGGTAGCAGAACTTCTTGCTCATTGGTTTTTCCTCCAAATGCTAAAAAATATTTAGGTTTTTCCCTAATTTTAAAAAATTTGTAAGAGTTTGAAGGGAGATTTTGCACATTTCCTCTTCAACCGCCTCATTATACAAGTCTTTTCGGCCAAAAGCAAGTATATTTTCTCCTTTTTTATAAGAATTGAAACTTTTTTTGCCGTCCTGCCCTACTTTCTCTTGCGATAAGGCCATCTTTTGTGGTATACTACTACTGTTTAATTTGGAGTCGTACGCCTATGGCGCGACACGAGGAGGAGCGGTATGGAGCAGCAGGCCCGTTACAACAGCACATGGGCAAAGCAGATCCGCACCGCCGCCAAGAGCCGCACCTTGAGCCATGCCATCATTTTGGCAGGCGGCGGCGACACGGCCACAGCTGCTCGCTTTGCTGCTGCGGCACATCTGTGCCGCAGTGAGGGAGAGCGGCCCTGCCTTCAATGTGCCCAGTGCCGCAAGGTGATGGAGGACATCCATCCCGATGTGGTGTGGGTGCAGGATACAGAGCGCCGCGATCTGTCGGTGAAGGATATTCGGCAGGTGCGCCGCGATGTGTATATCCGTCCCAACGAGGGAGAGCGGAAGGTGTGCATTTTCCCCGACTGCAAGCAGCTGACCCCACAGGATCAGAACGTGCTGTTGAAGATCGTGGAGGAGGGCCCCGCCTACGCCGCCTTTATCTTCTGTACCCCCACGGCCCATATGCTGCTGCCCACCATCCGCTCCCGCTGCGTGGAGTTGCACGTGACGGGGGAGGAGCAGGAGGTATCCTCCCGCGCCGCCGCCCTTTGCCGTGTGCTGACGGAGGGCGATGAGGCCGTGCTGCAGCATCTCGTATCCTTGGAAAACAGCCGCATGAAGCGGGAAGAGCTGTTGGAGACGGTGGATGGCGCATGGTATCTCACCGCCGAGGCGTTGCTGATGAAAAGCGGCAAGCCCAGTGGCGCCGAGGTGGCTGCCCTGTTGAGCCGCAGCTTTTCTGCCCCCGTTCTCAATGCCCTGAACGGCGTGTTTGACCGCTATCGGGCTGAATGCCGCTATAATGTGAATGTTGGTGCGGTGCTGGGAGCCATGATCCCGGATTTGCGCCGTGGGCTCCGTGGAAAACGGTAAGAAAATCCCCTTTTTAAGAAAGGAAGTAATCCTATATGAGCATTGTCGCATCTGTCCGCTTCCGCAGCGGCAGTAAATCCTATTATTTCGATCCCCGTGACCTGCAGGTAGAGGCAGGACAGGATGTGATCGTGGAGACGGCACAGGGCGTGGAGTTCGGTCAGTGTACCGAGGGTAACCACGAGGTAGCGGACGATAGTGTCGTCAAGCCCCTGCGCCCCATCATCCGCATCGCCACCGATAACGACCGCCACACGGCGGCCTATCACCGCGGTCGCGAGAAGGAGATCTTCGAGATCTGCCAGAAGAAGATCCAGCAGCACAAGCTGGAGATGAAGCTGGTGCGTGTAGAGTGCAGCTTCGACGGCAGCAAGATCCTCTTCTTCTTCACCGCTGATGGCCGCGTGGACTTCCGCGAGCTGGTGAAGGATCTGGCGGGTGTGTTCCGTTCCCGTATCGAGCTGCGTCAGATCGGCGTCCGCGATGAGGCCAAGATGCTGGGCGGCTTGGGTATGTGCGGTCGTCCCTTCTGCTGCTCTTCCTATTTGGATGAGTTTGTCCCTGTGTCTATCAAGATGGCCAAGACCCAGTCTTTGAGCCTCAATCCCACCAAGATCTCCGGCACTTGCGGCCGTTTGATGTGCTGCCTCAAGTATGAGCAGGACGCCTACGAGGATGCCCTGCGCCGTATGCCTAAGGCTGAGTCCTTCGTACTGACCCCCGATGGCCCCGGCAATGTCAGCGATGTGAATCTGCTGAAAGAGACGGTAACGGTCCGTCTTGACGATAAGAATGAGCAGCCCCGCACCTACCACAACTGCGAGATCCAGGTCCTGCGTAATGGCAAGGGCAGCCGCGACGGCATCGAGATCCCCGCCAAGCGCCCTGAACGCTATGTAGCACCGGTAGACGCTCCCGAGCCCATCATCCCCGCCCTCTTTGAGGAGGCAGCGCCTTCCGAGGAGGAAGAAGTTGTGCGTGAAGAGCGCAGCCGTCGTCGCCGCAGCCGCGGTGGCCGCCGCAACAAGAACAAGGCAGCAGGCGGCGAGAGCGCCGCTGTGACGGCAGAGCTGCCCAAGGCAGAAAATAACGAGCAGACAGAAAAAGCTGCTTCTTCTCGCCGCCGCAGGAGAGGCGGCAGCCGCCCCAAGGCGGAAGGCGGCGCTGTGGCAGCAGAGGCAAAGCCCAAGGAGGTAGGCGCTGCACCCAAGGCGGAAAAGAGCGAGGGCGGCAGCACCCATCGTCGTCCCCGCCACCGCGGCGGACGCCGCCACAATAAGAATAAGTCCGCCGCCAATAACGGCGGTGAGGCATAAATTTTCCCGTGATGCAGTGCGCAGCGCAAGCGGCGCACTGCAAACAGGTAAATTTTGGAAGTCACAAAATTCAAAATTTTACACTTGACCCAAGGATAAATGTTGTGTATTATATGCTTTGTGACAAATTTAGAACTTTTAGGTGAATTTACTCATGACACAAGCAACAGACAAGAAAACCGCAAAATCCCGCCGTCAGAAAATGACCGTGGCAAAGGCGTGGAAAATGTGGATGGACAATCTGCGCGCGTGGAAGTTTTACATAGAGGAGCATAAGCCTCATGATCTGTTGAACATTCCGCTGTGGCTGAGCAAAACAGCTGGGAAGTGCAGGGCGTTTTTACACTCTCTGCGCCGCGACCTGCGTCATCAGCGCAGAGAGACGCGCCGCCGTCATTTCCCTGAGTCGGAGATCGGCTTGGCGCAGCTGTGCCTCTTTTTTGCCGGAAGCCTGCCCCGTATGGCAGCGGCCATTACCGGCGTGTTCCGCCATCGCCGCATGAAGCGCATTACCAACCCCAAGGGCGCTGTTAAAAACGGCGAGCATCGTCTCCATCCCGTTGCCTTCCTCAGCGGTGCGTTGGTGGTGGTTGGTATCTGTGCCGTGCTCTCTTTCTACACAGTGGGTACGACAGCCACCTATGACGGGATCTCGTTAGGTACGGTCTCCGGCTTCAATACGGTCAGTGCCGTGGTAGAGGATGTGGAGAGTGTTACCCGTGAGACGCTGCAGGATCAGAGCTACAGCGTAGATGAGGCTAAGCTGGACACTGTCATCGGCGTAGTACCCCGCAGTGAGGTGGACAGCAAGGAAGAGCTTGCCGCCAACCTCTCAGAAGAACTGGGCGTGGTGGACTACGGCTATACGCTATATGTGGGCGGTGAGCCCATTGCGGCCACCACCTTTGCAGGCGCCTTGGAAGAGCTGCTGGATCAGCTGACCCGAAGCTATGTTTCTGCCAATACGGTGGAGTGTTATTTCAAGGAAGATGTGGAGATCCGCGAGGGTTATGTGGACGCCTCTTTGGTGATGAACCTTGGCAAGATCGCGGAGATCCTGAACGAGACGAAGTCCGGGGAAGTCACCTACACGGTGGAAGCCGGCGACAGCTATTATTACATTGCCGAGCTCTATGAAATGACACTGGATCAGCTGATGGATATGAACCCCGGTTACGACATCGACCTGCTGCGTGTAGGCGACGTGCTGACCATCTCCAATGCTGTTCCCTACCTGACGGTGGTGAACGTGGAGCGCCAGCGCTATGTGACCGATGTGCCCTTTGAGGTGGAGTATGAGGATGACGACTCCATGTATCAGGGCGATTATAAGGTTCTCTCCGCAGGACAATACGGCAAGGCGGATGTGACGGTCAATGTGACGTATATCAATGGTACGGAGAACGATCGCGAGACGGTAGCCGCTGTGACACTGGCAGAGCCGATTACCGAGCTGCAGGCACGGGGCACGATCCCCCGTCCCAGCTGGTTCCCCACCGGCAGCTTCCGTTGGCCCTGCTACGGTACGCTGACATCCTATTTCGGCAATCGCCGTGCTCCTACCAAGGGTGCCAGCACCAACCACGGCGCCATCGATATCGCCAACAGCTACGGTACGCCTATCTACGCAAGTGACGGCGGTACGGTAATCGCATCCGGCTGGCAGGGCGGCCTTGGCTATGCCGTTACCATCGACCATGGCAATGGATTCCAGACCATTTACGGACACAACAGTTCCCTGCTGGTAAGTGCCGGTGAGCATGTCTATAAGGGACAGCAGATCGCCCGCATGGGCTCAACCGGTATCTCCACCGGCAACCATTGTCACTTTGCTGTGAAATACTACGGCACCTATGTTGACCCCCTGAATTATTTGTAAGGAGGAACTGAGATGAAAGCTGTATGTAAGACGTTGCTCAGCGCCCTGCTGGTGGCGCTGCTGACGGTGAGCGCGTGGGCAGAGGAGATTTTGCTGATCGCGCCTGCCCCCAAGACGGGCGACCGCATGAACATGGGCTTGATGATCGGCCTGATCGTGGTGGCGGTGATCGCCATCATCGTGCTGGTGATCCTCATGCTCCGCAACAATAAGAAGTAAAGCGAGCAAAAAAGAAGCTCCCCATCGGGGAGCTTCTTTTTTATTCATTCAAACAGAGTCTCTTGATAAGGCAGGATCCCTTGCCCGATGGAGCGGAGCTGGCGCTCGTTCTCGCTTGTCAGTGCATCGGTGATGGCCATTTTCCGCAGAATGTTCTTCACTGTGGTGTCCAGCGCCGTACCCTCCCGGTAATCGGCGGGGAAGATGAAGTTCACGCGGCCTTTGGCCAGCAGATCCTCCACAGCGGCGCGGTTGCCCTCCTGATACACGGCAATGGCCTGTCCGCCGTAGGAGCGCATCATTTTCATGCAGGGCACATCGGAGAGCCCGTCACCGAAATAGATCATGTTGGTGAAGGGTACACGCTTGGAATCGTCCGGCATGGAGTCGTTCAAGCGGCGGTCGTCGCTCACATCCAGCACGCCTTTATTGATGCGGTAGACGAACTGGGTCTTGTTGGTGAAGTTGACATCCAGCTTAGGCCAGCAGGCCTTGCCGTCACGGTAGAAGAACTCGCAGGCGTAAACCTTCTTAAACTCGTGGGCGATGCCGCTGCCGGCAATGATCTCTGTCAAACCCGAGGACAGCACATAGTGCTCCACCGTTACACCCTGCTCCTCACCGAAGGCGTTGATACGGGCAAACCACTCCTTCACACCGGGGAACAACTCGATGGCCTCACCACAGCGGCGCAGATACTCCCGGTCAAGGGTGATGCCCTGTGCCCGACACTCCTCAATCATGGTGTACATATAGGCCAAGAGACCATCCATGTGATTTTCCCAGCCGAAGGTGTTGGCCTTCTGCCAAAACTGGGCAGGGGTGTAGCCCAAGGAGGGGATGAAGGTATAGTTCTGCATGTCCTGCGTACACAAAGTCCTATCGAAATCGTACAGCAGGGCGATGATGGGCTTATCCTTCATAGTGGTTTAGTCCTCGGCGCTGTAGTTGCGGCCGAACTTCAGCTCGTCCAGGCTCAGCTTGAAGTCGCTGGGGATCACATCGTCCACATAGTCATCCACGATCTCCTCGGCAGCGGGGGCGGCGACTTCCTCGGCGGCCTCGATCTGCACAGGCTCCATCACCACAGTGGGATCTTCGTCCACGGCGGGTTCTACAACGTCAAACACGCTGAGAATGTCCTTCTGAAGGTCGCTCTCCATAGGGGCGGCAACAGGCGTGGCCTCCACAGCGGGAACCAGCTCAGGCAGAGAGGTGAGGAAGGCAGCGTGCTCTTCGCAGAGGGCGCGGCTGCGCTGGATGAAGTCGGACAGATTCTGCTGAGCAAGGGCCAGCTTCTGCTTTGCCACGTTGGTCTCGTCGTCCAAAAGGCGGATCTCGGCGGCGTGCTGGGCGCGGGCCTCGTTGAGAAGGTTGTCCTTCTCCTCCTGTGCCTCCTGCACCAGCTTGGCGGCCATACGCTGTGCCGTCAAGAGGGTGGAACGCATGGCATCCTCGGTGGCGCGATACTCCTCCACCTTCTCTGCCAGCACCTTCAGCTTAGCCTTCAGCGCCACATTCTCTTTATAAAGCGCCGTATAATCCTCCGTCAGTGTGTCGAGAAACTCGTCCACAGCGCTCATAGCGTAACCACCGGAGCCAAAGGAGGCTTTAGGGAATACTTTCTCGGAAACTTCCTGGGGTGTAAACATACTTTATCCCTCCGTTATCGCCGTATCGGAATTACAGATACAGACCGTTGTTTTCCAACTCGTCAATAAGATCGCCCATGATGTCCACGCTGTAGGGCGTGATGATGTAGGTGTTGGCGGCGACCTTCTTGATCTTGCCCTCGCCGGCATAGGCCACACCGGAGAGGAAGTCGATGAGGCGGCGTGCCACATCCTTGTTGGTGGACTCCAGATTCAGCACCACCGTGCGCTTCTCGCGGAGATGGTCGGCGATCTCGCTGGCGTTCTCAAAGCGCTCGGGCTTTACCAGCACCACCTTCAGTGCGGCGGTTGCGTGGATGTTCACCACCTTGTTGTGGCGATCCTCGCTTCTGCGATCCTCGCGGCGCTCATCGAAAATGGTGGCGCGGCTCTCGGCGCGCTCAGTGACTTCCAGCTCTTCTTCGTAATCGTAATCCTCATCATCGTAGGGGTGAATGATCTTCTTCAGCTCGTCCATGAAACCCATAGCATAGCCCTCCCGTGTGTTTATTTGGTGTAGTTTCGCGCTCCGAAGATAGCCGAACCTACCCGTACCATGTTGGCACCGCAGCGAACAGCCTCGGCGTAATCGTCGCTCATGCCCATGGAGATATACTCCCATTTATTATCGTACATTTTCTCGCCTATGTCAACAAAAAGCGCGCGAATTTTATCAAAATATGGTATGTTCGCACCCTGCTCCACCGCAATGGGTGGTATGGTCATCAAACCGCGGAGACTGATGTGGGGCAGCGTGCGGGCGTAGCGCACAGCATCGAATACCTCTTCAGGGGCAAAGCCCGACTTGGCCTCCTCGCCGCCGATATTCACCTCCAAAAGAATATCCTGCACCAAATCCATCTTGGCCGCCACCTTCTCGATCTCGTCCAAAAGGGCGATAGAGCTGACGGACTGGATAAGGGCCACCTTACCCACCACCTGCTTGACCTTGTTGCGCTGGAGATGGCCGATGAAGTGCAAAGGCGCACCGTCGTAGGCGTTCTGCCCCAGCTTCTCCGTCATCTCCTGCACGCGGTTTTCGCCCAGCACGTCGATGCCTGCGGCGATGGCCTCTTGGCAGGCGGCGGCATCGTTCATCTTGCTGGCGCCCACCAGCGTAATGTCGGCGCCTGTGCGCCCTGTTGCGCGGGCGGCCTCATCAATCTGTGCGCGGATATAGGCGATGTTCTCTTTAATAGACATAGTGTTTCCCTCTTTCTCTTTTATCCGATGACCTTGCCGTCAAAAAGTTCTGCCGTCGTGACGATCACCTGATCGCCCTGCCGCAGCAGGTTCGTACTGCCTGTGTCGGTGGGGGTGACGAGAACATAATCCTCGCCGTGGTAGACCACCGCCACGCCCTTATAGCGGGCGCGGGCACCGATGACGCAGTATACGCCGGTCTTACCGTCTTCATTGACACGCAGGGCCTTGTCCGGCAGCCGCAGACCCTCGTATTCTTTCAGCAGCAGCGTGGCCGTTTGCTGCCGCAGCAGCGTGGTCTGGGACATATATTCATCGCAGCTGAGCCACAACACGCACTTGCCGCCCTCGGGTTCGGAAATGTGCTTGATATACATGGTGAAGGGCTCGGTAAAGCCCTTAGCGAACTGCACCGTTACGCTGGAGCGATCTTCCAACAGCAGTGCCTGCTCCTCGGTGATGACAGTGGCGTAATACCACACATCACCGTAAATGAGCTTACCGACATTCGCCTGATACGCCTCGGCGCGGAGATTAGCGAAGGTAGCGGGGGTAGACGTCTCCATCATCTCAGGGCGCAGCACCGCCTCGTACCCGTCACACACCGCAGAATAGACGCCGCTTCGTGGCGCAGTAATGTCCGTGCCGTTCAACGTGGCCTCTTTTTCCGCGATCTGTGCCTCTACCGCATCCAGATCCTGCTCGATCTGCTCTTGGGAGGTGTAGGTGTAATCCCGCTTCAAAATGGCCGCCTTCAGGGCAGCACGGCTGTCTTCACCCTGAGAATAATCTCCCGTGGCGATAGCTTGATGGAGGGTGGTCAAGTCCTCGCGGATATTGTCGTCCAATTTCAGTGCCGCATCGCCGTCCAGAAAGGATTCCAGCGCGAAGGACAGCTGCTGGGCCTGCAATTCCAGCGACTGGAGCTGTTCCACACGGGTCAGTGCGCCGCTGTCGGTAAAGGCGATGGCAAGGGTCTGATTCTTGCCCACCTTCTGTCCCTCGGTGAGGGTGTGGTGCAGGGTCGTAAGTCCGCTGTGGAAGGTCTCCTCCTCCCGCACCAGATACCCCTCCGTCTCAATGGCGTCCCACTCGCGGGAGGCATAGACATAGGTGGTATTGATGGGGTCGGAGAAATAGCGGTAGCCCTGTACCACGAAGTAGAACACCACTGCCAGCAACACGGCAGCGGAGAGTATTTTGAAGATGGGCGTGGTTTTCATTGCTTACTCCTTATGTTGCTGCCTCCTCCGCCAGAGAAATGCCCCGTATGGGCGCAATGGTGGAGATGGCGTGCTTATAGATAACTTGCTGTTTGCCCTCGCTGTCCAAGACCACCACAAAGCTGTCAAACCCCGTGATGACGCCTCGCAGCTGAAAGCCGTTCATTAAAAACATGGTCACAGGCACAGCCTGCTTTCTTGCGCGGTTCAAAAAGATGTCCTGAAGATTATTTTTCTGCATGGCGATGTCCTCGTTTCTATGTATGTGCAGGGACAAGCCCTGCCGAGGTTCATCGTAATCCATTTTGCAGGAGATATTCTGTCGCTTTTTGGAGCCCCGCGGGGAAATTCGGCTCTTTTTCCCAGCGTACCCAAAAAATGTTCTCGTTGCGCCTTAGCCACGTCAGCTGCCGCTTGGCATACTGCCGCGAGCGAAGCTTCACCTCTTCAATGGCTTCTTCCATCGATGTCTTTCCATCAGCCACGGCGAGGAACTGCTTGTAGCCAATGGCCTGCCACGCCGTGGCGCGGCGGTCAGCATCAGAGGCGAGGAGGGCGTTTACTTCCTCCAAAAGCCCCAGCGCCACCATTTGCTCCACACGCTGATCAATGCGTGCGCGGAGGTCGTCGCGGTTTTCAAAGTCGAGACCGATGTAGAGGGCATCGTAACGAGGGGGTTGTTTCTTGGTTTCAGCATCGTGCTCTGTGATGGTGCGGCCTGTTTCGTAGTAGACCTCCAATGCCCGCACGATGCGTTTTTCGTCTTTCAGATGGAGCTTTGCCGCCGCCTCGGGGTCGATGGCGCGCAATTCATTAAGAAGCGCCTCCGCGCCCTCCTTGGCAAGGCGCTGCTGCAGCTTGATGCGCAGCTCCCCGCCCTGCTCTCCTGCGGCAAAGTCGATGCCGCGGACAAGGGAGTCCAAGTAAAGCCCCGTGCCGCCTACCAGTACGGGCAGCTTTCCACGGGCGAGAATATCCTGCACCCGCTTGTCCGCCTCGGCAACGTATTTCGCCACCGACCAGTTCTCTGTAGGCGCAGCGATGCCCACCATGTGGTGGGGAATGCCCGCCATCTCCTCGGGCGTAGGGGCAGCCGTGCCCACCTCCATGCCGCGGTAAAGCTGCATGGAGTCCACGCTGACCACCTCGCCGTTGAAGCGCTGTGCCAGTGCCACACCCATTTTTGTTTTTCCCGAGGCGGTGGGACCCACCACGCAGAGGACTGTCGCCATTTTGTGTTCTCCTTATGCGCGCTTAAATAGCTTCTCGATTTCGTATTTGCTCAGTTTGTGCTTCACGGGTCTGCCGTGGGGACAGTAGAGGATCTCTCCTGCCTGCACCTTCTCCACCAGTGCCTGCAGCTCCTTGGCATCGGTGGTCATGCCCGCCTTGATGGCGCTCTTGCAGGCCATGGTGTGGAGGAGTTCATCCCGCGCGGCGGCGGGGTCGGCGCGGCCTGTAGCCAGCTTTTGGCTCAACTCCTCCACCGTGGCAGCGGCATCTTCCAAGCGCACCTCTGTGCTGATTTCGCGAATCAGCAGCGTGCCGCTGCCGAAGTCCTCACACACAAAGCCAAAGCGCTCCAATGTGTCCAAGTTCTCCACCGCGGCGGCGTAGCTCTCGGCCTCTAACGACACCGTCAAGGGTGTCAGCAGGGGCTGGGACATAACGGGATGGTCAGCGGCCTTCAGCGCATCGAACCGCAGCCGCTCGTGGGCGGCGTGCTTGTCGATGAGCCACACGTTTTCCTGCTCGTCCTCGCAGATGATGTAGGTTTTCAGCACCTCGCCTACCATGCGCCACGGGGCTTCCTTCGGCAGCATCGTCTCCTGCACCTCCACAGGGACGGGGGTCTCCACAGCGGGCAGCGGCAGCGTTTCCTGCTTCACCTCTTCTGCCTTGGGCGGGGTGATTTCATAGCGTGTTGTGCCTGCGGTGTAGGTGAAGGGCTTACCCTTCTCCGCCACATCGCGGACGAAAATAGGCTCAGCCGCAGGGCGCACAGGTGCACTTTTCGGCGCGGGTGTGGGAGCAGGCTTGGGCGCGGGTGCGCTGACGGGTGTGCTGCGCTGGGCGGTGGTGTAGCTGCCCAAGGGCTTTTTCGTCTCGGCAGCGCTCTTGGCGCGGAACTCCTCCGCCGTCATGGAGCGGTAGAAACTCTGCTGCTGGGGCTTTTCTTCCTTCACAGGGCGCTTTTCCCCGTTGAGGGTGTCCAGCACTGTGTAGTAGACGGCATCAAATACCGCCTTGTCGGAGACGAACTTCACCACCGTCTTGGCGGGATGGACATTCACATCCACCATCTCAGGGGGCAGCGTCACATGGAGGACACAGCCGGGGAACTTGCCCTTCATCATCTGATTTTTATAGGCTTCCTCCAGCGCCGCCGTCAGCAGTTGGGACTTCACAAAGCGCCCGTTGACGAACAACACCTGCTTGCCGCGGCTGCCGTGACAGTTGAGGGGCTTGGTGATGAAGCCCTTCACCTCCACCTCGCCGCCGCGCCCTTCAATGGGCAGCAGAGACAGGGCGAAATCACGCCCCATAGCGGCGTAAATGGCGGAATAGAGCTGCCCATCACCGGGAGTGTGGAGACTTTCCTGCCCATCGCGGATGAGCTTGAAGGAGATATGGGGATGGCTCAGCGCCAAATGCTGCACCACACCGGAGATGGCGGCGCTCTCAGCGCTGTCCTTCTTCATGAACTTCATGCGGGCAGGGGTGTTATAGAAGAGGTCGCGGACGCAGATGGTAGTGCCCTGCGGCGCACCTGTCTCCGTCACATCCTCTGCTGCGCCGCCCTCAATGTGGAGTGAGCCGCCCGCCGTACTGCCCTCGGCGCGGGAGAAAATATCCACGCGGCTGACGGCGGCAATGGCAGCTAACGCCTCACCGCGAAAGCCCAGTGTGCCGATGGCACTTAAATCATTGGCGGTACGGAGCTTACTGGTAGCGTGGCGCAAAAAGGCCGTGGGCAGCTGGTCATAGGCAATGCCGCAGCCGTTGTCGCTGACGCGGATATAGGTCATGCCGCCGTTTTGAATCTCCACCACGATGGCAGAGCTTCCGGCGTCAATGGCGTTCTCCACCAGCTCCTTCACCACGCTGGCGGGGCGTTCCACCACCTCGCCTGCGGCAATCAAGTCCGCTACATGGGGCGGTAGACATTGGATATGCGGCATAAACTCCTCCTTACTGCAATTTCTGCTTCCATTCATACAGCAGGTTCAGCGCCTCCAAGGGGGACAGAGTGTCCACCTGCGTACGGCGCAGCGCGTCAATGACGGCGCTCTCCCCCAATGCCTCCAAGGATACTTGGTCATCCTCGGAAATCACGGGGCGCTGAGGCTTGCCTGCCTGCTGTTCCAGTTCTTCCAAAATAATGCGTGCGTTGTCCACCACCTGTTTGGGCAGTCCTGCCAGCTTGGCAACTTCGATACCGTAGCTGCGGTCAGCACCGCCGGGGATGATTTTCCGCAAAAATACGATATCATCACCACGGGCGCGGACAGCGATGTTATAGTTCTTCACGGCGGGAATCGTGCCCTCCAGTGCCGTCAACTCGTGATAGTGGGTGGCAAAGAGTGTCTTTGCGCCCAGCTTCTTCTTATCGGCGCAGTATTCCAGCACCGCCCGTGCGATGGACATACCATCAAAGGTGGATGTGCCGCGCCCGATTTCATCGAGGATGAGGAGGGAGTTGGCAGTAGCGGACTTCAAAATATCGCTGACCTCCGTCATCTCCACCATGAAGGTGGACTGACCTGCGCTCAAATCATCGCTTGCACCGATGCGGGTAAAAATGCGGTCCACCACGCCAATATGTGCCGCCTTGGCGGGGACGAAAGAGCCCACCTGCGCCATGAGGGTAATGAGCGCCACCTGTCGCATATAGGTGGATTTACCCGCCATGTTGGGGCCTGTAATAATGGCCACGCGGTCGCTCTGTGCCCCCATGTAGGTGTTGTTGGGCACGAACAGAGCATCGCTCCGCATCCGCTCTACCACAGGGTGGCGACCCTCGTGGATTTCAATGACGCCGCTCTCGTCCACCACGGGACGGCAGTAGTTATACTTTACTGCCACGGCGGCGAGGGAGCAGAGGGAATCGAGCTCGGCAATCAGTGCCGCAGCGGTCTGAATGCGCTGTGCCTGCGCCGCCACATGGAGGCGCAACTTGGTAAACAGCTCATATTCCAGCGCCGTCACGCGCCCTTCTGCCGAGAGGATGTCGTGCTCCAAATCCTTCAGCTCTTGGGTGATGAAGCGCTCACCGTTCACCAGCGTCTGCTTGCGGATGTAGGTTTCGGGAACCAGTTCCTTAAAGGAGTTGGACACCTCGATATAGTAACCAAAGACCTTGTTGTAGCCGATTTTCAGCGTGCGGATACCCGTGCGCTCCTTCTCGGCGGCCTCCATGTTGATAATAATGTCCTTACCGCCATGGAGAATGGTGCGGAGACGGTCCACCTCGCTGTCGAAGCCGTCACGAATCAACTCACCCTCGCGGACAGAGAAGGGCGGCTCGTCCACCAGCGTCATGGCAATATCGCTGCACAAATCGTTAAGGTCATCCAGCTGTTCACCGATTTCATGGAGACGACCCTTGGGGAAGGCAGCAAGCTGCGCCTTCACCATGGGAAGGGACTCCATAGCGCTGCGGAGGGATGCCAAGTCGCGGCCTCCCGCGCTGCCGTAGACGATGCGGCCCACCAAACGCTCCATGTCGGAGATGCCTCCAAGGGTGAGAATCAGCTCCTCACGAGCCACAGTGTTCTCGGCGAGAGCTGCCACAGCGCCGCTGCGGCGCTCGATGGCGGTGACGTTGAGGAGGGGGCGCTCCAACCAAGAGCGGAGCATACGCCCGCCCATGGCGGTCTTGGTCTTATCCAGCACCCACAAGAGAGAGCCCTTCTTCTCCTTGCTGCGGAGTGTCTCCGTCAGTTCCAAATTGCGGCGGGCGGTGAAATCCAGTTCCATGAACTGCCCGCGGCGGTAATATTCCAAATCATCAATGTGGGACAGGTCAGTTTTCTGCGTCTCGTGGAGATAGCCCAGCAGCGCCCCCAGCGCAGGCAGCAGGGCGGGGTTGTCGCGGGGGAGGCGGGCGATGGTATCATCGCCGAACTGACGGCGGGAGAGCTTTTCTGCTCCCTCGATGGCGAAGCGGTGATTGGGCAGCTTTTCCACATAGCAGGAGAGCTTGTCGCTTAAGAACGTGCGGAGGCTTTCGCAGAAATACGCACCCTCGTTCATCACCGCCTCGGCAGGAGCGAAACGGCCCAACTCGTTTTGCAGCTGCGCTGCGCGGTCGGGGCCTGCAAAGGCAGTGGCGTGAGCTTTACCTGTGGAGATGTCGCACACCGCCACGGCGGCATAGTCATCATCCAAGTACACACCTGCGCAGAAGTTGGACTTGCCCTCCTCCAAGCACGTGCCGTCAATAACGGTGCCGGGCGTCACCACGCGGACGATGTCCCGCTTCACAAGACCCTTGGCCTGGGCCGGGTCTTCCGTCTGCTCGCAGATGGCTACCTTGTAGCCGCGGGAGATAAGGCGGGAGATATAGGAATCGGCGGCATGATAGGGCACACCGCACATGGGGGTGCGCTCTGCCTCGGGCTTATTCTTGTCGCGGGTGGTGAGTGTCAAATCCAGTTCCTTCGATGCCACGCGGGCATCGTCGGCGAACATCTCATAAAAGTCACCCAAGCGGAAGAACAAAATCGTGCCGGGATTTTCCTCTTTTATCTGCAGGTACTGCTGCATCATGGGGGTCAGCTCTGCCATGTGGCGCCTCCCTTTCCATCAAAAATCAAATCAATCAAAGCATCTCGCCGAACAGCGCCCAGGTGTTGCTGTCGGTAATGCGTACATCGCGGTATGTGCCGATGGCGGCCTTGTCGCCTGTGAGGTGGACAAGTCTGCCGCCTGCGGTGCGGGCAGAAAGGGGCGTACGGGCATCGTCCGTCTCGCCATCTACCAACACACGCATGGTCTTGCCCACATAGCCTGCGTGGATTTCTGCGCTGATGGTGTTCTGCACATCGCACAGCTTATCAAACCACACCTGCTTCTCTGCGCGGGGCACAGGGTCGTCCATCTTCGCCGCAGGCGTGCCGGGACGAGGGGAGAAAATAAAGGTGAAGAGGGCATCGAAGCGGACTTCCTCCACCAGTGCCACCGTCTCCATGGCCTCTTCCTCCGTCTCGCCGGGGAAGCCGATAATCACATCGGAGGTCAGCACCAAGTCGGGCATGACCTTGCGGGCGTAAGTAATGAGCTCCAAATACCGCGCCTTATCGTAGGGGCGGTTCATAGCCCGCAGCACGCGGTCGCAGCCCGACTGGACGGGCAGATGCAGCTGCTTGGCAACGTGCTTGCACTCCGCCATGGCATCAAAGAGCTTGAAAGAGGCGTCCTTAGGCTGAGAGGACATGAACCGCAGGAGATAGTCTCCCTCGATTTTATCCAGCTCACGGAGCAGGTCTGCAAAGTCCCAGTTACTATCCAAATCCTTGCCGTAGGAGTTTACGTTCTGACCCAAGAGGGTGATTTCCTTGTAGCCTTCCTGCGCCAGCTGACGGACTTCTTCAATAATTTTCTCGGGCTCACGGCTGCGCTCACGACCACGGACGTAGGGGACGATGCAGTAGGAGCAGAAGTTGTTGCAGCCGTACATGATGGACACCCATGCGCGGGTGCGCCCCTCGCGGACAACGGGCATACCTTCGGCGATTTGACCGTGCTCATCCTCCACGGAGAACACGCGCCCATTGCGGGTGTAGACCTGATGGAGGAGCTGAGGGAACTTCCACAGCGCCTGCGGGCCAAAGACCAAGTCCACATGGCGGTAGGAGGTACGCACCTTCTCCGCCACCTCTTTGCGCTGTGCCATGCAGCCGCACAGGCAGATGACCTGCTTGGGGTTGGCCTTCTTGGTGTGGGTCAGCGCGCCCAGCGTGCCAAATACCCGCTTTTCCGCGTGGTCGCGGATGGCGCAGGTGTTCAGCACGATGATGTCGGCCTCGTTGGCCTGATCGGTGAAGGTGCAGCCCATCTCCTCCAGCATACCGAGAATGTGCTGGCTGTCGGCTACATTCTGCTGGCAGCCGAAGGTATCCACCATGGCCTTGGGACTGCGCCCCTCGCCCTCGTGGATGGCTTTTATTTTCTTTGTAAATTCCTTCTGGAGGGCCATTGCCTCCTCGGAAACCAAAACCAAATTTCTTTCCAAAAGAACCTCCCTGCCCTTCGTTTTCGACGAAAGGCGCTATGATACGACTTTAATTAAGGTATTATAACACAAGACCTGTCCACAATGCAAGGAACGGGACACAAGAAGTAGGGGTGAAAGAAGAAATTTTATATTTTCGCAAAAAAGGTGTTGACAAGTTGAAAGTTTTACGATAGAATACCATCGTTGTCTGCGCGGTTAGCTCAGCTGGTAGAGCACATGCTTGACGTGCATGGGGTCACAGGTTCGAGTCCTGTACCGCGCACCAAAACCCGATTGCGAAAGCAATCGGGTTTTTGCTTTTTCACTATTCACTCTTCACTTTTCACTTTTCACTAATAAAGCCACACTTCCAGCAACGGGAGTGTGGCTTTTATTTGTATGATTTCTTTTTGTCTATGAGGCCAATGAGATAGTCGGCAGACAGATTATAGAATTTGCAGAGTTTGATAAGGTCATCAATTTTCAGTTCTGCGCGGCCTGCTTCGATGTGATTATAACCCTGTTGAGATTTATCAAGGATTTTCCCCAATTCTGCTTGCGTCAAATCAGCATCTTCCCGAACTTCCCGCATCCGCTCCCTGTAACTTGCCATAGCCTCACCTCCTGTCGGCTTATCCTAACATACTCATATTATGAGTATTGACATATACTCAAAGATTGAGTAAAATCGAAGAAGATTCCCCAAAAAACGAAAAAGTATTAGGAGGAACGGGTATGGCAAAGGATTATAGTTTCCAAATGTGTCCAAGATGTGGTATCGGTTATTTTCGTGCTGTTGGAGAGAGAAAAGGCGGTTTTAGTGGAGGAAAAGCAGTGCTTGGTGCGGTGATTGCTGGCCCAGTCGGTTTGGCGGCAGGAGCCCTTGGACGAAAAAAGACAACGTATCAATGCAACCGCTGCGGATATACGGTGGAGAATTGAGGAGAAGAAGCAACCATGATGGAAGCGAAACTTAAAAGAGCAGAATCTCTCTATGCGGCAAAAAAATACAAAGAGGCTGTTAAGATTTGTCTTGAACTTGTCAATGAAAAAGAACAAGTAAAAGAGGCGTGGTTGCTTGCGGCAAAAAGTCTCTTGTTTTCGATGGGATCTCCACTGAATGAAGAATCCAACAAAGCGCTGTTTACTACCGTTGGAAAAGCCTATGCTGCGGCAACAACCTTTGCCGAGGTTCAGGAGATTGAACATGAGGTGACAGATGCACTTAACGAATGGGAGGAAGAGAAAAGAAAAAAGACACTGGTAAAACTCGAATCTAATCCAACGCTTGATCAATTCAATGAGTACCTTTTCCAGGACTCTGGATATGCAAGAATGAGAATTTCGTTCAGTCTTGAAACAATAAAAGCAATACGTAGTGTTCCCGATGACGGTACAGATAAGCAGGAGAGGGGCGAGGAGAAGGGGCGTAGCAAGAGCACAGCTGAAGAGGGAGATGTTGAGAATTATAAGCTGCTGGTATACGAGACAGCACTAAGAGTATTTGAAGAAACAAAGAAAATCTTAACTGAAAAATCAGATATTCATGCTGATGCTGCGTCGAACTTTGCTTCTATCGTTTTGGAAAGATTGCTTACAGCTGAAGCAATGGTCCGTTTTTCAATTCCTAAAAAAGGAATTTCAGCTAAAGAAAGCGGCGAGAGATTAAAAACGTTTGCGAAGATTATAACTTATAGGCTGGATGCACTGATTTATCCCAATGGGAAGGCGTTGTCGCTCTATCTTGGAAATAGAGAGGAAGACATTAACGAAATTAAGGATACTTATTCAAAAATCAAAAAAATTGACCCAACGTTCGTTGCACCTGCGCTCCCCAGTGTGGAGCCGATAACACCAAAGAATTTAAATGGCGGCTGCTATGTTGCCACTGCTGTTTACGGCTCCTACGACTGCCCGCAGGTGTGGACACTGCGGCGATTCCGCGACTATACTTTGGCGAAAACATGGTACGGGCGAGCGCTCATTCGCACCTACTATGCGATCAGCCCTGCCCTTGTGAGTTGGTTTGGACATACGGACTGGTTCAAAAAACTTTGGCGCGGGAAACTTGATGGGATGGTTGCCAAGCTAAATGCTACAGGTGTTGAGAGTACACCTTACGAAGATAAAAAATGGTAAAACGAGAAAAGCCACACTTCCAGCAACGGGAGTGTGGCTTTTTGTTCTTTACGGCAGGAGAAGTTCGATCAACGCCTCTTGGGGGCAGTTGTGGATATAGTGCTGCAAGTGGAGGGTGTCGAGCCGTTCTTTCAGCGCCTCTTTCTCACAGCGGCAGCCCACGAGAGCGGCGGAGAGTTCTGCAACATCGCCGCTGCCGAAGAAGTCACCGTGAATATCCAGCGCGGTGATGATGCCGCCGTCGCTATCCAACGACACATCGATGGTGCCGCAGCCCTCAATGCGCTGCTTTTCCCTGCGCTGCAATGCTTGCGACTGCCCGTATGTCCATTCCCACGAGGCGTAGCGCTCTTTTGCAATTTTGTCGATGGCGGCTATGTCCGCCTCTGTCAGCACATAGGGGGCAGCGTTATCCTCACAGGGAATATGCCGCAGCAGCGCATCGCGGAGGTCGTCAATGGTCACATCAGGGGGCAGATGGTCGCCGATGTTGGTGACACGGCTCACCACCGAGGGGATGCCTTTTGCGCTGAGCTTTTCACGATCCACCGCCAGTGCGCGGCTCAGCACCGTCAGGTCTGAGCGGAACATCAGCGTTCCGTGGTGCATGGCGCGCCCGTCCCGCAGATATTGGGAGTTGCCCGAGAACTTCTTGCCCGCAATGGTGATGTCGTTGCGCCCGTTGATCTCCGCCTTTACGCCGAGGTCAGCCAGTGCCTCCACGATAGGAAGACAGAAACGGCGAAAATCGATTTCCGCAGCATCGGCGGCATCGGTGATGAAGGTGAAGTTCAAGTTTCCCAAATCGTGGTAGACCGTACCGCCGCCCGAGAGACGGCGCACCACCGTAATATCCTTGCTGCGGACGAACTGCCCGTTGATTTCCGCAGCGGTGTTCTGATTTTTTCCCACCACAATGGTGTTGTGGTTGCGCCACAGCATAAAATAGCTCTTATCACGGGGCAGGGAGTCGAATATATACTCCTCCAGCGCCAAGTTCCACCGCGGGTCGGTGGAAGGAGAGGTAATATAACGGTAGCGCATCTCTTAGTCCTCCACACGCCAAATGTGGCTTTCCAACAGAGTCTGAGTCATGAGGCGGTGTCCCGCGGCGTTGGGATGGAGACCATCCTCCTGATACAGGGACTTGGGGTCGGGATGGGACTCAAATGCTGCGGCAAAATCCACACAGCGCAGGCGCATGGTCTTGACAAACAGCCGTAGCCACGCCGTATACTCCCGTTGTGCCGCCATTGCCTTGCGCATATCCGTCAAGGGCAGCCAAGGGTTAGCGCCATCGTCGCGGATGGGCACAGTGATACCGATGACGGGGCGCACCCCCACATGGGCGCACTGATGCACCATAGCCATAATGGCGCACTGTGCCTGCTGAAAGCTGCCTGTCAGGAGAATATCGTTGGCACCGCCCGTCATCAAAACGTAGTGGGGCTTTTGGGGAAGCACCTCTGCACTGAGACGGGAGAGCATCCCGCTGGTGGTATCACCGCAAACGCCGCAGTTGACCCACTCGCCGCCCAGCGCCTCCTCTGCCCGCGTGACCCACGTATCATCGGGAGAAAGACCGTAGCCATAGGTGAGGCTGTCGCCCAAACAGATGGTTTTCATATCGCTGCACCTACCTTTCTTCTTGTGAGCTATTGTAACACCTTCCCTCTGCGGCGGCAAGTCCCTCGCTGCACATAAAATTTACAAATTCCCTTGAAACTTTTACTTCATTTCTTCCGTCTTATGTGATAGAATGTCTTATACTGGGTGTGGTATGCCCGTATCAAACATAAAACCGAGGGAAAAGGGGCAAGTTAACCCCGAACTCCCCTGATAAAGAAAGGGACAAAAGATATGAAGAAACTCATGGCATTGGTGCTGGCACTGGTGATGGTGCTGCTTGTGTGCGCCGGCTGCGGCGATAAGAGTAAGGATAAGGTCATCGAGCCTGAGGCTGTGGCCTCCGAGCTGGTGGACGGCCTCAACTGGGATAGCGAGATGGTGGCCTATGATGAGGGCGATTTGCGCTATTACTTCGATGTGACCGATGCAACCGTCATCGCAGGTTACTGCGCCTCCACCTCCACTACCGAGATGGTGGTGGCTGCCCAGTGCGAGGACGAGGCCGCTGCACAGGCACTGGAGAGTTCCATGAAGCAGTATCTTTCCGATTTGAAGATGGAGGCCGACCGTTATCAGCCTGAGGAAGTGGCTCGCGTTGATAAGGCTGTCATCTCCCGCAATGGCTGCGCCGTGGTGCTGTGCGTGTCCGGTGATGACCGCGCCGCCGATACTGTGGAGGCATGGCTGAAATGAGTCGTTACCGTGGCCGCCGCAGCGGCGGCAGTTCCCGTCTTATCCCCTTTATCATCGCCCTCTTGGTGGCCATTGCCGCCATTGTGCTGGTGATTATCAACGTGACCAAGGATAAAAACCCTGCCGATGATGTGGTGGATGATGCCCAACAGGGGGATGTGATGCCCGATGATACCCTTCCCGACGAGGGGGACGATACCACCGTTGAGGATGAGCCTCAGCACGTGGTCATCGAGGTGCAGGGCGACGAGGAGCGCTACGATGCCGTGTATCGCGTAGGCGATACGGGCTATGAGATGTATACCTACGTGGAGAGTACCGCCAAGAAGTATGCCGACAACATTAACGCCATTGCCGATGCGGTGGCGGGCACGGCGACGGTCTACATGCTGCCTGCCCCTTTGAGCAGCGGCATCACCCTCCCCGATGCCCTCTATGGCAAGGACATCTTCTCCGACCAGAAGGCCGCTGAGGATGGTATCATCGGCTTTATGAACGATAAGGTGGTGTCCGTCCCCCTCAACAAGGCCATGATGGCCCATCGCGGCGAGTATATCTACTTCCGCACCGACCATCACTGGACGGCAACGGGCGCGTACTATGCCTATGCCGAGTTCTGCAAGGCAGCGGGCAAGACCCCTACCCCCTTGGAGAGCTATGAGACCGAGGAGTTCCCCGGTTTCCTCGGCACTTTCTACCGTGATACCAACGAGAGCAGCCACTTGGGCGACAATCCCGACACGGTGGTGGCCTATCACCCTCTGTCCACCGAGGCAACCCTCGACTATACCGACAAGAACGGGCAGGTCATCCGCTGGCCCATCATCTATGACCAGTCCTCTGCCCCCGCTTCTTATAAGTACGGCACCTTCGTAGGCGGCGACCAGCCCTACACCATCATCAAGAACCCCGCCCTTACGGACGGTTCTTCCTGCGTGGTGGTGAAGGAGTCCTTCGGCAACGCCTTCGTGCCTTTCCTGGTTGACCATTATGAGACCGTCCATGTCATCGACTACCGTTACTGGGAGGGCTCTGTCAGCGACTTCGTCAAGACCAACGGTGTGGACGATGTGCTGTTTGTCAACAACCTCTCCGCCATCCGCTCCAGCGTGCTGGTGGGCTATCTCCACGATATCCTCTAACAAGAATAACGGGACAGTGCCTTGCGCTGTCCCGCTTTCTCCGTAAGGCGGTGTAAAGAAGCCGTCAATACCCCCGAAAGGAGACCTGCGACTATGGTCTTTAGCAGTACCGTATTCTTGCTGCTGTTTCTGCCTTTGGTGGCGCTGGTTTATTTCCTGTGCCCCCGCAAGGCCCGCAATACCGTGCTGCTCATCGCCAGCTTGCTGTTCTACGGCTGGGGTGAGCCCAAATATATCCTCATCATGCTGTTCTCCACCGTGTTTGACTACTGCAACGGACGGGGTATCGGCTATTTCCGCGACCAAGGCCGTGAAAAGGCAGCGAAAGCTGTCATGTGGGTGTCGGTGGCGGGCAACTTGGCGATTTTGGCCTTCTTCAAATATACGGACTTCGCCATCGACAATATTAACTCCCTGCTGAACGCAGGCATTCCCGCCTTGGGATTGGCCCTGCCCATCGGTATCAGCTTCTACACATTCCAAACCATGTCCTACACCATCGATGTGTATCGCGGTCTCGTCAAGCCCTGCCGCAACATCCTCGATGTGGGTGCATACGTCACGCTGTTCCCCCAGCTGATCGCAGGCCCTATCGTCCAGTATAAGACGGTGGAGCATGAGCTGCTCAACCGCCGCGAGAGCGTGTTTGAGGCCAGCCGCGGTATGCAGCGCTTCGTGGTGGGTCTTGCCAAGAAGGTGCTGATCGCCAATCAAGTGGGCGCACTGTGGGAGCAGATCGCCGCCATGTCCGAGCCCTCTGCCGCCGTGGCGTGGCTGGGCGTGCTGGCCTACACCTTCCAAATCTACTTCGACTTCTCGGGTTACTCCGACATGGCCATCGGCTTGGGTCATCTCTTCGGCTTTCGCTTCTTGGAGAACTTCGAGCATCCCTATGAGTCCCGCTCTGTCACGGAGTTTTGGCGCCGCTGGCATATCAGCCTCTCCACTTGGTTCCGCGAGTATGTGTATATCCCCTTGGGCGGCAACCGTAAGGGTAAAGCCCGCCAAGTGCTGAACCTCCTCATTGTGTGGGGTCTCACGGGTTTTTGGCACGGCGCCAGCTGGAACTTCCTGCTGTGGGGTCTTTACTACGCATTGCTCCTCATTTTGGAAAAGCTGTTCTTGCTCCGCTGGCTGGAAAAGCTGCCCAAAGTGGTGCGCCACATCTACACCATCTTCTGCTTTATGATGGGTTGGACACTCTTTGCCATCACCGATATGTCTCAGTTGGGTCAGTATTTCTCCGCCATGTTCACCGCACCCTTGTGGGACGGCGCTGCCGCTTATCTCCTGCGCTCCAATGTGGTGCTGCTGGTGCTGGCGGCGGTGGGCAGTACCACGTTGCCTGTGCGCCTTTTCAACGCGGTGGAGTCCCGCCTTGGTGATAAGGCAGCCGTTGCCTTGCGCTCTGTGGGCGTGGCGGTACTGCTGCTGCTGTCGGTGGCCTTCTTGGTGGGCGACAGCTACAATCCCTTCCTCTACTTCAGATTCTAAGGAGGTGGCGCAAGTATGAATGAAAATAAGAACGGTCGCCGCCTCGAAAAGGCAACTCGCCGCGAAGTGCTGCCTTTGGTGGTCATCTTCGGTATCCTTGCGGTGTTGTCCATTGCCTCTTTGGTGATGCCTGACCGCCAGTTCTCCCCCAATGAGAACCGCTATTTGGAGCAGCGCCCCGAATTTACCCTGAAGGCGTTATTCTCGGGAAAGTATACCGCCGATGCCGAGGAGTACACCGCCGATCAGATCGTGCTGCGTGATTTTTGGATGGAGGCCGCCTCCACCGTGCAGCAGTCCGCCATGGGCAAGCTGGAGATCAACAACACATGGCTGGGCGAGGATGGTCACTATTTTGCCAAGGTGACCCCCGATACCTTCGATAAGGCACAGTATAAGAAAAACTTGCAGCAGGTGGAGAAGTTCTTTGCCACCAACGCTGACAAGAACTGCCATATTTTGATGGCACCCACTCCCGCCTATATGCTGCCCCAATTGCTGCCCAAGAACGCACAGCTTTTCGATGCCGACAGCTGCTACGATACCCTCCAGAGCGTGTTTGGTGAGCAGTTCATCGACACCCGCGCGGTGTTGGGCGACAGTAGCTGCTACTACCGCACCGACCACCACTGGACAACCGAGGGCGCACTGGCGGCCTACGGCGTGTGGTGTGATGCTATGGGCGTTGCGGCGAAGGATTGGCAGCTGGAGCAGGTGTCCGACACCTTCCGCGGCACGCTGTATTCGCAGGTGATGTTGCCTAACAGCGCTTACGATACCCTCTCCATCGCCCCCGATGTGAAGGTGGTTTCCGTCAACAGTGACGGTGAGCTGAGCGACAATATCTACTCCATGGAGGCGTTGGAGGAGAAGGATCACTACAAGATCTTCATGGGCGGCAACTATGCCAAGGTCGTCATTGAAACGGGCGCAGACACTGGTCGCTCTCTCCTCTTGGTGAAGGACAGCTTTGCCAACAGCTTCGTGCCCTTCCTGACGGAGGACTACGATACCATCACCCTCGTTGACCTGCGGCACTGCCGCGAGGAGGTGCAGACCATCGCCGATGGCTGCACCGACATTCTGGTGCTGTATGAGCTGACCAACTTCACCGCCGACAATAACCTCTTTAAGCTGAACTGACAATGAATGTAAAAAGACCCGCTATTGAAGCGGGTCTTTTTACATTTTTTTCAAAAATAAAGAACAAATTTTGTCTATATTGCGGTGGTGCTTTAGAGATGTAAATGATTGAAAAACCATAGAAAAAGCAGTATAATTTTCTGTGTGTATTCATTTTTGTGAAGGAGGCACCGACTATGGGCCGTATCAGTAAGGAAAACTACTACTTGGACATTGCCGAAACGGTGCTGCGCCGTGCCACGTGCCTCCGCCGTGTCTATGGTGCCATCATCGTGAAGAATGATGAGATCATCTCCACGGGTTATAACGGCGCGCCCCGTGGACGGCAGAACTGTGTGGACATGGGCTTTTGTACCCGTGAGGCCATGAAGATCCCCAGCGGTGAGCGCTATGAGCTGTGCCGCAGCGTCCATGCCGAGGCCAACGCCATCATCTCCGCCGCCCGCCGCGACACCGTGGGCAGCACCCTCTACTTGGTGGGTCGCAACGCCCAGACGGGGGAGCTTTTACATGAGGCCACCTCCTGCGCCATGTGCCGCCGCCTCGTCATCAACGCGGGCATTGAGAAGGTCATTATCCGCAACACGGAGACGGAGTTTAGCGTGGTGGATGTGGCGGATTGGGTCAATCTGGAGGACGATGTCCCCGCATTGCAGTAAGCCTGCTATAAAACAGCTTTTCAATCATTCTAAATTTTGCAAAGGAGACGGATACGATGTTGAACGAGAAGAAAATGGAGGCCTATTTGGCCATCCTGCAGGAAGAACTCCTGCTGGCTACCGGGTGTACAGAGCCCATCGCTGTCGCGTACTGTGCTGCCAAGTTGCGCGAGGTGCTGGGCGGAAAACCGAGTGAAGTGCTGGCTGAGGTCAGCGGCAATATCCTCAAGAACGTGAAGTCTGTGGTCGTTCCCAATACCGATGGTCGTCGCGGCATCGACGCTGCCATCGCGGTAGGTATTGTGGCAGGCGACGCTGACGCGGAATTGCAGGTCATTGCCAACGTAACAGAAGAAGATGTGGGTCGCATTCAGGCATATCTGGACAGCACCCCCATTAAAGTCACCTGCCCCGAGACGCCCTGTATGCTGGACATCTGCCTCCACGGCAAGCTGGACGGTCACAGCGCCACGGTGCGGGTAGCCAACAACCATACCAACATCGTTTACATCAAGAAGGACGACGAGATCCTGCTGGAAAAGCCTCTCACTGCCAACGCTGAAGACAATCTGCAGGACAAGTCCGTGCTGAACGTTCAAGACATCCTCACCTTTGCTGAAACTGTACCCTTAGAAAAGATCAAACCCTTGATCTCTCGTCAGATCGAGAAGAACACCGCCATCGCCAAGGAGGGCCTTGAGAACTCCTGGGGCGCCAACATCGGCTCCAATCTTCTCAAGAGCTGCGATAACGCCGAGACACAGGCTCGCGCCTGGGCCGCCGCAGGCAGCGATGCCCGCATGAACGGCTGCGAGATGCCCGTGGTCATCGTCTCCGGCTCCGGCAATCAGGGCATCACCGCCTCTGTCCCCGTGTGGCGCTACGGTACGCTGATGGGTAAGGACGAGGAGACCATCCTCCGCGCCGTCACCCTCTCCGACCTCATTACCATCCATCAAAAGACGGGTATCGGCCGCCTCAGCGCTTACTGCGGCGCTGTCAGCGCCGGCGTAGGCGCAGGCTGCGGTATCGCGTGGCTCCGTGGGGCAGGCTATGAGGGCATTGCCGCCACGCTGCAGAACGCCGTTGCCATGATCTCCGGCTGCATCTGCGACGGTGCCAAGGCCTCCTGCGCCGCCAAGATCGCCATGGGCGTGGAGTGCGGTATCCTGGGCTACAATATGTACCTCGCTGACGATAACTTCAAGGCAGGTCACGGCATCATGGGCGAGGATGTGGAGCACACCATCCGCAACGTGGGCGTCCTTGCCGCAGAGGGTATGCGCGAGACCGACCGCGTGATTTTGAAGATCATGACGGAATAACGAAAAAACGACACAAAAGACCGCCTTCGGGCGGTCTTTTATCATTCATCAAGAAGTACAGGATATGTTGTGTTCAGCACCTTTGTCAATGCCCTGAGTTCAATATCGGTCACAAACCGTTTCCCGCACTCGATACGCTGTATGGCGTTTTTATCCACGTCCAGTCCCTGTAGTTGCAAGCGATCTGCCAGCTCTCTCTGTGAGATGTGCATCGCCATGCGAAGGGCGGCCACCCGTGGGCCGCAGAGGTTGTTTTTTCCATCCTTAGCCTTATTGATAAACATATTTCTCTCCTTTTGACATTTAGTGCTTGTCATTTTTTCTATTATGTGATACAGTTGAATATCATATGACATTTAGTGAATGTCAAAAACTGTACAGGAGGGAAACTATATGAAACGAATCATCGCGCTGGTGCTGTCGCTGGTGATGGCGATGAGTCTCTGCATTAGTCCCGCGTGGGGTGCAGATGAGGCCACCGAGCAGGCAGCGCAGGAGTTTATCGACACGTATTTGCGCAACGACGAGGGCGAAATCTTTGGACATGTCAAGGGATATGATGGCTCTCTCAGAAAGATGCTCGCCTCGGAGGGCGCTTGGAACGAACTGGGTGAAGATGCGCAGACCCGCGTCAACGAACTGGTGGATGCAGCCCATCCCGGACTGAGCTACGGAAAGCTGCTGGAGTGGACGCAGGGCTTTATGTTCATGGTGGAGTATTTGGTCGTTGCAGAGGATGGCTATGAGGGATACATCATCAGCACCGATCCCAACGGCGGCACGCTGGTAGACCCCGATCCGCCCCACGCGGAATTCGCTGTTCAGCCCTTTACCCATGAAATTTGGCAGCGTATCGTTGGTGCAGAGGAAGCCTTCAACGCCCTGTCTACTGGTGCCAGGGAGTATTTGGAAAAGCTGATGACCGCGCCTGGATTTGGCTTGAATAACGGAGTCAAGCCCGCAGACTTGCCCGTCTGCAACTTTGCCCAGCTTTTAGAAAAGGCAGAGAGAAATCTCGAGGCCTATGAAGATATCGGGAGCAAGCTCGAAGAGGTGGGGGTTGAACCTGAAAGTGTCGATCAGATGACTGCGGATATGGTGGAGGCCATTGCTGACGGCGCAGAGATTAAGGTTGAAGTCTTGCCGAAGATCGTGCACAAAGACGATGTTAATCCCGAAAAGCAGGCAGCTTTCGAGCAGAAACTGGAAGATCAGGGCTTTAGTGCATACAACATTGACAGATATTTGGAGATCGAGGTTTTGCTGAAGGTGGGAAATTCCGATCCCGTGCTGGCCAGTCGCACTGTAGAGGCGATGTGGATCGATGTTGGCGAGGCCAAGAGCGGCTTCGACTATGCGGTGCTGCGTGAACACGAGGGCGAGATCACACTGCTGGTAGGAAATCAGTATGTTCGGGTGCGCGGAAACCGCGTGGAAGTCAGCAGTAAGCTGTTCTCCACCTACGCCGTGGCAGAGAAGCCCAAGACCACGGGTGGATACGTTGGCGGATATGTGCCTGTGACGGAAGAAACCGATACTACGGTGACCTCTCCCAAGACCTTTGATGCGGGTGTGGGTCTTGCTGCCGCTGCTACCGTCCTCTCTATGACCGGTGTGGCATGGCTCGGAAAGAAGAAAGACTAACGAATATCGACAAAAAGACCGCCTGCAGGCGGTCTTTTTTATGCTCGAAAAAGTGGTGTGCCACTTTTTCGAAAAAACTGCGGCGGCGAAACTCTGCGAGGGGTTTTTATAAGCGCAAAAGTCGCCAAAGGTCGTTTTTAGATAGTTTTTTGCTTGCTATATGGCCTCTTTTTTGGGAAAAAGCCTTGCAATTGTGGGAAAACTGTGGTAGTATACCCTATGTAAGTAAGAGTTGACTGAGAGTGGACACCCCTGTCCGCTCTTTTTGTTGGGCAAATTTCAAAGGTTAAAATTTCCCCAACCGTTGAAAAAAGCGAGGGAAACATGAAGAAAGTTACCGAAATCGTATGGGATTTGGCTGCCCCTGTAGCCGAGGAAAACGGCTGTGAGCTGTGGGATGTGGAGTACGTCCGCGAGGCGGGTCAGTGGTATCTGCGCCTCTACCTCGATAAAGAGGGCGGCATCGACATTCTCGACTGCGAGGCGGTGTCCCGCCGCGTCAGCGACCTGCTGGATGAGGTGGACCCCATTGAGGGAAGCTATATGTTCGAGGTGTCCTCCGCCGGTGCTGAGCGCCCCTTGAAGCGGCCTTCCGACTTTGAGCGTTTTATGGGCAGTGCCGTGCTGGTCAAGACCTACAAGCCCGTAAACGGACGCAAGGAGTTCCCCGGTGTGCTGACGGGCTACGATAACGGCGCAGTCAGCATCGAGTGCGGTGGCGAGGCACTGCGGTTTGAAAAAGCCGAGGTTGCTTTGGTGCGTCTGCGTGTTGAGTTTTAAAATCTGTTGTAACATCTGTAAGGAACGGAATAGAATAAGGAGAATTGACAATGAAGTGTGAAGAGATCTTTGTGGCACTGGCAATGCTGGAAAAAGAGCGCGGCATTCCCCAGACCTTTATGATGGGCAAGATCATTCAGGCCCTGACCACTGCTTACAAGCGCGACCATGAGGGCGTGGAGAACGTCATCGTGGATGTGGACGAGGAGAAGCAGGAGCTGAAGATGTACGTGCAGAAGGAGATCGTGGAGGTGGTGGAGAATCCCGGCACCGAGATCTCTCTGGAGGAGGCCAAGCGCCTCAGCGCCAAGCATGAGCTGGGCGGCATCGTGAATCTCCCCGTGGAGAACGTGGAGTTCGGTCGTATCGCCGCCGGCAACGGCAAGCAGGTCATCATTCAGGGTCTGCGTGAGGCCGAGCACGGCATGATCTATGACGAGTTCAACTCCAAGCAGCATGAGATCCTCACCGGTACTGTCATGCGCATCGATCCCCGCACCGGCAACGTGGGTCTGAAGATCGGCACCGGCAGCGAGACTACCGAGGCTGTTCTCACCCTCAACGAGCAGGTGGACGGCGAGACCCTCCGTGAAGGTCAGCTGGTGAAGGTGTATCTCGTTGAGGTGCGCCGCTCCACCCGTGGCCCTCAGGTGCTGATTTCCCGTACCCATCCCGGTTTGGTCAAGCGCCTCTTCGAGCTGGAAGTGCCCGAGATCTACGACGGCAGCGTGGAGATCCGCGCCATCGCCCGTGAGGCGGGCAACCGCACCAAGATGGCTGTGTGGTCCGAGGACGAGAACATCGATCCTATCGGCGCCTGTGTCGGCCCCCGCGGTCAGCGTGTCAACGCCATCGTGGAGGAGCTCCGCGGCGAGAAGATCGACATCATCAAGTACAGCGAAGACCCCGCCGAGTTCATCGCTGCCGCCCTTGCTCCCGCCGACGTGCTGGAAGTCATGCTGGGCAGCGAGGGTAAGGTCTGCCGCGTCATCGTTCCCGATGATCAGCTGAGCCTCGCCATCGGTAAGGAAGGGCAGAACGCCCGTCTGGCAGCACGCCTCACCGGCTATAAGATCGACATCAAGCCCGCCTCCTACAGCGAGGAAGGCTAAGGATACATTTATTCAGTAAGGAGGTAGCCGATATGGCTGTCAAGCCCCGTAAGATCCCGCAGCGGCAATGTGTCGGCTGCCGAACCATGAAGGATAAGAAAGAGCTGCTCCGTGTGGTGCGCACCCCCGAGGGGGAGATCGTGCTGGATGGCAGCGGGAAGAAGTCCGGCCGCGGCGCCTACGTGTGCCACGACGGCGAGTGTCTCAAGCGGGCGCGGAAGAGCCGCGCTTTGGAGCGAGCCTTTGAACTGGCGATCCCCGAGGCGGTATATGATGCCTTGGAGGCACAGATGGAAAGGGGCGAGTTGTAATGGAACATGTCCTTTCTATGTTGGGCCTTGCCTTGAAGGCAGGCCGCGTAGAGGTGGGCGAAGAGCCTGTGGGCGGCGCTGCCCGCGCAAAAAAGGCGAGGGTTATTTTCGTGGCAGAGGATGCCGCGCCCTCTTCTCAGCGCAGAGCATTTTCCTTTGCTCAGGCCGGCAATTGCCTCTGCCTTACCATTCCGGCGGATAAAGACGCCCTTGGCAGTGCCTTGGGTCGTACCAGCGTCGCCATGTGCGCGGTGACGGACATCGGCTTTGCCAACGCCTTGGTGAAAAAATTAGCGGCGAAAGATGAGAAGTTCGCCCCCGCAGCCGCAGCCTTGGATGTAAAGGCGGCTCGCGCTTTGGAGCGCAAGCGGGAAAAGGAGCGCCACGAGAAAAATGTGCGGCGCGGCAAGACCAAGGCAAAGAAACAGTAACAACGATCACACAGATGGAGGTGGCTTTATTTGGGTAGCGTAGCAAACAAATATAGAGTGCATGAGGTGGCGAAGGACTTTGGTGTCGCCACGAAGGACGTAACGGAGATCTTGACCAAGTACGCCGAGACCCCCAAAAACCACATGCAGGTGCTGGAGGACCGTGAGCTCTCTCTGGTATTTGAGTATCTGACCCAGCACAACCAGATCGACAACATCATCACCATCTTCGCCGAGGGCGCAAAGCCTCAGGAGAAGAAGGCAGAGCCTGCCAAGAAGCAGGAGAATAAACCCCAGCAGGGCAACAACCGTCAGCAGGGCGGTAGCCGTCAGCAGGGTCAGCAGCAGAATCAGAAGAAGGAAGAAGTTGCCGCTCCCGTAGTGGAGAAGCAGCCCATGTCCCGCGTGCCTCAGAAGCAGGTGGTGGATACCCGTAAGGCCACCAACGTGAACATGGCCAAGTACGACGAGAAGCTGCAGGATATGGCCGAGAGCCGTCATGGCGGCGGTCGCCGCGGTGCCGATCAGTTCCAGAACAAGGAGAAGTTCCGCAACAAGCAGCGTCAGCAGCAGGGTCAGCAGAGCAACAAGCGCCGTCAGGAAGAGGCGGATCGCCTGCGTAAGCTGCGCCTTGAGGTAATTAAGAACACTCCCGTCACCGTGCAGATCCCCGATGAGATCTCCGTTGGCGAGTTGGCAAGCCGCATGAAAAAGACCGGTGCAGAGGTGGTCAAGTGCCTGATGAAGAACGGCATTATGGCAGCTCTGAGCCAGATGATCGACTTCGATACCGCCGCCATTATTGCCGAGGAAATGGGCTGCAAGGTGGAGAAGGAAGTGGTCATCACCATTGAGGAGAAGCTCATCGACGATCATCAGGACGCCGAAGAGGATCTGCTGCCCCGCGCCCCCGTTGTGGTGGTCATGGGTCACGTTGACCACGGTAAGACCAGCTTGCTGGACTATATCCGCAACGCCCACGTTGCCTCCGGCGAGGCCGGCGGCATCACCCAGCACATCGGTGCTTATCAGGTGGAGCTGAACGGTAAGCCCATCACCTTCCTGGATACCCCCGGCCATGAGGCCTTTACCTCCATGCGTGCCCGCGGCGCTATGGTCACGGATATCGCCATTCTGGTGGTTGCTGCCGACGACGGCATCATGCCCCAGACTATCGAGTCCATCAACCATGCCAAGGCCGCCGAGATCCCCATCATTGTTGCTGTCAACAAGATGGATAAGCCCACTGCCAACCCCGAGCGCATCAAGCAGCAGCTGACCGAGTACGGTCTCGTGTGCGAGGAATGGGGCGGCGACACCATCATCTGCCCCATCTCCGCCAAGACCGGTATGGGCGTGGAGACCCTGCTGGAGATGCTGACCCTCACCGCTGAGGTGGGTGAGCTGAAGGCCAACCCCAACCGCATGGCACAGGGTACTGTTATCGAGGCTCGCCTTGATAAGGGTCGCGGCCCTGTGGCAACGCTGCTGGTGCAGAACGGTACGCTGAAGCAGGGCGATATCATCATCGCCGGCACTTCCGTGGGTCGTGTCCGTACCATGATCAGCGACAAGGGCGCCCGTCTCACCGAGGCCGGCCCCAGCGTTCCCGTGGAGATCTCCGGTCTTAGCGAAGCTCCCTCCGCCGGTGCTGTGTTTAACGCCGTCGGCGATGAAAAGCTGGCTCGTGAGCTGGTGGAGCAGCGCAAGGAAGAGGAGAAGGCCAAGGCCAATGCTCCCGTCACCAAGGTCTCTCTGGAGGATCTGTTCAGCCAGATCCAGGCCGGTGAGATGAAGAACCTGAACCTGATCGTCAAGGCAGACGTACAGGGCAGTGTGGAAGCCGTGAAGGCCTCCTTGGAGAAGATCTCCAACGAGGAAGTCCGCGTCCGCGTCATCCACGGCGGTGTTGGCGCCATCAACGAGAGCGATGTCATGCTGGCCTCCACCTCTCAGGCGATTATCGTCGGCTTCAATGTCCGTCCCGATGCCGCCGCCCGCGACAGCGCTGCCCGCGCCAACGTGGATATGCGTATGTACCGCGTCATCTACGATGCCATCAACGAGATCGAGGCCGCTATGAAGGGTATGCTGGCACCCAAGTTCCGCGAGGTGGTGCTGGGTCACGCCGAGGTGCGTCAGACCTACAAGGTCTCCGGTGTCGGCACTGTTGCCGGCTGCTACGTGCAGGACGGCAAGCTCCAGCGCAAGGATTGCCAGGTGCGTCTGGTTCGCGACGGTATCGTCATCCACGAGGGTATCCTCGCCTCCCTGCAGCGTTTTAAGGACAGCGTCAAGGAAGTGGTTTCCGGCTACGAGTGCGGCCTGAGCATCGAGAAGTACAATGACCTCAAGGAAGGCGACATTGTCGAAGCCTTCACTATGGAAGAAATCCCCCAGTAACTTCCGTCAATGAAAATCCAAGGATTTTCATTGAATCCACCCCGCTGCGCGCGTCCTGCGGACACACTGGCGGGGCGAGAGGTATTTTTTGCCACGCGCATGTCGCGGCAAAAAATGATTAAAATATTTTCCGCTCGCAAGGGCGGTGAACTCGCAAAACTACTGTTGCAGGGGCGGGCGTACACGCCCGCCCCTGTTTTCCCTTATAAAGAAAGGAGTGAACGCTATGGCATCTAATCGTATCGGACGCATCAATGAGGAGGTGCAGAAGGAGCTTTCCGCTCTGCTGCGCACGGTGAAAGACCCTCGCATTGCAGGCGCAATGCTGACCATCACCCACGTGGACACCACCTCCGACCTCCGCTATAGCCGCATTTATATCAGTGCCCTTAACGGCGATGAAAAGGAACTGCTCCGTGGTCTCAAGTCTGCTTCCGGCTTCCTGCGCCGTGAACTGGGCGCGCGGCTGAAGCTGCGCTATACCCCCGAGCTGCAGTTCGTCATGGACGATTCCATCGCCTATGGCGCCCATATTCTGGACATGCTCCACAACGTCAAGCCCGCCAATCCGGCAAACGCGGACATCGTGCTGCCGGAGGATAAGTGAGGTGTCTATGACCACGAAGGAAGTGGCTGTGTGGCTGCTTGAGCGGGATAAGTTCCTGCTGCTGACCCACGTGCGCCCCGACGGCGACACCATCGGCTCTGCCGCTGCCCTGTGCCGCGCTCTGCGGGATTTGGGCAAGGAGGCATACCTTTTGAAAAACCACGGCATCACCGCTACCTATGCCCCTTATGCCGAGGGCTTGTGGGCAGCGGAGGATTATGTCCCCGCCACGGTGGTGAGCGTGGATACTGCGGCGCTGTCCCTCTTTATCGACAATGCCGAGCAGTATAAGTCCCGCGTGGATTTGGCTATCGACCACCACGGCTCGCAGGAATTCTTCGCCAACCAGACCTGCTTGGAGGCGGAGAGCGCCGCCTGCGGTGAGGTGGTCTACGACATCATCCGTCACATGACCCCCATTACGGCGGAAATCGCCTTGCCGCTCTATGTGGCTATCAGCACCGATTGCGGCTGTTTCCAGTACGGCAACACCACGCCCCGTACCCACCGCATTGCGGCGGAGCTCATGGAGCTGGTGGATGTCCGCGATGTGAATAAGGCGCTGTTTCGCACCAAGAGCCCTGTGCGATTGAAGATGGAGAGCCGCATGGTGGAGGAGATGACCCTCCATGATGATAACCGCGTGGTAGTCATGTCCATTCCCCTTGCGTTGCGCCGCGAGATGAACGCCACCGAGGCGGATATCGAGGAGCTCAGCTCCCTCGCCGCGCTGGTGGAGGGTACGGATTGCGGCATTACCCTTCGGGAACTTCGCGAGGGTGTTATTAAGATTTCTCTCCGCAGCACGGGTCCTCGTGTGGATGCCAGCGCCGTGTGCGCCCAGTTGGGCGGCGGCGGTCATCGTGGCGCGGCAGGCGCTACGGTGGAGGGCACCATGGCGGAGGTCAAGGCTGCCGTGTTGGAGGCAGTCAGCAAGGTAACGGAGGCATAAATGGCTGAAGGTATCGTCATTATCGATAAGGCTGCGGATTGGACGTCCATGGACGTGTGCGCCAAGCTCCGCGGCATTTTGAAAACGAAAAAAGTGGGCCACGCGGGAACGCTCGACCCTATGGCAACGGGCGTACTGCCTGTGTTTGTGGGACAGGCTACCCGTGGCGTCAGCTTCGCTGAAAGCGGCGAGAAGGAATATGTGGCTACCCTGCGCCTCGGCCTTACCACCGACACACAGGACAGCACGGGCAATGTGCTGACCACTGCCCCTGTTACTGTAACGGCGGAGGATGTGGCGGCGGTGCTACCCCAGTTTACGGGGGAGATTCAGCAGATTCCCCCCATGTATTCTGCCATCAAAATCGGCGGACAGAAGCTCTACGACCTCGCCCGACAGGGCAAGGAAGTGGAGCGCAAGCCCCGCGCCGTGACCATTTTTGAGCTGGAAGTTTTGGAGCAGATGAATGAGGTGGACTACCGCCTTCGCATCCGCTGCTCCAAGGGCACGTATATCCGCACCCTCTGCCACGATATTGGGCAGGTGTTGGGCTGCGGCGGCGTGATGGCCTCCTTGCGCCGCACCATGGCGGCGGGCTTCACGCTGGAAGAAGCTGTTACCATTGATGACGTACAGGAAAAGGGCGAGGCTGTGCTGCGACCCATCGATTCCCTGTTTCGTCACTGCGGCGAATACCGCATTTCCCACCCCCGCGTGGAGCAGCTGTGCCGCAACGGCAACCCCTTCACCATCCGTGAGGAGCTGCCCGACGGCGAGTACCGCGTGTACGGTATGGATGGCACATTTTTGTGTCTCAGCCGCTTGGAAAGCGGGAAAATGACTTCGATTAAGAACTTTTTTGGAGCATAAGCAATGAAAGCAAAAGTCATCGCACTGGGCTTTTTCGACGGTGTGCATCTGGGCCATGGGGCTCTGCTGCGCCGCGCCGTGGAGGCAGCCCGTGAAAGAAATGCCACCCCTGTGGTATTTACTTTTGACCGCCCGCCCAAAGAGGTGGTGACGGGCAAAACCGTCTATCTCATCAACTCCGCTGCCGAGCGGCGGGAACTGGCGCGTCGTCTCTACGGCATTGAGGAAGTGATCCTCGCCCCCTTTGATGAGCAGATGATGAAGTGCACATGGGATCGTTTCGTCACGGAACTGCTGGTAAAGGAGCATGGCGCTGTCCATCTGGTGGCGGGTCACGACCACCGCTTCGGCTATAAGAACGAGGGTACGCCCGAGCTTTTGAAGGCCAAGTGTGCCGAGCTGGGGATCGGCTGCGACATTATCCCCGCCGTGGAGGTGGAGGGCATTACCGTCAGCTCCACCCATATCCGCAAGCTGCTGGAAACGGGCGAGGTGGAGGAGGCCGCCAAATTCTTGGGTCATCGCCACTGCCTTACCCAGAAGGTGCAGCACGGTTTCCGTTTGGGCCGCACCATCGGTGTGCCTACGGTGAACTTGGCTGTGCCCCACAACATCCTCACCCCCGCTTTTGGTGTGTATGTCACCCGCGTGTACTTACCCGATGGGCGCAACTTCGCAGGTGTTACCAACGTGGGCACCCGCCCCACGGTCAGCGATTCCGATGCTGTGTCGGTGGAGACCTTTTTGCTGGACTTCGACGGCGATCTCTACGATCAGGAGATCCGCGTGGAGTTCTGCCGCCGCCTCCGCGGTGAGAAAAAGTTTGATTCCTTGGAAGAACTGCGCCAAGAGATTCAGCGCAACGCCCAGCAGACAAGAGAATATTTCCAAGAAAATCCCATACAGTGATCATAGACAGGCCGAATGTTGAGAAATTCGGCCTGTTTTTATTTCCCGACAGCCTTTGTCAAGGGGCATGGCGTACAATGGCGAAAACGCTGTTATGACCAAAGGAGGCAGGGAGATGTTGGGGGCGAGGGCACTGTGGAAATCGGAAAAGGGTCGCGCCGTGGCGGTAAAGGCAGCCCATATGGTGCTGACCATGGTGCTGTCGGCGGGAAAATTAGGCGGCCTCTACGGCCCGTGGGCTTTGGCGGCGGTAGCCCTCAGCGGTGGGCGCAGCCGTGGTTTTTTCTCGGCGTTGGGTGCGCTGCTGGGTGCGTATTGTTTTTACGATTTCCAGTCGGGTCTCCGTTTGGTGGCCTCGGCGGTGCTGATCTACTGCGCCAATATGGCTTTTGGTGATATGAAGATCGCCAAGCATCCCGCCTTTGTCCCTGCGTTGGCAGCGGTGGCGCTGCTGGTGGTGCAGTCGGTGTACTTAGTGGGCCGCACAGCCCGACACTGGGCGTTGTGCGCTGCCGCTGCGGCGGTGACGGCGGCGGTGGCGGTACTGATGAAAGAGCGGGGCGAGGATCATTCCCTGCAGGGATTGAGCATCTTTGCGGCAATTGTCTGCGCCGCTGCTCCTTTGACAGTGGAGGGCTTTTCTGCAGGACGGGCGGCGGCAGTATGGCTGGTGATGCTGTGCAGCGGCGGGACAAGTCCCGCCATCGCTGCCCTTATCGGCGCGGGGGTAGGACTGGTTACCGACCTCGCCTTTGAAAAGCCCGCCTTGCTTTTTACCGCTGCCCTTTGCTGCGGCGGCTGGTGCGCCGCTGCCCTGCGGCGGTATCCGCGGTGGTTTCCCGCCCTTCTCATGTGCCTCTTTGTGGCGGTGACGGCGTGGGGCTTGGACAGCGACTATGCCGCCGTGATGGTCTATGAGGCCCTCTGCGGCGTGGTGGCCTATGTGATCGTGCCTCGCCGCTGGCTGCCAACAGTGACCACCGTTCCCATGGCAGAGACGGGAGCGCGGGAGGCGGAAGCTGCCGCTGTGCCCGCCATGGCACGGACGGCGCTCCGTGAAGGCGCGGAGGCATACCGCGCCTTGTACGATGAACTGCTGCGGCCCACCACAGCTGCTGCGGAAAACCCCTCCGTCATCTTTGACGGCGCAGCGGAGGAGGTGTGCCGTGGCTGCGTATTGGCCCAGAAGTGCTGGCAGACGGAGTACGATGTGACCTACAGCGCCTTCAATGACGCGGTGACGCCCCTCCTGCGGCGGGGACGGGCAGCGGCTACGGATTTTCCTCTCCACTTTTCCTCCCGCTGTATCCATTTTGCGGACTTGCTCGCCGCCATTGACCGCGGGGCATACGCCTATCTTCTGCGGCGGCAGTACCGTGTGCGCCTCGGTTCTGTCCGCTCCTTAGCGCGGGAACAGTACGCCCAAATGGGAGAGACGTTGTCGGCTGCGGTGAAAGAAGGGGGCGAAGTGCGCCTGCGCTGCCGTGTGGGCACATCGCTGCGGGCAAAGGATGGAGAAGAGGTCTGCGGCGACCAATTGGCGGTCTTCACGGCGGGGAACATGCTCTATATGGTTCTCTCCGACGGCATGGGCAGCGGCGAGGCGGCGCACGCCGAGAGCGCCATGACGGTGCGGCTGCTGCGGAAGTTCTTAAAAGCGGGCATTGACCCCAAGCCCGCCCTCAAGACGCTGAACACCGCTTTGACACTCCGCTGTGCCGAGGGCGGCGGCTTTACCACCATTGATTTGCTCTCCCTCGACCGAAGCAGCGGCGAGGCGGTGGTGTATAAGTACGGGGCAGCACCTTCCTATGTAAAGCGGGGCGGGAAAGTCACCACTCTCACCTCGGGCAGCCTCCCTGCGGGGTTGCAGGGCAGCAGCGCAGAGCCCGAGTGCAGCCGTTTGCAGCTGGATGAGGGGGATCTCTTCGTCATGGTATCCGATGGCGTTGCGGGAGAGGAGGGCGGCTGGCTCTCCACCCTTTTGCAGCAGTGGACGGAGGAGGATGCCCAAGACTTGAGCCAGCAGATTTTAGCCGAGTCACGCCGTCACGGCGGCTTGCAGGACGACTGCGCCGCGCTGGTGCTGCGGTTGGAAAAATCTTCGCCGTCCCCCAAAAAGAGGGTATAACTTGAAATCCACGGGGGCATACTCCCTTTACAGCAATCCACAAGGGAGGTATGGCGGTGGTAAAAGGGGTTTCTCGGCGGGTCATTGTGGTGGACAGCCCCGACCCGAACATTTTTGAGCAGGCGATCTTTATCCTCCGCAGTGACGGCGGCGGTGTCAGCCAGCAGCAGGTGGTGGAGCAAGCCCAGCGGGTGGCGAAGTGCTACGCCCGTACCCACGGCCTGCAGCGACCCCACCGTTTCCGCATGACCCCGCCCTTATGGGTCGCCTTGGGCTGCGCCATCATCGGCGCGGTCTGGGCCATTGCCTCGTTTTTGTAGCTGCTTTTTTCCACTTTTTTCTCCTCAATTTGGGACGCGCGAGTTTCTCGTGCGTCCCCCTTTTTTTCTGCAGAAAAGTATGATATAATACACTATTATGCGATTTTTTAGAGGGAGGAATGCCCTGTGAAAATAGGAACCGTGGAAATTGATTCCCGTTTGGCCCTTGCCCCTATGGCGGGTGTGACGGACTTGGCTTTCCGTCAGATTTGCCGTGAGCTGGGGGCGGGCTATTCCGTGACGGAACTGGTGAGCGCGAAAGCGTTGTGCTATCAGGATAAAAAGAGCCGCACCCTTTTGAAACTTGCCCCCAATGAAGTGCCTGCTGCGGCGCAGATTTTCGGCAGCGACCCCGTCTGCATGGCGGAGGCATCCCAAATTGCCGCTGAGGTCAGCGGCGCTGCCATCATCGACATCAATATGGGCTGCCCTGTCAGCAAGGTGGTGGGCAACGGTGACGGCTCGGCGCTCATGAAGGATATTGATAAGGCTGTCCGCGTTGCCGAAGCGGTGGTGAAGGCAAGCCCCGTTCCCGTCACGGTGAAGATGCGCCGCGGCTGGGATAAGGGCAGCATCAACGCCGTGGAATTAAGCCTTGCTTTGGAGCAGGTGGGCGTTGCCGCCATTGCCGTCCACGGGCGTACCCGTACCCAAATGTACGGCGGACAGGCAGACTGGACCACCATACGCGAGGTGAAAGAGGCGGTGAACGTCCCCGTCATTGCCAACGGTGATGTGTTCTCTGCTGAGGATTGCCTCCGTATCCTCCATTTTACTGGTGCGGACATGGCCATGATCGGCCGCGGTAGTTTCGGCAATCCGTGGCTCTTTGCCCAGTGCCAAGCGGCGCTGGAGGGGAAAGAAATTCCTCCCATGCCGCCTCTTGCGGAGCGCTGCGATCTGGCAGTGCGGCAGATCGAGCTGGCACTGGAAGATAAGGGTGAGCGCATCGCCATTTTGGAGGCGCGGCGGCACTATGCGTGGTACTTAAAGGGCGTGCCTCACGCCAACTACTATAAGGACAAGATCGTGCGGATGAACACCATGGAGGATGTCTATGAGGTGACCCGTGGGATCAAGAGGGATTTGCGATGAATGAACTATTATTGATCTCCCGCGCCCGAGGTGGTGACAGAGAAGCCTTCGGTGAGCTGGTGGAGCAATATCGGGACAATGTCTACCGCTTGGCCTACCGTATGTGCGGCAACGCCTACGATGCTGACGAGGCGGCACAGGAGGCCTTCGTGGCGGCGTGGCGTGCGCTGCCCAATTTCCGCGGCGATGCCAAGTTCTCCACATGGCTCTATCGTTTGACCACCAATGCCGCCATCGACGTGATGCGTCGGGAAAAGCGCCACCAAACGGTGGGCGACGGAGAAATGATGGAACTCGCCGATGATGCCGACTCCCCGCAGGAGACGGTGGAGCGTACGGAGCAGCAGGAGGCGGTGCAGAAAGCGCTGGCTACCTTGAGCGAGGAATACCGCGAGGTGTTGCTGCTGCGGTACATGGAGGAGTTGGATTACGCCGAGATCGCCGAGGTGCTGCAACTGCCCTCGGGTACGGTGAAATCCCGCATTAACCGCGCCAAGGCGGCGCTGAAAACGGCCCTATTAAAAAGCGGGAACATTTTTGGCGGATCATCCGTCATACATACAGAAACCAATGGAAAGGAGGCATGAGGACACATGAACGATCAGAAATTTGAACAGTGGTTGCAGGAAGCGTTGGCTACCGATGTGACTGCACCCGAGGATTTTACCGCCCGCGTGATGGATCGGGTGTCCGCCATGCCTCAGGAATATCCCAAGAAGAATACGGTTGATAAGCGTAAACTTAAGCGCATGATGACGGCCTTGGCTGCCTGCGCCGCCATTGTGGTGCTGATCCCCGTGGGATTGATGATGATGCCTATGGGCAAATCCGCCCCCGCTGCCGATTGCGCCGCCCCCGAAGAGGCTATGGACGATGCCGCCGATACGGAGTTTTTCGTGGAGGATGCCTATAACGATGCCGCAGGTCTGGAGCGCATGGAGGAGCAGGAAGCACCCGATACGGCACCTGCTGCCCCCACAGATGACGGTATGACTGACGGCGGTGAGGCGGAGGTACAAACCACTTCCGATGAAAAGGCTAAATCCACCGTGGTGCATCTCTTTGGTGATGAAGCTGTCATGGTGCGTGCTGCCCTTACTGAAATGGGGCGTGAACCCGATGCAGTGCAGGACATTGCCGATGTCTATGAACTGACGGCGGCGGAAGCGGATGCGCTCCGTGAATTAGTGCCCGATGTTATCAAGGCAGAGGGTGCGCTGTATCTGACGCTGGAGGTAGTACGATGAAGAAATCTCTGGCGTACCGCTTGGCCTTTGCAGGCGTCATTGGCGCCCTCTATGCGGCGCTGAGTATCTTTGGCAGCGTCTTTGGTCTTACCTACGGCCCTATTCAGCTGCGCTTTGCCGAGGCGCTGACGGTGCTGCCCTTCCTCTTCCCCGAGACAGTGGGCGGTCTCTTCGTGGGCTGCTTCGTGGCGAATTTGCTGAGCCCTTACGGTGTTCTCGACATGGTGGTGGGCTCTCTTGCCACCCTGTTGGCGGCCTTTTTGACCTCCCGCTGCCGTCATCGTGCCTTGGCACCCCTGCCTCCCGTGCTGGTGAATGCTGTGTGCATCGGTGCCCTTTTGGCGTGGCAGCAGACGGGCATGGGAGAGGCTTTTATGGCGGCATTTTGGTATAATGCCTGCTCCGTCGCCGTTTCTCAGGCGCTGGTGTGCTACATTTTGGGTCTTTTACTGCTGCGATGGATGGAAAAATCAAAATTTTTCGTCCAAATCAGAAAAAATCATTGACATTTTCTGTAGAAAATGTATAATAATTAGGCCTGCGCATTGCGGGTAAATCCTTGCTCCCATCTGAGAATGGGGGCCATTCGTCCAAAAGGAGGTGCAAAAAGTATGGCTAAGATTTCCGCCAACTACGAGGTCGTTTACATCATCGACCCTGCACAGGGTGAGGAGGCTATCGCCGCTACCGTGGCTAAGTTCCAGACCCTGGCTGAGCAGAATGCTACCAACGTCGTCGTCGACGAGTGGGGCAAGCGTCGTCTCGCTTATGCGATCGACTACAAGACTGAAGGCTACTATGTTCTCATGTCTTTCACCAGCGCGCCGGAATTCCCCAAGGAGCTGGATCGTATCCTGGGCATCGATGAGAGCATCATGCGTTCCATGATCGTCTGCAAGGGCGAGTAAGGGAGGCATATTCATGCTGAACAAAGTTTTCATCATGGGTCGTTTGACCCGCGATCCCGAGCTGCGTCGCACGCAGAACGGGACGCCCGTGACCAGTTTTTCTCTGGCCGTTGACCGCGACTTTAAGTCTCAGGGCGGCGAGAAGGAAACGGATTTCATTGACGTGGTGGCATGGCGCAGCACTGCTGAGTTTGTCGCCAAGTACTTCACCAAGGGCCGCATGGCCATTGTTGAGGGTCGTCTGCAGATCCGTGACTGGACGGACAAGGACGGCAACAAGCGCCGCACGGCTGAAGTTGTTGCCGACAACATCTATTTTGGCGACTCCAAGCGCGACGGTAACGGCGGCGGCTACAATGATGGCCCCTCCTACAGCGCTCCTGTTTACAGCGCACCCGTCGGCGGTTACGCAGCCCCCGTGGGCGGCGATTTCGCTGAGATCGATGACGAGGACGGCGACCTGCCGTTCTAATGGTGTCCGATAGGATACAATCCAAAATACTTTAAGGAGGACTCTTCCATGGCTATGGAACGTGAAAACAGAGCGCCCCGCGGTGCCGTCCGCAAGCGCAAGAAGGTTTGCCAGTTCTGCGTGGATAAGTGCGAGTATATCGATTACAAGGATGCTGCTAAGCTGCGTCGCTTCATCAGCGAGCGCTCCAAGATCCTGCCTCGCCGCACCACCGGTACCTGCGCCATGCATCAGCGTCAGCTGACCGAGGCCATCAAGCGTGCCCGTCAGATCGCCCTGCTGCCCTTCGTTACCGAGTAAAAAACGAGAAAAAGACACCCGAGAGGGTGTCTTTTTTTATACTCCGAAGAGGAAAAAGTTACAAAACGGAAAAATTTTTACCAAAAGAGGCAGCGGTTGGTTACAATTTAGTTACAGTTACCGAAATTCCCTTGACTTTCCACCGCTGTCGTTTATAATCACACTTGCAAACGCGCGGTTGCACTGCTCTTATATCCTCATCTGCCTGCGTGGCGATGGAAAGAGAGGAGGTGCACAGGGTGGAAAAGAACGAATGGGTCCTCTGTCCCCACTGCGGGAACAAGACGAGAACCATGGTTCGCACTGATACGGTGCTGAAGAACTTTCCGCTGTACTGCCCCAAGTGCAAGCAGGAGACATTGGTCAACGTACAAAAATTGAATACCTCGGTTATCATTGAGCCGGACGCATTGACGTAGAGCCGATAACGCACGAATGGTGTGATTATCCGCTCTCTTTTGTTTTATGCGTTCGGTTTTTTGCATTTTCGGCGCCGTTTCGGCGCATGTAAAAAAGCGGTGCAATGGCGCAGAGAGGGCAAAGGTCGGTGAGACCGAGGCTCGATTTTTCTGCGCTGCCGCTGTTAACTGTTTTACACTATATATTAAAATTTTGGAGGAAAAACAAATGAAGAAGATTGTTGCTCTCGTCCTGAGCCTCGTTATGGTTCTGGGCCTGGCCACCACCGCCTTCGCCGCCGCTAACGAGCTGAGCGGTGCATACGATTTCAAGTCCGTCAATGAGACTGGCACCACCCTGTACCTCGAGGATGCCACCGTTTACGCCGTTGACGCCACTGCTCAGAAGGACACCGACAAGGACGGCCTGTTCTCTGACGAGGCCGAGGGTAATGTGGCTTACTTCCAGGTCAACGCTTGGGACTACCTGTACTTCGTCCAGGTTGCTTCCGTTGCTGACGCTGACTACACCGTCTACTATGCTAACAGCAAGACCGTCTTCGCTTATGTCAAGGCCGTTGCCGCTGACGATGTTAAGTACTTCGGTACTGGCGCTGCTTTCGACAACTTCGGTGATGAGTGCGGCCAGCTGGACGTTGATGTCGTTCCCGGTGCTAAGTACTACACCTTCGAGGGTGCTGTCTACATGGGCGTGAAGGCTACTGCTTCTACCACCAACCTGATGGTCGCTGGCGAGATCGTTCCCGTTACTCCCGTTGCTGCTGCTAACTCCGCCGATTGGGTTGCTCACACTGCTGTCTACACCTATGACAAGGACTTCAAGGTCGTTGCCATCAAGTGCTCCGAGTGCGGTGCTGTTGCTAACATCGTGAAGAACTACGCTTCTCTGCCCAAGGCAAACCAGGCTCCCGGCCTGTATTTCAACGTGAATGGTACTGAGTGCGCTTACTGGACTGCCGCTGTTGCCGCTCCCGAGGCTACCGATAAGGTTGAGTCCGCTCAGACCTTCGACGCTGGTATCGCTATGTACGTCGGTATGTCCGTCATGGCCGCTGCCGGTTCCGCTGTCGTGCTGAAGAAGAAGGACTAATTTAAGTCAAAAAAACGATTAATTAAGGTCTTGTGCCTTTGTTAATTCCATGAGCAGGCAACTACATTTCTCCAAAAGAGATTTGTGATATGAACGCGGTTGTTTATTCGCCTGCTCGCAACGAAAAAGGCCCTGCAAAGGGCCTTTTTCCACAGGCAAGTGATTTACATAATATTGTTGTTATTGTAAATTACTGGAAAATCCAAAAAGGAGAAAAGAAACCATGAAGAAGTTTTTTAGTCTAGTTCTGGCCCTCGTGATGGCACTGAGCCTGACGACGGTTGCTTGGGGTGTTGCTGGTACTATTACTGATAACCTGACCCTCACCGCGACCGATGCTGTTCCTGCTAATATTCTTTTAAACGGCGGGGACGCAGCCTACAAGCCTGGTACTGAGATTCTTCCCACTTGGATCAATTGTGATTCTACCGGCAAGAACATCGTCATCGACCTGGGCGGTAATACCTTTACTATGCCCACCGGTACAAAGCATATGGCTGTTTACATTGGTGGTACCGGTACTGTTACCATTAAAAACGGTACCATCAACGGCAGTGCATCCACCCGTGGTGTTATTGTGGTTGGCGATAGTGCTACCGTTAATCTGGAAGACGTGACCATCACCGCAGTAAGAAATACGACCGCAGGTCCTGGTGAAGATGGCTATGGCAAGGGTGTCGCTATTCTTCTGAGAAAGGGCGACCCCGATACCACTGTTAACCTGCTGGACGGTGCTGTTATTTCTGCATATGGCACCTATGCTACTGTTGAAACCTATGGCACCATGAATATCTATGACGGTGCTGAGGTAACCTTCGCTGGTGATGGTACTTCTTCCGGTGCTGGTGGTCTTGGCGCTGCACTGGGTACCTCTGGCGGCACCGGTGTTATCAACATCTATGGCGGTACTGTTACTTCTACTGCAAGCGGCGGCGCTGCTGTTTCTACTAACTCTTCCGGCGGTACTATCAACATCAGTGGCGGTGAGCTTACTGGTGACAAAGCTGTCCATGCCTATACCTACGGTGGATCCACCGCAGCAGTTAATATTTCTGGTGGTAAATTTACCGGCGCATTGCTTGAAGAGGGCTCTGAATCTGAGATTGCTGTCTCTGGTGGTACCTTCACCGATGACGTGAGTGCTTATCTGCCCTCCAATCTGACCCAGACCACCGATGGCGTTGTCGTTTCCGAGGGCGGCACTGTGCTGGGCACCAAGTATGATATGGTCACCACCGATGCTGCCCAGACCAAGACTGTGGGTGTAACCGTGAATACCTACATCGCCAAGGCTCCCAAGGACACTAACAAGGATGGCCTGCTGGATCAGGCCGGTAATGTCGAGTATTTTGAGTTCTCCAACATGCCCGGCGTATCCTTCGTTCAGGTGAACAACGTCAGTAAGGCTGACTACACCGTCTATCAGACCGGCACCAAGGTCGTGTTTGGTTACTTCGCTATGGTTGCTTCTCCCAATTATCTGGGCAACGGTGTTGTTTTCAATGATTTCGGCGAGAAGTGTGGTCAGTTCGATGACACTCCCATCGTCGGCGCTAAGTACTACCTCTTCCAGGGCGATGTGTACCAGGCTGTGACCACCTCCGTCACCAACCTGATGGTGGGCAACGACCTGACCCCCGTTGTGAAGCTCGATGACGCATTTGTCGATCATATCCCCGCTGTCACCTATGATAAGGACTACAAGGTCACTGCCGTGAAGTGCGCTGAGTGCGGCACTCCCGCTGTTCTGTATGCAAACTTCGCTTCCGTGCCCAAGGCTGACAAGGCCAATGCCGTGGCTCTGGGTGATGGTCAGTGGTATGTCTGGCTGGAAGGCCCCGGTGCCGTTGTTGACACCGACACCAAGGTTGAGTCCGCTGAGACCTTCGATGCTGGTATCGCACTGTACGTCGGTATGTCCGTCATGGCTGCCGCCGGTTCTGCTGTGGTCATCGGCAAGAAGAAGGACTAAGAATCCCCCAGTCAGCTTCGCTGACAGCCCCCTTTTTCAAAAGGGGCCTTATTAAAAACAAAAAAGAAAGCCCCTCGGGGCTTTCTTTTTTTGCTTATCTTACACCCAGCCCATCAGCTGGACGAAGGACCACAGGAGCTTGCAGCCGTAGAAGATGATGACCACGCCGCAGACCTTGTTGATAATATTGAGGATCTTCTCGTTGAACTTGGCGCTGAAGAGGGAGATCACCGTGGAGATGCCCAAGAACCACAAAATAGAGGCGCTGGCAAAGCCGCCGATGAAGAAGGCGTCCGTCCCCGCAGGGAGGGAGGCGCGGAAGGCGCCCAGCATCATAGTGCCGTCGATGATGGCCTGAGGATTGAACCACGTGACCACGCAGGCGGAGGAGATGACCTTCCAAATAGGCACGTTCACGTCCCTGCCGCCCTCCATGGAGGCCTTGGAGCGTAATAGGCCAATGCCGATCCAAATGACGATGAGGCTGCCGATGCCCAAAATCACCTTCTGCAGCCAAGGCAGAGCCGACATCAGCGCGCCCACGCCGAGGAAGCAGGCGAGGCCGAGGGTGATGTCGAAGAAGATGACGATGAGGGCCGTCAGATAGACGCGGCTGCGGCGCTGGGTAAGGGCCGTGTTGATGACGAAGAGGTTTTGCAGGCCGATGGGGGCTACGTAGGCGAGGCCCATGGTGAGGCCCTGAAGATAGATGTTCATACGCGTGCGTTGCTCCTTTTGATTTTAGAAATGAGGCAGCAGGTGAGGAACACCAGCAGATTGACCACCACTACCGAGGCGCCCACGGGGGTGCTGACGAGGTAGGAGGCGGTGAGACCGATGCAGAAGGACAGCACCGACACAACAGCGGACATGATCACCACGCCGCGAAAGCTCTTGAAAATGCGCATGGCGCTTAGCGCGGGGAAAATCACCAGCGCGGAGATCAGCATAGCACCCATGAGGCGCATACCCAACACGATGGTGAGGGAGGTGAGAATGCTGAGAAGGGTGTTATAAAAGCCCACATTCACGCCCGTGGCGCGGGAGAAGTTCTCGTCGAAGGTGATGGCAAAGAGGGAGTGGTAGCACAGGGCGAACACAGCGATGACGAACACCGCCAGCACCACGGAGAGGACGATGTCCGCACGGTCCATGGCGAGGATCGAGCCGAACATATAGCTGTCCACATCGGTGGTAAGACCCGTAGTGAGAGAGGTGACGATGACACCGATGGCGAGGGCAGAGGCGGACACCACGGCGATGGCGGCGTCAGCGCCGATGCGGCTCTTCTCCGTCATGCGCAGGAGGAACAGGGCTGCCACGATGACCACGGGGATGGACACAGGCAGAGGCGCCCAGCCGCAGGCCACGGCGATGGCCAGTGCGCCGAAGGACACATGGCTGAGACCGTCGCCGATCATGGAGTAGCGCTTCAGCACCAGCGGCACGCCCAAAAGGGCGGCGCACAGGGCCACCAAGATACCCACCACGAAGGCGCGGAGGATGAAGGGATAGGTGAACATTTCGAGCAGCAGCATCATACGCCGTCACCTCCAAACTTCTTGCCGTAGGGCGAGGCGAGGTAATCGGCAGCTGCGCCGCAGAACCAGCCCTTTTGTCCTGCGTGGAGGATGGTGTCGGCGTAGTGGAGGGCGTTTTGGATGTCGTGGGTCACCATGACGATGGCGAGGCCCTCGCTGCGGTTGAGGTATTTCAGCGTGCGGTACAGGTCATGTGCTGCGGCGGGGTCAAGACCCGTCACAGGCTCGTCGAGGATCAACAGCTCTCCTGCAGCGCACAGTGCGCGGGAGAGGAGCACTCGCTGCTGCTGACCGCCGCTGAGTTCACGGTAGCACTTGTTTTTCAGCTCCAGAATGCCCAATTTGCCCATGTTCATCAGGGCGCGGGATTTCTCCGCAGGAGTGTAGAAAAAGCGTCTGCGGCCGTTTAAAAAGCCCGAGAGCACCACTTCGTAGACGGTGGCGGGGAAATCCTTCTGTGCAGGGGTCTGCTGGGGCAGATACCCGATGGCGCCGTGACGCAGGGAGTTGTCCAGCACCACCTCGCCAGCCATGGGCTTCAGCAGGCCCAACAGGCACTTTAAGAGGGTGGACTTACCGCTGCCGTTCTCGCCTACGATGCAGAGATATTCGCCGCTATGTACTTGAAAATTCAAATGAGAGCCGATGGCGTGTCCTTCATAGCCAAGGGATACGTCGCGGCAGTCGATCAATAGCTTGTCTTTCATGCAAGTCCCTCCTTCAGGGCTTCCACGTTATGCCACATAAGGCTGAGATAGGTAGCACCGTTGTCGTAGTCCTGCCGCGACACCGTTTGGCAGGAGTGGAAGGTCAACACCTTGGCATCGGTGGTCTCGGCGATGGCGTTGGCGATTTTCTGGGAGCTGAGTTCAATGGTATAGACCACGGGGAGCTGTTCCTCTGCCACCTTGTCGATAAGGTATTTCATAGTACCGAGAGAGGGCTCGGTGTCACCTGCGCAGCCGTGGAAGGCGGCGGAGTAGGTGAGACCGTACTCAGCACAGAAATATTGGAGGGGGAAGCGGTCACCGAACACCAGCGTGGTGCGTTTACCTTCGGCAATTACGCTGCGAAAGGCCTCATCAAGAGCCTGCAGCTCTGCGAGATAGGCTGTCAAATTGGCCTCGTAGTCCTCGCGGTGCGTAGGATCAGCGGTGCACAGTGCCTCGCAGATGGCGCGGCACAGGTCTTGTGCCACCACAGGGGAAGTCCACACGTGTTCATCGTAGGCCAGCTCTTCGCCTTCATGGTCGTGATGGTGGTGCTCTTCGCCATCTTCTTCGTGGCCGTGGTGGTGCTCCTCGCCATCTACCTCATGGTGATGGTGATGATGGACGGAGGTCTCCATGCCCTCCACAAATTCCTCGGCAAGGAGGGGAGCGTGCTCCATCATGGCGGCGGTGACGGCGATGTTCTCGCCGGCGGATTCTAAAATCTCCTCTACCCACAGCTCACTCTCGCCGCCGTTATAGAGGAACACATCACACTCCGACAGCCGCACCACATCCAGCGGCGTGGGCTCGAAGCTGTGCACCTCGCGGCCTGCGGCAATGAAGAGGGCGGGCTCTACGTGCTCGCCGCCGATGGCGCGGGCAAAATCGTAGTAGGGGAAGCAGGATGCCATGACCTGCAATTTACTCTCATCCTGCGGCTGCGCATCCTGTGAGCAGGCACACAGGGAAAGAGAGAGTATGAGTGACAAAATCAGCGCAAATAGCCGCTTCATCCCTGTTTCACCTGCCTTTCCAGTATCATAACAATTTATTATACCATTTATGGCACAATGGTGCAAGGGTAGGATTCTTTAGAGTATGTTTACAATTGGATAGTTGAAAAAATTTTCCCTCTGTGGCATAATAGGGGCACTATCGTTTTGGAGGGATACAAGTGAAAAAACTCCTGTTCATTGTGAACCCCAAGGCGGGGCGTACCCGTTCCCTTGCTCCGATGTTCAATGTGATGGCGCGGTTTTCCGAGGCCGGCTATATCATCAAGCTGGTGGTCACGGAGAAGAGCGGCGATGCCCGCCGCGCCGCAGCCCAGTTGGGTGAGCAGTTTGACTTGGTGGTTTGCGCCGGTGGTGACGGCACGCTGAACGAAACGCTGAACGGATTGATGAAGCTGGAGAACAGACCCCCTGTGGGCTATATTCCCCATGGCAGCACCAACGATTTTGCCACATCTTTGGAGATCCCCGACGATCCCGTGGTGGCGGCTGCTGCCATTTCCTGCGGGCGCACCCGTCCGTTGGACTTGGGGCGGCATAATCAGCGGCACTTTGCCTATGTGGCCTCCTTCGGCGCCTTTACCCGCGCCTCTTACTCTGCCACCCAGGCGGCGAAGAACGCGCTGGGACACTTGGCCTATATTTTCGAGGGACTCAACAGCCTCGACACTCTGCGGCCTTACCGCTGCCGCATTGAGGCGGACGGCGAGGTATTTGAAGGGGAGTTCATCTTCGGCGGCATCTGCAACTCCACCTCTTTGGGAGGCCTTGTGAAGCTCGATCCCAAGCTGGTGAAGATGGACGACGGCAAATTTGAGCTGTTGCTGCTGCGGATGCCCAAGACGCCGGCAGATCTGACGAATCTTATCGCCTCTCTTACCAAGATGGAATATAACGAGCCCAACGTGATCTTCCGCCATGTGGAGCATGTGGTGGTCACTACGGAGGACGACCTGCCCTGGTCGCTGGACGGTGAGCACGCCGCCAGTGAGCCGCGGGTGGAGATCGACTGCATCCATCACGCATTTGAAATCGCCTATTAAAAAAGGACAAAAAAATCGGAGCCGATTGGCTCCGATTTTTTTATTGCTTTAAGTAAGTTCTCTCTTAGAAGAAGGACTTGATCTGACCGTACAGGATGAAGAGCATGCACAGAGGAGTGATGACCTTCACGCAGATCTTGAAGAAGCCGAAGGAACGCAGCTTGTTGCCCTCCAGCTCGCACTCCTCCTTGACCAGATCGGGACCGATCTCCCAACCCAGCATCAGGGACATCAGCAGTGCGCCCAGAGGCATCATGATACCCTCAGACAGCATGTCGAAGAAGTCCAGCCAGTCAGCAGCCCAAGCGCCGTAGTTCTCCAGACCCAGCAGTGCTGCGGGGTGGATGCCGGCACCGCCCAGACGGTCAGCGCAGACCAGGATGCAGCCCACGGCCACGCAGCAGGCAGCGATGAGGGTGTACTTCTTACGCTTGTCGCCCTTGCCC
>JAFQTS010000079.1 GCA_017408915.1 Oscillospiraceae bacterium | reverse complement strand
CTCGGAACGCGGCGTACCACCCTTTATTCATGCGGGTTTGCGGAGTCCGAGTGAAAATCCGAGAGTAAATTTGCGTTTTTGGTGTAATAACGCTCCATTTTCTTTTGCCCGCGGAGGTGGTCTTTGGCGGACAATTTGAGGTAATGCTTGTGAACCGTCTGATAGTCCTCCCAGCCGCCGATGGCCATGACTTCCTGCTCACTGAGGCCCAAGTGGTGGCCCAAGGAGGCGAAGCTGCGGCGGAGACCGTGGAGCCCAACCTTGGGGAGACCGGCGCGCTCACACAGGACGTTGACACGGTAAGTCAAGGCATCGGGATTCCACTGGACAATGAAGTCATCTGAGGTGCGGTCTATCTGCAGCAGCAGCTCCTTTAGGCGGGGAATGAACACGGGGACGGTGCGGCGGGACTGCTTGGTCTTGTTCTCTTCCTTGTGGACAAACTTGTGCTCCTCGTCAGGGACGATGGCGCCGGAGACCAAGACGGAGCTGCCGTCCTCGGCCACATGGTCGGGCGTGACGGCACAAAGCTCAGAGCGGCGGAGGCTGGACAGCGCCAGCAGGGCGCCCAGCTCACAGGGTTCGCCGTAGATGGCCTTGCAGAACAGGGGGATCTGCTCGTAGGTGAGCCACGGCTGATCGGGGACGGTGACTTGGGACATCTTTACCTTTGGCGGGGTAATATTATTGGCGCGCAGGACAGCGCCCACAAGGCCCCACGCATTGTGGAGGGTCTTGGTGGAGCAGAGCTTTTTCTCATCGTTGACCATGGCCTGCCAGTCGGTGAAGGTCTTGATGTCCACGTCCATGTAGGATTGGAAGCGGTTGCGGCGGATAATACTGTATCCACGGCGGGTGGCGGGAGAAAAGAGATTATCGGTCTCGTCAATGTACTTGTCGATGGCATCACCGAGGGACAGCTTGGCACCCAACTTTTTCTTCTGCTCGATGAAGCCGGCGCGGATGGCACGGGCCTTGGCAACGGCGAGGGCGGGGGTGTCCTCGGTGACGGACTCCCCTTCTGCGCGAAGCTGGATGCGCCACTTGCCGCTGGGGGTCTTCTTGGGCTCAGGGACGCGGATCTCGTCCTTTTGCTTGGGCGCGCGCCCTTGGCGAACACCGCAGTGATTGCAGAAGGCAGATCCTTCGGGGATCTTCTTGCGGCAGCTTTTACAGATCATGAGATGCTCCTTATTTCAGACGAGACATCAAGGCTTTGAACTGCTCGTCCTTAAACTCGATTTGTTTCTTCAAGTAATTGGTCTTGGCTCTTTCTGAGTCAAGCAGCTCCTGTAGGCGCTGACATTCGGGCTGGTAGTCGATCTCGCCGGAGGCAAGGGCGCAGGGGTATTGTCCCCATGTGCCGTTGATCAAGACGCGGAGAATGGCCGCGAGGGTAGACACGCGGAGATCGTCGATGTTGCCGGACATGACTTTGCAAACGGTTGTGTAAGAAACGCCGGCCTGCTCGGCAATATATTCATTCGTCCACTTGGAATCTTTGTGGTGAAGATAGTCTTTGCGGAGGCGGCACCACTCGGCAATGCGGGCTATTTCCATGGCAAAGAAATTGGGGCCGTCACAGTGGACGCCGATATGGATACAATCAATGCAGCGGTTGTAGGGTTTTTCTTCAAACTGTGAAATAGAGCGGAAAGGCATAGAAAAAATCCTCCGTTGTATTGTTTTTATAAAAATTTTCAAGAAGAATACACAAAAGTGATCAGCATTTCACGATTGTGTATATTGTGGCAAAATGTTCCGCTGGCGAATCATTCGGTGAAATGATAGAATCCAATCACAGTCGAGGACTGGATAAACGCTTGGAAAACGTGCAAGGGACACGACTCACCGGCGGCAACGCCCGGTCACTGGTGGCACGGTGGCCGGGCATCAATTAAAAAATAAAAATTTTTTCAAAAATTTTGAAAGTGTTGCCCATTTCGGGGCAACAAACCAAAGTTTCGCACCTATAGGTGAGAGGGACACCCTCTACACCACAAAAAGGAAGGTATGAAACTATGGGTAACAAATTAGCTGAAAAGGTCGTGATGGAACTGCTGGCCTTCGCCAACGAGCAGCTGCTCCGCCTTATGGAAGAGGAGATGCAGGACGATCAGGACAAAGGGGCAGCAAAGCTGCTGGAAAAATTAGATGGACGAAAACAGAGGGACGATGTATGAGCGCGAAAGACGAACTTAGAGCCTTTATTGAGGCACTTACCCCCGAAGAGATCCAACGCATTTTCCTTCGCCTTCCGCAGATCAACGCAAAACTGGCAGCAGAAGGACTGCCAACCATTACAGCAGAAACGACAGCGGAGTCGCCGTGTGTCTTGGCGGATGAACGACGACCTGCTTAGTGATCAGAACAGCTCGGCTATGCCGGGCTGTTTTGATTTATTCGGCGGCTTCGGTGAGAGCGGCCTTCTTCTGTTCGAGGTACTGATAATACTGCGCCTGCGTGGTAATAGGGATGCCGGTATAAGGATTCTTTTGCATGCGCAGCAGCTCCACATAGACCTGATCTACGCGGGCCTGTGCATCCTTGGTGCCTGCGGCAAACCCTTCGTCATAGCCACGCTTATACTGAGATTGGGAAGCACCGGCAACACTCAAAAGATTGCGCTCCTCTTGCTCTACCTGACCGTCTGCAAAACCTTCATCGTATGCTCGTTCCTCGGCAGTTTTTCCGCCGAGAGATGTTTTGCCAAAAATGAGGCCGTAAGCACAAACATAGGCAAGACCGACAACATCAGAGATAATTTCAGGGCAGTGGATAAAATCGAGAAAACGGTAAACACTAAATCCTCCACCAAGAAGTCCGGTGAAAAACAGGACGAACAACAAAATGTTGCCAAGTTTCTCTTTCATAAAATCCGCCTCCCCTCTTATTTCTTTTCTTCCAAGGCAGCCTTAAGGACGCGGAGGCAAAAGGAGGCCTGATCATCGCTGAGAGAGTCAATGTATTTAAGCAACGCTTGTTTTGCCTCGGAGCGTTCCATGGGGACATCAAAGCCCATGAGCCACGCCTCGTTGACATCGAGAGCGGCGGCAATCAAAAATGTGCGATCCTGCCGCGGGACAAGGCCACCGTTCACGTACTGGCTCATAGCACTTTTTGGAATACCTGTCTTGCGGCAGAGATCAGCTTGGGTCATGTTTCTGACAGAAAGTCCGGCGCTGATTCTGCTGGCGCAGCTTACTTTGTTAGCCACAAAAATCACCTCTTTTTTGGATGAGATACCTTTACTATATACCCACGGTTTAGATAAATCAATACGAAATTGAGGGAAATCGAAAAAAAGTTTATAAAAATAGAAATTTCCCTATTGACTATCACAAGATGTTGTGCTATGGTTTAGTTAATCTAAACCACGAGGGGAGGAAAAAGTGATGAAGACCAAGAGCGATCAGAAGAGAAAATATGACTACTCGCAGCTGAAAGCGAGAACGGTACAGCTTGGAAAGACCGATAGAATGGTGGCCGAGGCGGCAAATATTACCCCCAGCACGTACAGCATCAAGTTAAACGGCGGAAGCCAGTTTACGCAGGATGAGATGTGCAGCATTTGCAACTTCCTTGGCATCAGATACGGTGAGATTCCGAGCTATTTTTTTGCGGTATTAGTTTAGTTTAACTAAACCTTTTAGAGAGGAGGGGCGGCGGTATGACCGCAAAGGAAGAGCTGAAAGAGTTTCTCGAAAATTGCACGGATGCAGATTTAGTAAAGCTCAATTCTCCGATTACGGGGATTGAGTGTGCAAAGATGATAATCGCGGCGGGCTTGGGCGGTGTGAGGACAGAAGTCCACAGGCACAGGGACGGGCGCGTAACCATCAAGAAGATCATGATCCAAAAAAGAAAGCCCCGCCGGAAGAGGCGGAGCAATCACGGGATGCGGCGGGGGCTTATCACTCAGCGCCGAAGTCGATGAGGAGGAACTATGAAAGATTTCAAGCAAACCGAATACCGAAGCCCGGGCTTTGTGAGCGTACACATTGAATGTACCGGAGAGACAGCGCAGGAGGCGCGGGAGCTTTACAAGGAGATCAAGGGGCTGCTGTATAAGCAGAACGCCCGCCGACTGCACGACGGGCGCTCTAAGATGGCCTATAAGGTAAAGATCGAGGATTAAGGTCAAACGCTTTCGATGGGGTCGTAGCCGACCTCCATACCACCATTTTTCCAAGCGGAGAAGCCGAGCATGGCGGGGATTTCGCCATCCGGCTCAATAAAGTCGATTTCCACATAGGTGTTTCCGTCGTTGAGCATTTCCTTGGCACGCTGGAACAACTCAGAAGCGGAGACAACACAAGAATTCATAACAAATTCACCTCCAATGGGGCAATGATACCACCGCAGGAGGGGAAAAGCAAGAGAGGAGGGGCGGCGGTGCCGAGGGTAAAACCGTTGATCGAGAAGAAGGGCGAGGCCATGGTGACGCTGCTGTGGGGCGCGATGGCGCTGCAGGAGACCAGCGCATCGGCGGTGGCCCGCAAGGTGGAGATGGATCCGGCGACCATGAGCCGCCGGAAGAAGAAGCCGGAGGACTTCACGCTGGGGGAGCTGCTGGCACTGGGAAGGGCGCTACACATCCCCATCGAGGAGCTGCGGAGCGCGCTGCGGTATTAAATTTCTCTCCCTCAGTCAGCCTTGCGGCTGACAGCTCCTTCGTCAGAGGGAGCCAAGGGGCGGCGGTGCCGCCCGCGGGTCGATGTGGGCATCGACCCCTACAACAGGCCAAGGGGCGGCACAACAACGAAGGAGGTTATGGTATGCACTGGTTTACGGCATTGATGGTGATCATCGGGGCGCTGGCGGTGAGCGTGGAGCTCATGAAGGTGATCGACAGGCTGGAGAGGCCGCGGAAGGGGCGCAGAAGATGAGAGAACTGAAACCCAACCCCTGCCTCAAGTGCGAGGAGCGGTATATCGGCTGCCACGGGAAGAACGAGGACGGCACGTGGCGGTGCAAGAAGTACGGGGAAGCCTACGAGAAGGCGGACGCGGAATACAGGGCGTATCAGAACTCGGCGGAGGCCATTATGGAGCGGTATGACCGAGATGGCCGCGGAAAGACCCAAGCGCGGAGGGCGAAGGCCGCCGGGAAGAAGCACGTCCTCGTGGCCATTAACCAAAGGAGGCGGGGATGAGCAGATGCAAAGGCTGCGGGGCGGAGATCGAGTGGATCAAGACCCCTGCGGGCAAGAACATGCCCATCGACCCCGAACCGGTATTCGTACTGGCGGCGGAAGACGGAACGGAAGTGTTCCTCACCGATGAGGGCGAGGTATTCCGCGGAAAGGCGGTGGAATCGGGCGAGGGTGCAGAGGTGGGCTTTGTGCCCCACTGGGCCACCTGCCGGGCACCGGCGCAATTTAGGAGGTGAGGCTGATGGCGACGAAGAAAGGAACGGGCACGCTGTGGCACATCCGCGCCGAGGGCTTTGGCGAGTGCTACGTGGCGGCGGACAACTGGGAGCAGGCCACGGTGGAGGCGGCAAAAGCCTTCCGTATCCCGTGGCGGCTGGTGGCCAGCAAGTGCGAGGAGATCGGGCGCAGCACCTACGTCCGCAACGTCTGCCCCAAGTGCGGGCGGATCTTCAACCGAGAGGGCGTGCTGTGCACGCTGTGCCTTGAGAGTGAGCGCACCTACCGCGAGGAGGCGGCAAGGACGGCCAAGGCAGCGGCGGCAAGAGAGATAAGGAGATTTTACCGCGAGGAGCGGGCGAAAATTTAGGAGGTCAACGACATGGCAATGAAGTTTTTGAAGGGAACGACGGGCAGCAAGCGTGGATTCTACAACCTTGTGAGCCGCCACACGAAGATGCCCAAGATGCAGGATGTGGAGATCCTGCCGTGGGGCGGCGGCGTGGGCCTCGCCCTCCGGTGGCGGGGCGGCAACGCCACGCTGGCGCTGATGCGCAACCAGTCCCTTTTCCGTCAGGGCGGGCAGCTGAGCATCTACCGCATGGGCGACTGGGTGGACACCATCATCGTCCCCATGACGGAGCTGGAGGCGCTGGGGCTCATTGAGGAGGTGGAGTGATGAAACTCAAGGAAGTGATCCAAATGATGAAGATGTACGCCTCTTGCCCTGTGTGCGGAGAAGAGAACGTCGGAGAAGAGAACGGCGAGATCGAGATCGACACCAAAAGAGGCTACTTCAAAAGAAGCTGCGCCTGTGGATGGCGGGTGGAAGTCAAGGAGGGTATGAGTGCATGGCCGACAGAGAAGTGAATCGCTGCAACAGAATTTGCAGCATGAATGATCCCGACAAGGGGTGCTTGCTGGGCGGCGTGGCGTCGTGCCGCATTGGCTCGGAGCAGGTGATGCGCAGAGAGGAGAAAGAGGTAGCTCCTGCAGGAGAGCGGCGGCTGATTGATGCGAATGCGCTGAAATATACAAGGGTGCGGATATTTCATGGAATGCTGGATAACGGAGAGCCTTTGGTAGGCGGATTTAACGCAGTTGTAATGTCTTGCGCTATTAAAGATGCACCCACCGTTGATGCTGTGGAAGTTGTGCGGTGCAAGGAGTGCTTGCACAGCAGAGAATTAAACAAATACGAAAAGCAACTGTATTCGGCCGACTGTGTCGGCTGTACTCGCCACAGTGTAAGCTACCATGATGCAGTAATGAGAGGTGACGACTTCTGCTCCTACGGGGAGAGGAGGGACGCCGACAACTCCCGCGATCTCAGCGGATATGCCGACAAGCTGCGGGAGATCAAGGAGGGTCTGTGATGCAAATCTACGAGGAAGGCCACACCGCGAATGCGCTGTGCAACTTCCTGATATGGCACGGATATAAGGCTATCTCCGACAAGAACTGCGTGGAGCAGGTACAGGCGCGGCGGCACAAGAAGCGGCGCATCAACAAGAAATGGTTGAAGCGCTACGGCATGAAGTATGTGCCCAGCAGGAAGATCTATGTGATCCACTCGAACGGGTGGATCTTAGGGCATCCGATTGTGATGGATAAATTGATCGAGAAGATAAAAGCAGAGGAGGAAGCATATGATCGACATTCGTAAAAAGCTGGTGGAGCTGCTTGGCAAAGCGATTGGGGACGCGGTGACGAGTACGTCCGAGGGAAAGGATGTTCTTAGTCTTGATGATATGGCATCCTGTCTTATTGCCAATGGCGTGACGGTGCAGGAGTGGATCACTGTGAGTGAGCCGCCCAAGGAGTGGCGAAGAGACAACGGGGAAATGATCAACTACCTCGTGTATGTGCCTGAGTTTGGCGTGGACATCGGAAATTATGGTGAGCCTGCCAAATGTTGGCTGTGCATGGGTCTCCCCTGCAAGCCGACCCATTGGGCGCATTTGCCCACGCCGCCGAAACAGGAGGGGTAACCATGGAAGATAAATTCATGGAGTCGGTGCAGGAGATGGTCGCGCGGGCCATCAAAGCGCAGGCCGACAAGGAGATCGAGGTACAGAAGAAGCGCTTCGAAGAGGAAATGGAGCAGTACAAGGGTGAGCTTGTGGGGCGGATGGTCAACTCTTTCCGCTTGATGCGGCAGTACGCGCCCGACGGAAAATCTGTGACCATTGCGATTGTGCTGAAGGAGGAGTGAGGTGGATGAGTATATCGAGCGAGAGGCTGTGTGCAGTGATTGCAAAAACCAAAAGGTGTGCGTTGACAAAAGCCTTTGCCCCGTTGGACGCGCTCCTGCCGCTGATGTAGAGGTTGTGAAGCACGGACGGTGGGAGCGACTTCCCGATAATGAAGAGTGGGCTTACTGTTCACAGTGTCATTGTTGTTGGGAATGGGAAATTATCAACAACTGCAATGTAAGATACTGCCCCAACTGCGGCGCAAAGATGGATTTGGAGGTAACCAATGGACTTGACCAACATTAAGCCGTGTGTGGAGTGTGGGGATCGTGATAAGTGCAGAAAGCGTTGCAGTGACGCAAACATTCCACGCTCTATGGTGCGGATGAACTGCATCCTTGTTTACGGCGAGGATTGCTTTAAGGAGGTAGACGATGAGAGCGTATGTGTGTGACACCTGTGGGAAAGTGGTTCTTTGTGCTGACAATGATGTATTTGGCGAGGTTGCCGGTATTTGTACCCTTCGGTACGGAAAAGTAAGACACGATGTTGACCTTTGCGAAGAGTGTGTAGAGGAACTGCTCAAAGCTGTGCGGAACGTGAAAGGAGAAAACGTTGGCTGAGTTAAAACCTTGCCCGTTTTGTGAGGGCGAATCTGAAACACATAGACGCCGTTCTTCTTGCCGCTTTTTTGCCGATAGCAAGAAGTCGATACCAAAAAACGGGAAACTCGAAAGGACAATAGAGTATCCCGATGGCCATAAGCGCTACGAGTATTCAAATGCTGAATGGGTTCCGAGGTGTATGGACAGCTCATGTATCGGCAGAGTGACAAAGGCGTTCCCAAGCGAAGAAGAAGCTATCGAGGCATGGAACAGGAGGGCAAATGATGGACAACATTCGTGAAAAGCTGGTGGAGCTGATTGCTCAAAAGGTGTGCGACACTTGGTCGGAAAGCTGTGACGAATGGCTGCCGCACGATTGCGGAAAGTGCTATGCGAATGATTGCCTTATTTCCCAAATTGCCGACCACCTCGACGCCAATGGCGTGACGGTGCTGCCGTGCAAATTGGGCGACACCGCATGGGGCATCAAGAGATGTAACTTGGGCAATGTCGTGAAGCAGGGGGAGGTCTATCAGATGTATTTCGGAGAGGACATGCGCCTTTGCATCTGCGTTAAGAACGTGTGCCGCGGTGAATGGGGCGTAAATGTCTTTGGCACGAAGGAAGAGGCGGAAGAAGCCGTGAGGAAAATGGCGAAGAAGGAGGAGTGAGGGAAGATGGTAATTCACGGAGATAAGTCAATGATGTTTGGTGCGCTGCGGGCGGGAGATGTGTTCAGCTTTGAGGGCGTCTACCACATGAAAGTCAATGGTGAGGTAGAAAGCAACTGCGTTTGCCTTACAGACGGTGAGCTCGCTTCGTTTGGGAACGGGAGATTTGTGACGCCGGTTCAGGGCGCATTTGTGGTCGGTCATCGAGAGGAGGAAAAATGAAAAAGAAAATGGCAAAGGAAATGAAGGTGTTTGTGTGGATGGGCGTGGCTGCGGTGGTCATCATGCTGGTTTACTCCTTCAAATATCAGCTGTGGGGGCTGTGACATGATCTGTCCATACTGCGGGAGCTATAACACCAAGGTGTATGATACCCGACAATTCCCGTCCTGCCGCTGGCGGCGGTATGCGTGCAATAACTGCAAGGAGCGGTTTACCACAAAGGAAGTGGTATCGAAGAAGGAGAAAAAGAATGAGCAAGGGTAAGAAAAGCAGCAAAAAGCCAAGTCCGAAGAAGATCCCGTGTTCCAAAGCGGACAGGGACAAAGCCTATCATGAGGGCGTGGACTTGGGGCTTGGGAGAGGCGTGCGGCTGCTGCTGTACGCTTTGATCGAGAAGCGGGGTATGGATCGTGAGGAGGCCGTATCCCTTGGGAAAGACGTGGACTACATCACGGACAGCATCAACCGCGGATACATTTCGTGGGCGGACATTCAGGCTATGCTGGATGAGTATGACGTGGTGATGGAGCTGATTTGAGAGGAGGCAAATGATGACGCGACTTGAGCGCAGGCGCAGGCGGCAGTGGATCGCCACGTGGGTGATCCTCATTGCGGCGGTGCTGGCATGGGCTGTGACGCTGGTATGGGCGGTGGAACGGCAAGGGCAGAAAGAGGCGGCGGTGGAAGAGATCCACTTCCCTGTGAATCCGCCTGCGGTGTCCATCGAGGAGCTGAAGGCGGAGATCGCCGTAAGGACGGATCACCCCAACCCCTTTTTCTACCGACAGGAGATCCCGCTGGACAAATACTTGCAGGAGACGCTGTACAGCGCCGCTATGGAGTGGGGCGTGCCCTACGAGCTGGCGGTGGCAGTGTGCTGGCGGGAGACCCAATATCGAAACCTTGTGACCCCTGTGGAAATGGCGGACGGAGAAGTCCGCACCTACTACGGGATGATGGCGGTGTGCGACAAGTACGCGCCGGAGTACATGGCGCTGTGCGGCATCGATAACCTCGACACGGAGGAGAACCGCCTGCGGGTGGGCTGCTGCATGCTGGGGCAGCACATCAAGAATGAAGGCAGCGTCCGCGCCGCCCTGTGCCGCTACAGCGGCGATGACGAGGGGTGGTACGCCGACAGCGTGCTGCGGAAGATGGGAGAGCTGATGGCGTGAAGGTATCTCTCCCTCAGTCAGCTTCGCTGACAGCGCCCTCCCCTCTCTCCGTCACGGCTTGCGCCGTGCCACCTCTCCCCACTGGGGAGAGTCTTGCCCTCGTCAGAGGGAGCCGAGGGCGGCGGTGCCGCCAGTGGGTCGATGTCCCCTAAGGGGACTTCCGTTGGGCGTAGGCATCGACCCCTACAACAAATTTTAGGAGGTCAAGACCATGAACGAGATGGCAAACTATCGGCCTATTGAGGCCATTACAGAGGAGATCCTTTTCTACAAGGCGCAGGCAGGCGCCGCGATCTTGGAGATCGGAAAGAGACTGAATGAGGCGAAGGCGCAGCTTCCTCACGGCGAGTGGCTGGGGTGGCTGCAGGGAAAGCTGAAAGCGTGGGGCATCAGCGCGGGAAAGCTCCTCGCCTATCTGCGGCGGGAGAGCGGAGAAGGCAGGCTCAGCACCACGGTGCAGATGCTGATCGACTACTTAAAGGCGGCGGAGGCCATTGGCTACGACATGGAAAATCCGCTGATCCGCATGCCGAAGAATCTCCACGAAAAGCACGACACCGCCACGGGCGCCTACGCTGCCATGCAGAACGCGGAGAAGGAAAAGCCTTTCCGGGAGGGACTGCTGCCCAAGCTGGAGAAGCAGTACAACTACGAAAAGGACGGCTACTTCATCCGTGTGGCCAAGGGCGTGGCGGAGATCAAGCGCGAGGGAGCGATCCTGAAGCACTGCGTGGGCGGCTATGCCGAGCGGCACCTTAACGGAAAGACCACCATCCTGTTCCTGCGGCGGGCAGATAAGCCCGACAGGCCGCTGGTGACCATTGAGATCATGGGGCAGCGGATCGTACAGGTGCACGGCTTCCGCAACGAGCGTGAGGCGTGCGAGGAAAATCCCATGAAGCTGCCGCCGGAGGTGCTGTACAAGGACTTCTTCGATGGATGGAAGGACTGGGTAAAGCGGGGCTCGCCGCGGGACAAAGAAGGCAGACCCAAGGAGAGAAAACAACGGAAGACCGGAGCCGAGAGGGCGACGGCGTGAGGAGGTGAGTGCGGGTGGAAAAAGTGAACATCAGAAATCCGCTGGAGTACATCCGCACCTATCTCTACATACGAGATAAAAAGAGCCGCTTGGTGAAGCTGGAGCCAAATCCGGCGCAGATGAACCTCTACGGCATCATCAAGGAGGAAGCAGCGGCGGGGCGGCCTGTGCGCCTCCTCATCCTGAAGGGCAGACAGGAGGGCATCTCCACCATGACTGAGGCGCTGATGTTCCAAGACAGCGCCACACGCAAGGGCGTGAAAACCTTGATCGTGGCACACCAGTCGGACTCTACGGACAACCTCTTTAAGATGAACAAGCTCTTCTACGACTGCCTTCCCCCGTGGCTGCAGCCCATGCTGAAGGCATCCAACGCACGAGAGCTGGTGTTTGAAAACCCCACGAGAGATAAGAAAAAGAAGAAGCGAAGACCCGGTCTCCGCTCCTCTATCCGCTGCGCTACGGCAGGCGGCAAGGCCGTTGGACGAGGCGACACCTTCAACAACGTGCACCTTTCCGAGTTTGCCTTTTGGGGCAACAACAAGAAGGAGCTGCTGCTGGGTATTATGCAGGCAGTGCCCGATGACCCCTTCACAATGGTGGTGATCGAGACCACGGCAAACGGCTTTGAATACTTCAAGGAGCTGTGGGACGGCGCGGTGGCGGGGACAAACGGCTGGCGGCCGGTGTTCCTGCCGTGGTATTTGGAAGAGCACTACCGAAAACCGGTGGCGCCGGGGACAGAGTGGACAGAGGAGGAGCGGAAGCTGCAGGAACTCTACGGCTTGGACGAGGAGCAGCTGAGCTGGCGCAGATGGTGCATTGCCGCCAACTGCGGCGGCGACGAGGCCACCTTCCGGCAAGAGTACCCCAACACGCCGGAGGAAGCCTTCCTGCTGTCGGGCAGACCCTTCTTCCCGCAGGACGCGGTGGCGGCACTGCTGAAGCGGCTGCGGGGACAGAAGCCGTGGCGGGGACGGTTTACCTACGACCCCGCGGAGGAGGGCGGCGCCCCCTACAACTGGAAGCTGGAAGAGGAAAAGAACGGGATCGTCACCATCTTCCGCGAACCGGAGAAGGGCGTGCCCTACGTGATCGGCGGCGACACGGCGGGCGAGGGCAGCGACAGCTTTACCGCCTACGTGATGGACAACCGCACGGGAGAGCAGGTGGCGGAGCTGAAGATGGAGAAGAGTGAGCTGGAGTACGCACGACAGATCTATTGTCTCGGCTACTACTACAACAATGCCCTGATCGGCGTGGAGGTAAACTTCTCCACCTACCCTGAGAAGAAGCTGGAGGAGTGGCACTATCCCAAGCTCTACCAACGAGAGCGGGTGGACACTTTCACGGGCAAGCTGGTGAAGGCATTTGGATGGAACACCACTTCAAAGACGCGGCCCCTTGCTCTGCAGGCCCTGCACACGGTGGTGGCGGAGGCGCCGGAGTGCATCCGGTCTTTTGCCCTTGTGGGGGAAATGCAGACCTTTGTGAAGGACGAGAACGGCAGAGCTGCGGCGGCGGAGAACGCCCACGACGACCTTGTGCTGGCGGCGGCCATTACCTACGCCATACGCGATCAGCAGCGCTACGAGGTGGAGAAGACCGAGGGCAAGCGCAGCTGGACGAAGGACATGTGGGAGGACTACAACGCGGCGGACGAGGCCACGCGGGCCATGCTGCGTGAGAGGTGGAAATAAAAAGACGGGCGGCTTACGCCGCCCGTTAGGGATATGAAGTTAGCTGTCGAAGTCAAGAATTTCTGCCTCGTAGCGGTTCAAGTTTGCCACGGATTTAGCAGCACCATCCTTGCTGTCGGAGTACACATCCAAGGCGCCGCAGTGGGGACAAAAAATCTCGTTGTGGAAGCCGTACACGTTGAGATCAGGCAAGTCGCTCTCGAACTTGTGCCCACAGCAGTTGCAAACGTATTTATACACAGATGCACCGCTGTCACGGGAGAGAGCCTCGGCAATCATCAGTGCCACATATTCCGGAGGCTTGCGCTCGTCGAGATACCAGCCCTGTACCGTCCGCAGGGGGATGTTAAAGCGCTTGGAAAGCTCTGTCTGAGTGATATTGAAGTTTTCGCAAATGTCTTTAATGGTCATCGTTATGCCTCCTCAAAAATAGATCGTCTTCGTGGCGCGTGTGGCGGTAAACAGCCGTTCTACTCTCGCATTTTGGTCAAACCCAAGAGACTCAATAAACGCATAATTCATCTGCGATTCTCTGGTCAGAACGACTACAGCGTGCTTATCGCCCAGTGCGATTTCGTAGACAATCGCGCGTCCTTCGTTGTTAATTGCTTCAGCAAAATCTTCGTACTGCATGGCAACTTGGTACATTTCGCTGCGCATTTTGTTAAGCTCCTTGACTGTCATAATGTTACCTCCAAAAAGTTTATGGTTTGTTATCTATGGTTACATTATACGCTCAATGAGCGTATTTGTCAAGAAGAATGTAGCTTTTTCGGAAAAGTTTTCCGACGCTGCGCCGACGGCCTCTTCTTATTCTATATAGGAAGAGGCTGCCGGCGGAACGAAATAGTGGCTCTTATATTTGATACGCGCGCACGCGCGTATCTGCGGAGTTCTTAAGCGTCTAAGTTTAGAGGGAAGAGACAAGAGGGGCTCGATGTGAGGCGGAAAAGACGCCGCACCATCGATGCCGAAGAGGATCTCTTGGCTCTGATCGGTGAGATGTGAAGGGATGTTAAGGCTGCTCGCGCGAAGGCGTGTGCGTGTCTTTGATTGTAATATAAGCACGGGGAGGACAGCATCATGAAGAAGGAGGAGGGATTGTACATGGTCACGACCATTATCTCCGGCAAGGTGAAGGAACGGAGAAAAAGCCGCCTTATGCGCAGACCCAGCAAGCGGGGCGGACGGATCCGCGGCAACAGCTCGGAGCGCAAGATCGAGGGAAACCGCGAGTATGCAGTTCTCCAGCTGACCCGCACCCTCAACTGCAACATGAAGGCCAATGACGTGTGGCTGACCCTCACCTTCTCCGACGAAGCCCTTACTGCTTGCGGCGGTACCTTTGAAGATGCCAAGGCAGAGGCGAAGAAGTTTGTTGACCGCGTCGTGTACCGCAGAAAAAAGCAGGGCGTGGTGACAAAGTGGGTGATCGCACCCAGCGAGATCGACGGCGAGACAGGTGAGCTGGTACGCCCTCATGTCCACGTGATCATGAACGGCGAGGGATTCTCCTTCGCTGACGGTGTGCTGCGCCTGTTTGACGAGGATGTGGAAAAGATTTGGGGCAAGGGCAGCGTGGACGTACAGTTCCTGCGGCATCAGGACGATTACTATCCCTTGGCAAAGTACATCATCAGCCAAAGCCGCAACGTGCCCGACGAGAAGAAGTATTCCGTCAGCCGCAACATGGAAAAGCCTGTGGTGCGCCGCGAGATCGTACATAGTGGCGCGCAGCTGCGGCTGCCCACAGGTGCCACGGAGCTGCCCGGTACCAAGTATGACCCTGAGAAGGGGCAGAACATCGTGCGTTATGTGCCCCGCAAGAAGAATCCCGCCCGTCAGGTGGGCGGACACAAGGAAATGACGCTGTCGAAACTGGGTGAGGAAGGAGACGACGATGGGCTTTAAGAAGCTCAGCGGCGTGCCTCTGAGCGAGGAGAAGCAGGGTCTGATCCGCTATACCTGCTTGACCTACGAGAGCCAACCGCCGAGAGTACAACGGAAGATCCAGCGCCTGTGCCTACGATGCGCAGGGGCTTACTCTGCTGCGCTCTTCGACGTGATGTGCACGAAAAAATCCATCACCGCCATCGCACTGGCACACTATGTCAGCGAGGAGCAATTGTACCGATTCCGCAGAGCTTTTTACAAGGCGTGGTAACGCCGTCACATACGAGGCAGAGGGTGCACGAGCCCGAAGCCTCCGGTCATGGGTTTCTCCTATACCCAAGGGGAGTGGATTGTGCTGCTTACGCGGCTTCCACTCCCCTGCCAATTTTTTGCACACGAAAAAGATTCTGAAAATTCAAAATGCCCTCAAAGCCTTTATTCATGCGGCTTTGGGGGTATCTCATTTTGACAATAACGGGAGGTCGAAGTGTTTTAGACTTTTAGCATGAGGAAGTTTTCCACAGCGAGGAGGTGGAGGAAATGGACGGGAAAAAGACGGCGGCGGAGCTGGGACGGGACTTGAATCCCCAGTACCGCAAATTCGTGCAGGAGTGGATGGTGGACATGAACGCCACACGCGCGGCCATTGCGGCGGGGTACAGCGAAAAGAGCGCAGCGCAGACGGCCTCGCGGCTGATGCGGCGCACGGAAATCAGAAGCTACCGCGATGCACTGATGGCAGAAGCCTTTGAAGATCTCGGCGTGACGCGCCACTCCATCGCCTCCCGCGTGTGGGAGATCTACGAGCGGTGCATGCAGAAGAAGCCCGTGATGGAATGGAACAGCACAACGCGGGAGTGGATCGAGTCGGGGGAATGGCAGTTCGATACCAAGGGTGCGCTGAAAGCCCTCGCCATGATGCTGGAGATGCTGCCGGAGATGGAAGATGAGGACGAGGGCGGCGGCTCCTATGAGGACACGTTAGATGGCGGCGGAGGCCGTGAATTTTAGGAGGTCGGAAGATGAAAAAGAACAAGGAGCGCCTGCAGCAGTGGAAGGAACGCTACGAGCAGGCAAGAGAAGAGTACAAGAAGGAGATGTCGGCCATGGAGCGCTGGCAGAAGATCTATGACGGCGACAACACCATCTACGACGTGGAGGGCAGACCCACCACGCGGAAGGCCACCCACGTGCGCAACATCGGGTTTGAGATGGTGGAGACGCAGGTGGACAGCAACATCCCCGCGCCGAAGGTGACGGCGGTACGGAAGGGGGACGAGCACCTCGCCAAGATCATTGAGGACATGATCCGCAATGTGTGCGACCGTCTGCCCATGGTGCGCCTGAACGACAAGGCGGAGCGGGTGTGCCCCATTCTCGGCGGACACGGCATTTTGCTGGACTGGGATGCCTCCCGCGGCGGCAAGGGCTGGATGGGCGATCTGAGCGTGACGCTGCTGGGCGGCAGAAAGATGGTGCCGCAGGCGGGCGTGTACGAGATCGAGGAGATGGACTTCATCGCCGTGGTGACGCCCATGACACGCCGTCAGATCAAGGCCAGCTACGGCGTGGACGTGCCCAAGGGAGACGAGGTGGAGGCAGATCCCGAAGTCCGCGCCATGGGTGCGGTGGCGGACACCACGGGGGAGATCCTGACGGTGGTGACGGTGTTCCACCGAGACGACGAGGGAAAGATCGGGCGCATCCGCTGGGTGGACGGCACGGAGATCCTCTTGGAGGACATCGACGACTATCAGGCGCGGAGAGTGAAGCGGTGCACCAAGTGCGGCGCCGTGAGCCGCGGGGCGGGAAAGACGCCCTGCGAATACTGCGGGAACAAAAACTTCGACGAAGAGGTGCAGGAGTACGAGGAGCTGACGGAGGACATCCCTCTCTCGGACGGCAGAACCATCCCCGTCATGAGCCCCAAGCGGGACGAGTACGGGCAGGTGATGGTGGAGATGCTCTCTGTGGAAAACTCGCCCCTTATGCCGCAGACCACGCCGGCGGCGGGTATGGCGTTACCCGTCATGCAGCCGCAGGTGGTGATGGAGCCCACCCGCATCCCCTACTACAAGCCCGACATGTTCCCTGTCCTGCTGCGGCGCAACGTGAGTAAAGACGGCGCGTTCCTCGGCAGCAGCGACATGGACGCGGTGGCAGATCAGCAGAACGCCCTGAACAAAGTGTCCACCAAGCTGATGACCAAAGTGCTGGGCGGCGGCAGCTTCATCACGATCCCCAAGGGGATGCGCTGGAGCGTCACGGATCAGGACGGGCTGGTGGTGGAGCTGGAGAGCGTGGCGGACGGAGAGAAGATCGGCGTGTACAACACGCAGGTGGACGTAGGCAACGACCTTGTGCTGCGGACGCAGATCTACGAAGAGGGCCGCGAGGCCATCGGCATCACCGACTCCTTCCAAGGCAGACGGGACACAACCGCTACCTCCGGCAAGGCCAAGGAGTTCAGCGCGGCACAGGCAGCAGGCCGCTTGGAGAGCAAGCACGCCATGAAGCGGGCACTGTACGCCGACCTCTTTGAGGCCATCTTTAAGTTCATGCTGGCCTACGCAGACGAGCCCCGTCCCCTCCGTGGCTATGACGGCGAGGGTAAGCCGGAGTACAGCCAGTTCAACCGCTACGAGTTCCTGTATCAGGACGAGGCGGGCAACTGGAAGTACAACACCGACTTCATCTTCACCTGCGACACGGCGGCGCCGCTGGCATCGGACAAACAGGCCATGTGGCAGGAGACGCGGATGAATTTCCAGCAGGGCACCATGGGCAAACCGCAGGAGATCAAGACGCAGCTGCGGTTTTGGCGGCAGATGGAGCGCCTTGCCTACCCCATGGCGGGCGACATGGTAAAGAGCCTTGAAAAGGAGCAGGAGGAAATGGCACAGATGCAGCAGGCACAGGCGCAGATGGGCGGCATGATGACGCCTGCAGCTCCTGCGGCGGGCGGCATGGGTGACATGCCCCTCATGGGAGGTGGCTTGGTATGAAGTGCCCTGCCTGCGGATTAGAGATGTTCCTCTACAGTGCGAAGAGCGGAGAGGGTGGCGCGGTGACGCGGGAATACGTCTGCGGCAACAAGCGCTGCCCCCGCTTCGACGAGCGGATGCGGAGAAAGACCGCCTTTGCGGCGGCGGAGATGAAGACCACACAAGCGTGCTAAGCGGCCGTCGGCCGCACAGAGCGCCGCAAGCCTTTGCCATGGGGCTGCGGGCGCTATTGACCTCCTCAACGGCGTGGGAAGTTTCGGCTTCCCCGCTGTGTGGAGCCGACGGCTCACCAAATGACAACCGAGCCCAGCACCGCAATGGGGAAAAATGCGGTAAGCGACCACGGGAAAGGAGGATGAGGCTATGAAGAAGCAGGGCGGCGGCTACGCCGGCAAGATCAAGTCCGGCGGCACGCAGAACGTGAAGGCTCCCTTCAGTGGCGGCAACACCAACAAGGGCAGTCAGATCAAGCGCGGCGAGGATCTGCGCACAAAGAAGAGCAAGTAAGGGCTCTTAGACAACCACACCCAGCCGAACAGGGGAAAAATCGGGAAACAAACACCTCCCATCGAACAGGGTAAAAATCGAAGAAAGGAACGATCACTATGGAATATCCCACTCACGAGGAATACGTCGCCGTTTTTGGCGAATATGAAGAGGACACCGCCACCGCCACCACCGGAGAGCCGGCGGGCGGCGGAGAGCCTATTACCACGACCACCACGGAAGAGGCTGCCCCTGTGGAAAACGCAGAGGGCACACCCATGGATGAAGGCGGAGCAGAAGGCGCAGAAGGCGCAGAAGGCGGTGCAGAGCCTGCCGAGCCTGCCCCCGCAGAAGAGGGTGCAGGTACGGAGAATCCGGTACAGAGCGCCGAGGAACGCCACAGACAGGCGGCACTGCGCAGAGCGCGGGAGCAGCAGGAGTGGCAGAACAAGACGCAGCAGGCGGTGGATGCCGCCTACGCAAAGCTGCTGGGCGGGCAGATCAACCCCTTTACGGGAAAGCCCATCACCACACAGGCGGAATATGAAGCCTATGAGGCCATGAAGGCCCAGCAGAGCACCAACAACGCCCTGCAGAAGGCGGGCATCGACCCCTCGCTCATCCAGCAGATGGTGCAGCAGGAAGTGGCCCCCATGAAGCAGCAGATGCGGGCAGAGCAGGCCCAGCGGTATGAGGCGCAGGCGGCGGAATATAACCGCAGAATGGAGGAAGCCAAGGAGGCGGCGGCCAAGAGCATCGCAGCACTCTATGACCCATCCATCCAGTCCTTTGACGACATCCTCGCCATGCCCACGGTGGGCAAGTTCAACGACCTGCTGCAGAAGGGCAACAGCTTCGAGGAATCCTTCTACCTCGCAAACCGTGAGGCCATTGACAAACGGCGCGCCGCGGCGGCCTACCAAAAGGGCGTTGCGGCGGGAGCAAGCAAACAGCACCTCTCCCCCGCGCCGGCAGCCAGTGGCGCAGAACCTGTGATCGTCCCCGCCGACGTGGCGCGGAGCTACCGTGAGGTCACGCCGGGCATGACAGACGCAGAGATCGCAAAAGAATACGCGGCATATTTGAAATGCATTCGCAAGTAACGAGATACCCGCCGAAGAAGGGCGGGAGAAAGAGAGGAAAACAATATGGCTTTTAAGCTCTATCAGATGGACACGGGTATTACCCCTCCCATCGAGTATATGCCCGCCACGGCCAACGAGGCGTATGCCGTGGGCGAGGCACTGAAGATCGCATCCGGCGCCGTGACCAAGTGCAGCGGCACCACCGCACCTGCGCTGGTGTGCGCAGGCCCTGCCAAGGACGGCAACGTGCCCTGTGTGCGCGTGCAGAAGTACATGGTCTTTGGCACCACCCTCAGCGCAGCACCCGGCGAGGGCGTGACGCTGGTTCCTGGCACCAAGGTGACCATTGCCACCGACGGCATGCAGGTGACCGCTACCACCACCTCCGGCGTGGCCGAGATCGTGGCCATCGAGGGTCAGACGGTGGGCAGCGTTGTGCACGTGCGCTTCTAAGATCAAGAAAGGAGTGAAGACAAGATGAATACCGGTTCTATCGTTATTTCGATTTCCAGCCGTGTGGTGGACTCCATCTACGGCAATTATCAGGCGCCCATCCGCAGCTATGTGATGAAGCGCGCCGAGGCTTTTGAGCAGGAGAGCCTGCTGCCCAAGCTGTTCCGCATGGAGAACAGCCGTCACTGGGCTGAGCAGTACGGCGGCGAGACCGCTATGGAAAACTTCGTCCCCGTGGGTGAGGGCGGCAGCTATCCTCTGACCGGCTTCGAGGAGAGCTTTCAGAAGACCCTCGTGAACGAGACGTGGAAGCAGAGCTTCGCCATCACCCGTGAGCTGGTGGACGACGCCCAGCTGGGCAAGATGAAGCAGCGCGCCAACAAGCTGATGACCTCCTACTACCGCACCCGCGAGATGTTCGGCCGCAGCCTGTACGCCGGCGGCCTGCTGGGTACCGAGGTGCAGATTGGCGGCAAGAAGTTCTCCACCGCCTCTGCCGACGGCAAGAAGCTGTTCGCAACCAATCACGTCGCCAAGGTGAAGGGCAACACTCAGTCCAACGCCTTCGCAGGTGAGTTCACCGCAGCCAATCTCGACGCTGTGGAGACCATGATGCAGAACACCAAGGGCGACAACGGCGAGCTGCTGGCCATCGCGCCCGACACCATCCTCATCCCCAACGACGCCGCGCTGAAGCGCAAGGTCTTTACGGTGGTGGGCGCTGACAAGGATCCCGACAGCGGCGACAACGGATTCAACTTCCAGTTCGGCCGCTGGAACGTGATCGTGGATCCCTATCTCACCATGGCCCTGCAGCAGCTGGGCGTGGCGACCGCACCTTGGATCCTGCTGGACAGCAAGTTCATTCAGGAGAACGACGGCGCCATTTGGCAGGATCGCGTGAAGCTGGAGCTGAGCTCCGAGATCGACGACAACAACGACAACAACAAGTGGAAGGGCTATGCCCGCTTCACCGGTGGTTTCGTGGATTGGCGCTTCGCGGCGGCCGGCGGCGTGGCCGGCGGCACTGCTCTGTAAGGGCAAAGGTTAGGCTGTAACGATTCGGTTAGGTTATACGAAAAAAATAGAGCCCGCGCCTGCGGGCTCTATTTTGCCAAAGGAGGAAAGAGCAATGAAATGGGGCGAAGCGAAGCTGATCTGCCTGCAGACCATGTACGCCAACGAGGGCGTGACCATTTTGCAGGATGACAGCACAGAGGAATATTTGAACGCCATGCCCGGCAAGGCCAACGAGGCCATGATGCAGCTGTCGCTGGTGGGCAGACCGCTCCTGAAAGAGGCGAAGATCGCCGTGGGTGTGGATGCAGACGAGGGCGACGCCATCGGCTGGTGGCCGGGTGTTGCCGATGGCACGGTGCAGGTACGGCTGAAGGAATACCTCCCCGATTTTCGCGCACTGCATCAGCTGATGCTGGACAGCAACGGAATCTACGGCGACGCAGAGGACTACCGCGTGGTGGGCGACGACGTGCTGGTGCTGCCGGGTGACGTGGCAGGTGTGTACACGGTGATCTACAAGGCGTATCCCACGCCGGTGAGCCGCGACACGGCGGACGAGACGGTGCTGGACGTACACGAGGAGTGCGCCTCCTTGGTGCCCATCTACATGGCGGCGGAGATCTATAAAGACGATGACCTCGCCCTTGCCACGGTGCTGCGGAACGAGTATGAAGACGGGCTGCAGAAGATCCGCGCGGCATGGACGGAGAGCGGCGGCGGTGGCTACGCGGTGGCCATGCGTCGGAATACGACGGGGTGGTGGTAAACCATGGCACAGTTTGCAGTGCCGACGCAGGCAAAGGAATACAGCGCCAAGGTGGAATACTTCCGGGGCGTGGATCTTAACAACAGCCCCTCCAATGTGGATAAGTCCCGCTCCCCTGCTGCGCCCAACATGATCCGCGATCAGGTGGGCAAGGTACGCAAAAGGACGGGATACCACACACTCGGCACGGCGCCGGAGGGAGCGAAGGTATGGGCCGTGCACCGTCTCGGCGAGGAAACGCTGGTACACGCAGGTGAGCAGCTGTACCGCTGGGACGGGGGCGAAGGCTTTGAGGCATTGGGAGAGATGGCGGCGGCACGAAGCCGCAGCTTCATCTTCGACGAGAAGCTCTATCTCTTGGATGGAGAAAACTACCAAGTGTATGACGGGGAAACGCTGGCAAGCGTGAGCGAGAGCGCCTATGTCCCCACGGTGATCATCTCCCGTGAGCCCACGGGAGGCGGCACCACTTATGAGGCGCTGAACCTGCTGGGCAGGAAGTGGACAGAGACCTTCCTCGGCACGGCGGAGGACACGGTCTATCAGCTGACGGCACAAGAGCTGGACGAGGACGAGGTGACGGCGGAGGTGCTGAACAGCGACGGCGAATGGGTCACCAAGACCGAAGGCACAGACTTCACTGTGGATCGCGCCGAAGGAACAGTGACCTTTGCCACGGCACCGGGGCAGAGCCCCGTGACGGGCATGGATAATGTGAAAATCACGGCGGCAAAGACGCGGGAAGGCTACGCCGAGACCATCAACGGGTGCACGCTGGCGGCGGTGTTCGGCGTGGGCGGCGCACCGGACAGAGTGTTCCTCACGGGCAACCCCGATAAGCCCGGCATGGACTACTACTCCGGCTTTGAAGATCCCGCGTTTTTCCCCGATACAGGATACACGAAGCTGAGCCGCGACGGGGCGGAGATCGTGGGCTATGCGGTGCTGAATAACGCGCTGGCGGCCTTCTTGAAAGGATCTACAGACGGGCGCAACGTGGTGGTGCGGACGGGATCGCTGGACGAGGACGGCGAGGCTCTCTTTCGGATCAGCAACACCCTCATTGGACAGGACGCGGTGTCTACCGACAGCTTTGCCCGGACGGACAAAGAACCGCTGTTCCTGACGGAGCGGGGCGTATACGCCATTACGGCGGAGGAGCTGACAGGCGAGAAATACTCGCAGGAGCGGAGCTACTACATCAAGAGCGCCATCACGGAGGCCGAGGGACTGACGGAGGCACACGCGACGGTGTTCCGCGACTTCTACGTGCTGGCGCTGGATGGGACACTGTACCTCCTCGACATGCAGCAGAAGGCGTATGAAAAGAACAGTCCCTACAGCTCCTATCAATACGAGTGTTACTACTTCCCCGACATCGCGGCGACGGCACTGTGGGTGGAGGACAACGTGCTGTACTTCGCCACGGCGGAAGGGCAGCTGCGGGCCTTTTATGAGGACGCGGAGTCCCCTGCCAGCTACAACGACGACGGGGCGGCCATCGATGCCTATTGGGAGACGGCGGACTTCGACGGGCAGGCGTTTTATAACTCCAAGACCTTCACAGGATTGGCGGTGCGCCTCGCGGCGGCGATCCAAACGGGCGTGAAGATCTTCGCCCAGCGCCGAGGTGCGTGGGACGATGTATACGACGCCGAGGCGAAAGCACGATACTTCGATTGGTCGTACATCGACTTTGCCAAGCTGAGCTTCTCCAACGACCGGACGCCCCGCACACTCTACAGCAAGATCAAGATCAAGAAAGTGGACAAAGTCCGCTTCCGGTTGCAGAACGCAGAGATGAACGAGCCCTTCGGCCTGTACGCCTTCGCGGTAATGTGGCGGGAGAACGGCGGAAAATACAAACGATAAGGAGGCGATCACATTGAGTCTTGACAACTACAAAATCACGCAGAACGACATTGAGACCAAAGGTGTATCGGCGGCGCCGGATGTGGTGACGGGAGATCCGAAGGAAACCAAGAAACTCTTTGACCGCTTGATCCGCGAGGCGGTGGCGGAAAAGTTCAACGATTTGGTGGATGAGCTGGTATCGAGCGGCGTGGAAGTCATCCTCAAACGTGGCGATGACAGCATCCAGTACATTCGCCTCAATGGGGACAATGTGCTGGAAGTGAGTACGGACGGCAACAATTATGAGGCTACCGGATCTTCGGGCCACCTCATTCTCGATGCCAACAACAACATTATGCCCCAGCGCAGCCGCATGAAGTTTGCCAACGGCACTGTGACGGATGACGGCGTGAACACCATCGTAACGGGCATGAAGGGCGATAAGGGTGACACCGGCGAAAAGGGCGAGACAGGCGCGACGGGCCCCGTTGGCCCCATTGGCCCCGTTGGCCCGTCTGTTGTGCCCAGCATCGACCCCGATACGGGCGTCATGAGCTTTACTATCATGGACACGGCTATCACGCCTCCCAGCGTATCGGTGCGCGGCCCGCAGGGCCCGCAGGGCGTACAGGGACCTGCTGGTACGCAGGGCGTGCGAGGCCCGCAGGGTATTCAAGGCATGGCTGGCCCGCAGGGCATCCAAGGCCCGCAGGGCGAAGCAGGCCCTGCCGGTGCAACCGGCCCTGCAGGCGCAACGGGCGCAACAGGTGCTAAGGGTGAAAAAGGCGAAAAGGGTGAGCCCTTCACCTACGCAGACTTTACGGCGGAACAGCTGGAAGCACTGCGCGGCCCTGCCGGCGCAACAGGCCCCCAAGGCCCCGCAGGCGCAAAAGGTGCTGCGGGCGACCAAGGCCCGCAGGGTGAGACTGGCCCCGCAGGGCAGCAAGGCCCGCAGGGCATCCAAGGCCCGCAGGGTTTGCAGGGCGTACAAGGCCCGCAAGGCGAGACAGGCCCCGCAGGCCCGAAAGGCGACAAGGGCGACACGGGCGCAACGGGTGCAAAGGGTGACAGAGGTGAACAGGGCCCCGCAGGCCCCACAGGCGCAACAGGCCCAGTGGGCGCACAGGGCCCGATGGGCCCGCAGGGCGTGGCAGGCGCAGACGGTAAAGACGGACGCAGCCTCTACGTTGAGGATGTGTACCCCACGCTGGCGGCACTGCGTAACGCCATCCCCAACGGCAACACGCTGATGTACATGGTGGAGGAAAACGGCGAGTGCTACGTGTGGTCGGAGAACGAGAACGACTGGGTCAGCGTTGGCAAGCTGCAGGGCGCAACAGGCCCGCAGGGCCCGCAGGGCGCACAGGGCGTACAGGGCCCCGCAGGTACTGTGGAAATCGGCACGGTGACTACGGGTGAAGCAGGCAGCGCGGCACAGGTGACCAACAGCGGCACGCCCAGCGCGGCAAAGCTGAACTTTGTGATCCCAAAGGGCGACAAGGGTGATACCGGTGCCCAAGGCCCGCAGGGCCCCAAAGGCGATACAGGCGACACAGGCCCCGTGGGCCCGCAGGGCGTGCAGGGTTTGCAGGGCGAGACAGGCCCGCAGGGCCCGCAGGGTGAAACGGGCCCGAAAGGCGAACAGGGCGTACAGGGAAACACAGGCCCGCAGGGCGTACAGGGTGAGGCGGCTACCGTATCTGTAGGCAAGGTGACCACGGGCGCGGCGGGCAGCGCGGCGGAAGTGACCAACAGCGGCACGGAAAACGCAGCTGTATTTGACTTCGTTATCCCCAAGGGCGACACGGGCGCAACAGGCCCCAAGGGCGACACCGGTGAAACTGGCCCGCAGGGCCCCAAGGGTGAAACGGGTGCAACGGGCCCCGAAGGCCCGCAGGGCATCCAAGGCCCTGTTGGCCCCCAAGGCGAAATCGGCCCCGAAGGCCCGCAGGGCGCAACCGGCCCCGCGGGTGCAGACGGAAAGAGTGCGTTCCAAGCAGCAGTGGACGGCGGCTACACGGGCACGGAGACGGGCTTGAATAACGCACTGGCGGCTGTACCCGACCACATCAGCGACACCACCAAGCACATTACGGCGGCAGAGCGACAGAAGTGGGACGCCATGCTTCCCGCCTCGCAGAAGGGCGCAGCAGGCGGCGTGGCAAGCCTCGGCGACGATGGCAAAGTGCCCACGGGTCAGCTTCCTGCGACCATGCCTCCCTCTGCCCATAAGGCAAGCCACATGACGGGCGGCAGCGATGCGCTGAGCCCTGCGGATATTGGGGCGGCGGAAAAGGCAAGCATCATCACCGCTACTCTTGCAGCTAACGGATGGAGCAACGGCGCATACATCCTCACGGTGGACGGCGTAACGACCACCAGCAACCAAGAGATTTTGCCTGCGGTGGATATCACGGCAGAGCAGCTGGAGGCGCTGCAGGCGGCGAACATCCAAGACGGCGGGCAGGCTGCGGGCAACATCACCTTGAAAGCCTATGGCGATGTGCCCACCATCGACATCCCCATCCGTGTGATTAAGCGAGGTGACTAAGTATGGCAAATATTATGAGACTTGGCGGCGGGAGTGGCGGCGGTAAGGGCAACACCCTTACCGTTAATGCCCCTGCGGGTTCTACCGTAACGGCAACGAAGGACGGCGAGGTAAAGACCGCCGCAGAGAATAATGGCGTGTGGGTCTTTAAGGGGTTGGAGGCAGGCACGTGGACGATCACGGCGAGCCTCGGCAGCTACAGCCAAACCTATACGCGGGAGTTCGTGGACGAGATGACCATCAATGTGACCTATGTCTCGTCTACGCTGAACGACAACAGCTGGAGCGTCATCGGAGAGATCAGCGACGCGGGACAGGCGGCCAATTGGTGGAGCGTGGGAGACATCAAAAACGAGACGCTGAGCGGCACATGGGGCATCCTCAATGTGTCCGGTCTTACGGTGGGCGCGTACATTATCGGATTTGACCACAACAGCGGCAAGGAGGGCGCGAACCGCATCCACTTCAAGTTCGGCAAAATCAGCGGCACGCAGATTGCCTTCTGCGACAGCAGCTACAACAGCTCGGGCAGCGGCACTATGTTCCACATGAATAGCTCTGCCACCAATAGCGGTGGCTGGAAGAACAGCTACATGCGCGTGACGCTGTTGGGCAACAACAATGGCCCAAGCTCGCCGTTGAGCGGCAGCCTTATGGCCTGCATCAGCGCAGAGCTGCGCTCGGTGCTGAAGGCCACTGCCAAGTACAGCGACAATACGGGCGGCGGCAGTAATACCGCAAGCTATGTGACCGCTACAACAGACTACTTTTGGTTGTTGGCAGAGTTTGAGGTTTTTGGCACGCGCAGTTATGCCAACAGCGCCGAGCAGAACAACCAACAGCAGTACCAGTACTATAAGGCCGGAAATGCCAAGATCCACTACCGCCACGATGCCCGCACAACGGCAGTCGGTGCGTGGCTGCGCTCGGTCTTTGCGTCGGACTCCTACTCCTTCTGCATTGTGAATACGGACGGCACGGCGAGCTACAGCTTTGCGAGCATTTCGCTTGGCTGCGCCCCGGCTTTCGCGGCTTAATCGGCCCCGCAGGGGCCATAGATCGAGAGACTATCTGCGAGCGGAAGCGAGCAGAACGGTAGAAGAAAGAAGGTGAGGCTATGAGCAGACTGGCGAAGGACAGGAGCGTAAGTCGCGCCGAGTTCGTAAGATTAGCGGGCGAGATCTTTCACGGTACGCTGGATTTCTGCACGAAGCTATCGGCGCGGTATCAGCGGCTGCTGGCGGCTGATACCATCCATCTTGCGCGGCAAGTGCGCATCAACTGCATCAAAGCGCAAGAAACATACCCAAACACAGAGGTAAAGAGAGCCAAACGAGAAGCGTATCTCGCGGAAGCGTGGGCGAATCTCCACGCGCTGGACGATGGGCTGGAAGTGATCTATGAGCTGTTGAGCCGAAATCCCGAGGGTGCGCTTCAGACGGCAGGCGGGAAAACTGTGGCGGGTAAGAAGGCTGCGGAAAAGCTGGACGCTATGGCGCAGCGTACCGGCGAGGCGATCTCGCGGGAATATGAGCTGCTGAAGGCTGTCATCAACAGCGACAAGAAACGGAGATAAGCCGAGAGGCTTTTCTTAGGTGCACATCTGAAACAGTGCCGTGTAGCAGTGCGGAGTGGGCAGTCAATGCGTGGCTGCGCTCGGTCAATGCGTCGAACTCCAACAACTTCTGCATTGTGAATACGGACGGCACGGCGAACAACAACAATGCGAACAATTCGCTTGGCTGCGCCCCGGATCTCACGAGCCTGCCAAAAAGGCGGGTGGGTCGCAAAAGTAACCGCTGGTGAAAGAAAGACCTTACGCGAGAGGAGATGTGCTTCCTGCGGCCCCGCAAAGGGTTCAAAATCGCCCTCTGATGGCTACGGACGGACGCTTGCGTGCATGGCGGGGAGTCGGCGGCAACCCCTGCTTCATGTCCTTGGTCTACGCAGTTAGAACCCCGCCCCGACAACAAGACTGTACGGAGGGCCACTACTATGACAAACGACGAACGCCGAGAGGCGCGGTATCAGCGGAGGAAAGCTGCCCGCAAGGCGAAGCTGCAGCAACGAGGAATGCAGCTGGGCGCTGCGGAACAATGGTGCACCTACCGACGGCTGTATCGGCTTGGAAAAGCGTGCTGCAAAGGGGTGCGGTATAAGCAGAGCATACAGAACTTTGAGCGGCACCTCTTTTCTCTCACAGCGGCGCGGCGGCGGGAGATCCTGGACGGCACATGGAAGCAGCGGCATAAGCCGTCGCACTTCACCCTGTGCGAGCGGGGCAAGGTACGCCCCATCGATGCGCCTCATGTAGAAGACCGCCATGTACAAAAGCTGGTGAGTAAGGATATCTTAGAACCTTGCTACAAACCCTCCATGATCTACGACAACGGCGCATCGCAGACGGGGAAAGGGTTGCACCTTGCCTACAGACGGCTCTCGGAGCAACTACGCAATCATTATCGCCGACACGGCCTACAGGGTGGAGTTCTGCTGCTGGATCTAAAGACCTTCTTTCCCAATGCGCCAAAAGATCAAATTCTGAAGCGGCACCAAGAGCTTATCCTCTCTCCCAGTGCGCGAGAACTGGCAGACCGTGTGGTAGTGGCGGCTCCGGAGACATCGTCGGGCAGGGGGATGCCGCTGGGAATGGAGCCGAGCCAGCAGGAGATGATCGCACTGCCATCGGCGGTGGATAACTGGCTTAAATGCCAGCGACGCTACAAAATGGCAGGGCACTACATGGACGATTACTATGTAGGAAGTCATGATGTCGGTGAACTGCGTGAGCTGAAAGACGAGCTCGTGGAACGGTTTGGAAGGCTGGGTATTACCGTCAATGAAAACAAGGTGCAGATCGTGCCGATGGGTAAGCCGTTCCGCTTCTGCAAGGTGCAGTTTTGCTTGACAGCGGCGGGCGGCGTGAAACGCCACGCTTTCCGCGACAGCGCCAAGCGTGGCAGGCGCAAGATACGGCTGTTGTGGGCGCAGGAAAAGGCGCAGGCGGCGCGTGACGCACTGGTGGCTCACACGGCCTACTACGCCAAGCATCACGACCACGGGCGCGTACAACGGCTTTACGGTTACTACAAGCAGTGCGAAAGGAGCGCGAAGGGGCAATGACCTATATCACACGAAAACGGGCAAAGTTTATGGGCATGACGCGGGCGGTAAACCTCCCCTACGGGACGGTGCTGCCGGTTGTGGGCGGTTTTCTCGTCTACGAAGGTGTGGCACTATGCGCCGTCACTTCGGAAATGTGCCACAGGTACTTTGTGGAAAACACGGACGGCTGCGGCGCAGAGCGGGGGCATCTGATAGAGGGGATCCTGCGTGCTACACAGCGGAAAGGTGCAGGGCATCAAGGGCGGTGGGATAGACTGTGGGGCGATCAGATCGCAAACGGCTATCGCCGCGAGGATCACCCCGAACACTGGGTATGGGCGCACAGTTTCTACAGCGCGAGGCTGGAGGATCTGCGCCACATGGCAAAGCTCGTCAAGTGAGGAAAACAAAATGAGCAGTATAGAAGTGATCGAGGCGCTGTGCCGAATCGTAGAAGAGGCACTCGCGTTGGTACAGGACGAGCAGCAACGACGATCGCTGCTGCAGGAATTCGAGAAAGCAATGGGAGGCGACAATGTACAGGATTATTAAAGATGGTGCTACCGTGGGGATCACGGGCGCACTTAACTACATTAAGCTGCAGGACAACGGATGCTACGGCTTATGCTCTGAGGCAGAGGCGCAGGGCGTAGCCTTCGGCGGCGTGCCATACCAGCTGGAAAGTAAAATCGAGATGGGCGGACTTGATGTGGTGACGGTGGTGGAGGAAAACGATGTAGACATCTCCGGCGACCACCTCACTGCGGCGCAGGTATTTGTGGAACAGGCGGAGGCGGGCAATATCGACGAGAATACTGCCCTGCAGCACAAGGGACTGTTTGGCGAGTGGAGCGGCAACAGCATCCCAGTCTACGATGGCACTGATAAAGAGCATCGTCAGACATGGGTGCGGGGCAAGACCAGTGGTCTCCTCTACAAATGCCGCTTGAGCCACACAACGCAGGAGGATTGGCCTCCCGAAGCGACGCCTAATATGTGGGTTGTGGTAGATGTGGCTCACGCTGGCACTGTCGATGACCCCATTCCCGCAGAGCGGGGCATGGAGTTCGAGTACGGCAAGTATTACCTCGACCCCGGCCCCGAGTCCGGTGGTATTTACCTCTGTGAGCGTACTGGTGAAGCTGCAGGCGGTACGGTAGTGCTGCACTTCCTGCCTCACGAGCTGGTGGGCAACTACTTCTCGCTGGTCACAGATTAAAGAAGGGTAAGGTGTAAAACATGAAAAAGTTTATTTGCTAACGGCCGGTTTACAACTGAGGATGAAAATTTTGATTTCTGAAATGAAATTTACGTTCTTAACTTAAAAAGAGGGAGGAAAGGCACTATGGACATCGCTGATTTTGTAATCGGTTTGGTCAGCGGGTTGATTGGCTTTGGGATTAGCTACGCGACGTTCTCGCGAAACAAAACAAAGGACGACAAGAGCGACGGCAAGCAGGACGGCATCATGCTGACGGAGATCGGGTACATCAAAGCCAACACGGACGAAATCAAGAATGAGCAGAAGGAGCAGCGGAAGGTAAACGCTGATCACACGGAGCGACTGGCAAAGGTGGAGGCCAGCGCGAAACAGGCCCACCTGCGCATTGACCGCATGGAGGGCAGAGAATATCCCACCGCACACCACGGACACGAAGAATAAGGACAGGCTATGAGAGCCGGAAAGGAAAAAGACTATGAAGATCAACTGGAAAGTACGCTTTAAGAATCCTGTGTTTTGGGTACAGATCGCCGTGGCGATCGTTGTTCCTGCGCTGACCTATTTTGGTATGACGTGGGAGGACATGACCACGTGGGCGGTTCTTGGTAAGCTGCTGCTGGAGATCGTCAAGAACCCCGTTGTGGTGGTATCTGTGGTCATCTCTGTGGTCAACGCCATCACCGATCCTACCACCAAGGGCATCAGCGACAGCACCCGCGCACTGGGCTACGACAAGCCCGCTGAGTAAGGAGGGAGAAGAATGCTGACCATCAAGGAAGCATTTCTCACGGAGAACATCTACTACCAGAGGGCGGAGAAGATCACGGTGGAGAAGCTGGTGCTCCACAGCGTGGGGGTGGGACAGCCCAATGCGGCGGTATTCCTGAAGAACTGGAACAAGCCCACCTACACCCGCGCCTGTGTCCACGCCTTCATTGACGCCAACAACGGCGTGGTGTATCAGACGATGCCGTGGGATTGGCGGGCACCTCACGCCGGCGGCAGCTGGCTGAACAACAACGCCATCGGCGTGGAGCTCTGCGAAAGCAGCTACATCAAGTACATCGGTCAGACAGACCGCTTTAACATCATCAACCATGCGGCGGCACTGGCCCACGCCAAGGTGACGTACATGAGCGCGGTGGAGCTGTTCGCGTACCTGTGCCTGCGGTTCAACCTGAACCCGCTGGAGGACATCTACAGCCACAACGAGGCACACGATGACCACGGCCTTGCCAGCGATCACAGCGACCCCGAGCACTACTGGGATCAGCTGGGTACGGGCTACACGATGGACGGATTCCGCAAAGACGTTGCCAACGCCATGAACGGCGAGGTTACGGTGACGGTGACAGAACAGAAGAAGGAGGAAAAGGAAATGTATCCTACTTTGAAAAGAGGCGCGCGGGGCAAGGACGTGATGCTGCTGCAGAAGCTGCTGGAGGCCACGGGCTATCCCTGCGGCAAAGCGGGCATCGACGGCGACTTTGGCGCCGGCACGGAGGCAGCTGTGGAAAAGTTTCAGATCGAGTACAGCCTGACGCCGGACAAGATTGTGGGCCCCGCCACGTGGACGGCGCTGGTCAACGCGCCTAACAAGGCGGGGGACGCTAAGCTGCAGACGGAGCTGACGGCGGTGCGCACCTCGGCGGACATGCTGTGCGCCCGCGTGGAAGAAGCGGTGAAGATCTTCCGCACGGGTAACGGCAACGAGTAAAGAAGGAGGGGAAGGAGAATGGCAAACCTTGCATACGGCAGCAGCGGCAGCGACGTGCGTGCGCTGCAGGAGGCGCTGCGGAAGGCAGGCTACAACATCGCGGCGGACGGCGTGTACGGCGCAGAGACGCGAAACGCGGTGCGCCAGTATCAGAGCGCACAGGGACTGGGCGTGGACGGTATTGCCGGACAGCAGACCTTCGGCTCTCTTGGCATCGGCAGCGGCGGCAGCACGGCTGGCGGCGGG
>JAFQTS010000078.1 GCA_017408915.1 Oscillospiraceae bacterium | reverse complement strand
TGCCAGCTCTGCATAGGCGCAGACGCGGTCATCGTGACCATAGGCGGAGATGAAGCTGCGGTCAAAGCCCACATCGCGGGCGCAGTAAGCGGGGACGGCCTCCAGCTCGGCGGAGATGAAGTCCTCCTCCACGATGCCGTAGGTGACGTAGAGATACTGCAATACGCCCAGCTTGAAGCGGCTCTTCTCCTCCTCGTCGGTGACAGGCTCGCTGCCTACGAGGATATTGAGGCTCTCGCTGGGGATGGCCTCACCCAGGGGCTTCTTGGCCTGCTCACGACCCAAGTGGGGCAGCAGGTCATTGATAATGAACTGAGGATCAGCGGGCTTATCGCCTACATGGAGTTCCACAGTAGAACCGTCTGCCAGCGTCACCACACCGTGAAGCTCCAAGGGCACCGTCACCCACTGATACTTGCGGATGCCGCCGTAGTGATGGGTCTTAAAGTAGGCCATCTCCGCCTCCTCATAGAGGGGACGGGGCTTGAGGTCAAGGCGGGGAGCATCGGTATGGGCGGCGGCGATGTTGGCACCCTTGGCAAGGGACTCGCTGCCGATGATAGCCAGCATGATGCCCTTGCCGCGGTTGTTGCAGTAGACCTTATCGCCAGCCTTCAGCGCCATGTTGGGCACATACTCCACAAAGCCCTGCTTCTCGGCAAGCTCAATGCAGTACTCCACGCACTGGCGCTCCGTCTTGCCGCGGTCGAGGAACAGCTTATAGTCCTCGCAATACTCGTTCATCTCCTTGCGCTCCGCCTCGCTTAAGCGGTCATAGCCGTGCTTGGGAGCGTAGAGCAGCTTCTCACTCAATTTCTTTTCACTCATTCGTTGTTCCTCCTTCTTTAGGATAGGGCGCGGGATTCGAGGTTGCTGCACAAGCTCACCGCGCCTTGGCAGTTGTTGATAATGAGGGCATCGGTCACATCGTATTCCTCTACAAGGGAAGCAACAGAAGGGACAGTCTCGCGGATGTCCACCACCACGATGCGCTCAAAATAGTCGATCATGTAGGGGATAAAGGCGTTGCCGTAGGACTCCTTGAATACCAGCAGCGTCTTGCCGTTCTTCAAATCGGTGGTAATGACCGTCAGAGGCTGGTCGCCGCACATAAAGGCCAGTGCATAGTCGCCATAGTTGCCATTAATGGCCTCGCCGCTGTATCTTACGCCATCGCGGTAATAGACCATGGAATAGCCCTGATGGGGATAGTGGGCCACGGTGTAGTCGGGGTTGGCTTTCAACGCATCAGGGCGTCCGCCGTACATGTGGAGGGATCCGATAATTCCCGTCTGAATGGTGGTCTCGTAGCTGTCGAGGGCGTAGGGGGTAATGCCGTTTGCTTCACAGAAGGCCACGGAGGCGTAGTAAGCGCCGAGGCTCGTCCAGTGATGGTCGGTGCGGTAGAACATATACTCCCCGTCATGCTCCGTCATCACGCCCATGCAATCGGCAGTGGTGACGCCCTCCATCATGTCGTAGGTGCTTTGGATAAAGCTCTTGGTTGCCTCGTAGGGGTCATCGTACCCTGCGGGGGATTCAAAGGCGGCGCACTTGGGGACGAGAAGGCTGGTGGTGTTGATGTTGGGATACTTGGCGGCAAATTTGCTCACGGTCTGGGCGTAGGTGGTAGAGCCCGTAGAATCGGGAGTAAAATACTCAATGCCGTAGTCGCCGCAGACCAGCACGGCGTTGGCATAGTAGGCATCCAAGGTGTTGTGATAGTGCTCGCCCTTCACCGTCTCGGGGACAATGCCGCTCAAGTCATCGGAGGTGTAGCTCCCCTTCCCTGCGGGGATATACTTCTCCCCTGCGGGCACCACCTGCTGCCCACACACGCTGCACACACCGTCACTGTTGATCTGATGGCTGAGGGCGGGGTTCATCTGGGCATCACACACACTGCAAACCTCGGGAGAGGTACAGGTGGCAGCCCCTGCGGAGGTGTGGGCAAGCTGGGGGGTCAGCACCTCGCCGCAGCGATTGCAGGTCTGAGGTGCCGAACAGGTAGCCTCCGCGCCTGCTTCATGGCCCAGCGCCTCGGTCATGATCTTGCCGCACTCTACGCACACCTCATCATTGAGGCAGCTGACGGGGGTGGCGGATTCGTGTTTATGACAGGCGGCAAGGCTCAACAGCAGCGCCGCCGTAAGAGTAAGGATCAGCAGTTTTTTCATAGGGCAACTTCCTTTCCAGATGCTTTTTTGATTATACGAAAACTTTGTGTCTTTTTCAAGTCTATCCCCTGCTTGCGGCAAAACTCTGCAAAAATTTTTATGTGGCGTTCAGCGGAAATCTGTGGTATACTGTAGAACAGTGTATTTTATCTGAAGGGAGACGACTTATGGAACGTCAATTCCCCCGTTTGATCGTACATGAAAAGCGTTTTCAGCAGAATGTAGAGGCCGCCATGGCCCGCTGCCGTGAAATGGGCATTGCTGTCTGTGGTGTCATTAAGGGCTGTCACGCCCTGCCGCCCATTGCCCGCATTATGCGGCAATACGGCACCTCTTCCCTCGGCACCAGCCGTCTTGAGCAGGTGAAGCGCTGCCGCGACGCAGGAATCGAAGGCCCTTATTGGCTCATCCGCATCCCCGCCATGTCGGAGCTACCCGATGTGGTGTCCCTGTGTGAGGTTTCCCTCCAGAGCGACCTTACCACTATCAAGGCGTTGGAGCAGGAGTGCGCCAAGCAGAACAAGAGCCACAGCGTCATCGTCATGGCAGACTTGGGCGACCTGCGGGAAGGCTTTTGGGATAAGGACGAGATGGTGGCCGCCTGTGTGGCGATAGAGCGCACCATGCCCTACCTGCATCTGCTGGGTATTGGTGTAAACCTGAGCTGCTACGGTTCGGTGCGGCCCACCGTGGAGAAGATGAACGACTTGGTCGCCATTGCCCAGCGCATTGAATCCGAGATCGGCCGTCCCTTGGAGGTGGTCTCGGGCGGTGCGACTTCCAGCTTCACGCTGGTGCATAACCGCACCATGCCCAAGGGCATCAACAACCTGCGGATGGGCGAGCTGTTCTTGGTAAATCTCCCCACCAGCTGGGGCGTCACGGACATGGACTATATGCGCACCGATGCTTTTACTTTGCAGGCCGAGGTCATCGAGATTCGGGAAAAGCCCAGCCATCCCCAAGGCGAGCTGTGTATCGACGCTTTCGGACGCAAACCCACCTATGTGGATATTGGTGTCCGCAAGCGGGTGCTGTTGGCCATGGGCCGCGCCGATGTAGGCGATATGGACAACCTCATCCCCCGTGATGAGGGTATCACCGTGGTGGGCGGCAGTTCCGACCACTGCATTCTCGATGTGACCGATTGTAAGCGTGATCTCAAAGTGGGCGATATTGTGGAGTTTTCTCTGCTTTACGGACATCTTTTGTTTTTGACAAGCCGCGAGGATGTCAACATTATCTATGATGCGAATAACAATTAAAAATTGAGGAGGATCTTTTATGGAAGGTTTCGGCATTTTACTGCTGAACGTGGTGCTGACGCTGTTCGCCTTCTTCGCCGCAGCACCCATTACCCTCAGCGCCATCTCCACCTTCGGCGTACAGAAGCAGTTCGCGCAGGCCATGGTGGAAGAAGGGGTCATCGCTGAAGAAGAAGTGAAGCGCATCCTGCCTAAGAAGCAGGGCGCAGGTCTGGTGATCGCCATCATCGTGCTGGCAGCACTGGGTATCGCCGCTTGGCGCGCCGCACCCTACGGCCCTATCTGTGCTGTAGTGGGCTTCGTGTTGGGTCTTGTGAAGTACCGCAAGGTGCTGCAGTTCAATTCCCTGACGGTGCAGCGCTTCAAGAACACCTTTAAGGACAGCTTTGATGCTGCCAAGCTCAACCGCTACGTGGACAAGATGTTCTAAGAATCAAACATAGCAAAAAAAGAAAGCCCTTGCGGGCTTTCTTTTTTTGCTTGTATGTACGCTTACTTCACAGCAGCCATCTCAGCGATCTTAGCAGCGTTCTTCTTGGAAGTGACGGCACGGATCACCAGCAGGACAGCGATCATCAGCACGATCTCAATGATCAGGCAGATAACGGCGCTGCGGATGAAGGGAGCCATGATGAAGCCCACGAAGGACACGCAGATAACGGTAACAGCATAGGGCAGCTGGGTGGACACGTGGTTCAGGTGGTAGCAGTGTGCACCGGCAGAAGCCATGATGGTGGTGTCGGAGATGGGGGAGCAGTGGTCGCCGCACACGCCGCCGGCGCAGGCAGCTGCCAGACCGATGACGCACAGGGTGGGATCGACAGTGTAGTCGAAGACCTGAACGACGATGGGAGCCATGATACCGATGGTACCCCAGGAAGTACCGGTAGCGAAGGCGATGGCGCAGGCCATGACGAAGATGATGGCGGGCAGGAAGTTCTGCAGGCCACCGGCGTTGGACAGCACGCTGTTGACGAAATCATCGGAGCCCAGGGAGCCGGTCATGGAGTTCAGAGTCCAGGCCAGGGACAGGATCAGGATAGGGGAGACCATCTGAACGAAGCCATTGGGGACGGACTCGAAGCTCTTGACGAAGCCGATAGCGCCGCGGCACCAGAAGTAAATGAAGGTGAACACAACGGCAACGATAGCACCCAGAGGCAGACCCAGAGAAGCATCGCAGCCTGCGAAGGC
>JAFQTS010000077.1 GCA_017408915.1 Oscillospiraceae bacterium | reverse complement strand
TGTTATGCGGTGGGTTTGTCGTCCTCCAAGAATGCCTTGGCGCTGGCGGCGAGACCTGCCAAGCCCTGAATCTCACTGGGGATGATGATCTTGGTGGCCTTGCCATCGGCGATCTTCTGCATGGCCTCCAAGCTCTTAAGCTTGATGACCTGATCGTTGGGGGCGGCCTCGTTCAGCATACGCAGGGAGTCGGCCATGGCCTGCTGCACCTTCAGGATAGAGGTAGCCTCTGCCTCGGCGGCCATGATCTTGGCCTGCTTGGCGGCATCGGCGCGGAGAATGGCGGACTGCTTCTCACCCTCGGCAACAAGGATCTGGCTGGCCTTCTGACCCTCGGCCTGCAGGATGGACTCGCGGCGCTCACGCTCGGCCTTCATCTGCTTTTCCATGGCGTTCTGGATCTCACGGGGCGGGAGAATGTTCTTCAGCTCCACGCGGTTGACCTTGATGCCCCAAGGATCGGTGGCCTCATCGAGGATGGCGCGCATCTTGGCGTTGATGACATCACGGGAGGTAAGGGACTGATCCAACTCCATATCGCCGATGATGTTACGCAGCGTAGTGGCGGTCAAATTCTCGATAGCGGACATGGGGTACTCCACACCGTAGGTATAGAGCTTGGGGTCGGTGATCTGGAAATAGATCACGGTGTCGATCTGCATGGTGACGTTATCCTTGGTGATGACAGGCTGGGGATCGAAGTCCGCCACCTGCTCTTTCAAGGAAATCTTCTTCACCACGCGCTCAATGAAGGGGATCTTCAAGTGCAGGCCGTTGCCCCACACGGCGGAGAAAGAGCCGAGACGCTCCACCACGTAGGCCTTGGACTGCTGCACCACATGGATGTTGCTGACCACGACAATGAGGATCAGCAGCACCAGCACACCAATTGCGATATAACCCATATACGGCATAGTTTGTTCCTCCTTAATTATTTATAAAATGTTGTTTATCGCTTCATCAAAAAGGCCACGAGGGCCACCACGGCGACCACCAGCACGATGCCGCCCAACAATGCTACCATACTCATACGAACCATTTAGTCCTCCTTCTTTTCCACGAACAAGCGCACGCCCTCCATACGGGTGATGCGCACCAGCGTTTCGGGTTTGATAATGGCCCCCGTTTCGCTGCGGGCAGACCAGTGCTTGCCGTCTACATACACCTCGCCAGTGGGGATGGTGTTGTCGATGGTCTCGGTGACGCGGCCCACAGCGCCCAGCACGCGGTCGGCGTTGGTAGCCGTGGCGCGGGCGGTGGAAAACTTCCGCACCAAGGGACGGGTGGCAAACAGGGCGGCGATGGATACCAAGAAGAACACCACCACCTGCAGCCAAATCTGACCGCCCAAAATCGAGACGATCAAGCCGCCTACACCGCCGATGACGAACCAGATAGACACAAGGCCCGCCGTGACCGCCTCCACGACACCGAAGATGATAATGGCGGCGATCCAAATGATCGTTGTCATATCTCCACTTCCTCCTTTCAGCAGCACGCCCATCAGCAGCGCCACAAAGACGAAGCCGATCAGCACGAAGATACCTACCTTTTTGTTCTTGGGGGAGAGATTGGCGATGAAGTTATCCACAACCAGCAGTAAGCTCCCTTGCTTGGGTACGGCGACCTCCTCGGGGCGGGGCTGCTCGGTAGGGACTTCCTCTTCAAACAGCTCTGCCATGGACACGCCGTAGCGGTTGGCGATGTAGAGGATCTTCTCCACCTCGGGGAAGCTGCGGTTGGACTCCCAGCGGCTCACCGCCTGACGGGACACCTGCAGCTCCTCTGCCATCTGCTCCTGTGTCAATCCTGCTGCATGGCGTATGGCCTGCAGCTTATCACCAAATGCCATAGGGCCTCTCCTCCTCTCTTTACGAGTCAATGGTATCATGCTCATGGGGGAAATGTCTATCAAGTTGAAGTTGCGTTTTGTCTTTCGGGGCTATTTTTCGCGCAACTTGAAGTTTACATTCCTTGTTAGCGCCATTATACACGATATTCATCCCCTGCGCTACTGTTATTTTTTAGTTGCACACGGTAGAAAAAGCGGCTATAATCGAAAGGAGAATAACAAACGAGGTAGTTGCGATGTACACCTATATGATTCCCTGTCTGCTGGGCTTGGAAAAGCCTGTGGGCGATGAAGTGAAGCGCCTTGGTCTTGCGGATGTGCAGGTGGAGAACGGGCGCGTGCTGTGCCGCGGTTCGCTGGCGGATTGTGCCCGCCTGAACATCAATCTCCGCTGCGGCGCGCGCGTGATGCTGGTGGTGAAAACCTTTGAGGCGCGCACCTTTGAAGAGCTGTTCCAAGGGACGAAGAGCGTGCGGTGGGAGGATTTTCTGCCCCGCGATGCTGCCTTCCCCGTGAAGGGCTACTCTATCTCCTCCCAGCTCCACTCCGTCCCCGCCTGCCAGAGCATTATTAAAAAGGCCATGGTGGAGCGGATGAAGGAAGCCTACCACATGGAGCAGTTCCCCGAGACGGGGGTGAAATATCAGGTGCGGTTTTCCCTCTTTAAGGACACGGTGCATCTGACGCTGGATACCAGCGGCGAGGGACTTTTTAAGCGCGGCTACCGCGCCGAGGCGGTGGAAGCACCGCTGCGTGAAACGCTGGCGGCGGCGCTGGTGGGCTTTGCCCGCTACCGTGGGCGGGACAGCTTCTGCGACCCCTTCTGCGGCAGCGGTACAATTCCCATTGAGGCAGCTTTAATTGCCCGCAACCGCGCGCCTGGTCTTAACCGCAGCTTCGATGCCCAGCGGTGGCTGTTCCTGCCCGAAAACAGCTGGCAGCAGGCCAAGGAGGAGGCGCAGGATAAGGAGTTCCACGGCAAGTACGACATTTGGGGCGGCGACATTGACCCCAGAGCCGTTGCCTTAGCCAAGGAAAACGCCCGCAAGGCAGGCGTTGGAGAGGACATCCGCTTTGAGGTGGCCGATATGCGCGCCTTCCACCGCGACAGCAACTACGGGCAGCTGGTGACCAATCCCCCCTACGGGCAGCGCCTTATGGAGAAGGCGGAGGCGGAGCAGCTGTACCGCGAGTTCGGCAAGGTGTGGCGCAAGCTCCCCAAGGGGTGGCGGACGCTGGTGCTGTCCAGCCACACGGAGTTTGAGCGCACCTTCGGCGCTGTCGCCGACAAGAAGCGCAAGCTCTATAACGGTATGCTGAAGTGCGATTTGTTTATCTATGATAACAAGCGTTAAAGTTTACCTTTTGTTCACCATATTCCACACGCTACCTATATAATACTCTTGAAAACACTTCTCCCAAGGGAGGTATTGCTATGAAGCACGTATTTATCATCAACCCCAACGCAGGCAAGCAGGACAGCCGTCAGAAGATTTACGACATGGCGGACGTGCTGCGGGAAAAGCACGGCCTCGATGTGGAGTGCATTCTCACCCGCAAGCAGGGTCACGCCACGGAGCTGGCACGCCGCCTGTGCCAAAGCGGCGAGGAGCTGCGGTTTTACGCCTGCGGCGGCGACGGTACGGTAAACGAGGTGGCAAACGGCATCATCGGCTACGATAACGCCGCTATGACCGTTATCCCCATCGGTACGGGCAACGACTTTTTGAAGAACTTCGGCGAACACGCCGACCTCTTTGTGGATGCCGAGAACCTGTGGGACAGCCCCGCCTTCCCCATCGACGCCATCGATGTGAACGGGCGCATTGCCCTGACCATCGCCTGCTCGGGTCTCGATGCCCGTGTGGCGGCGGACGTACATAAATACAGCGAAAGCCCCCTGCTGGACGGCAAGGGCAGCTATGTCTACGCGCTGGCGGTGAACTTCCTCTTCAAGCCCATTTCCAGCCACTGGACGCTGGAGCTGGACGGGGAAGCTACCGAGGGGGATTGGGCGGTCATCGCCGTGTGCAATGGTCGCTACTACGGCGGCGGCTTCATGCCCATGGCGGAGGCACGGATGAACGACGGCGTGCTGAACACCCTCGTTGTCCGTAAGGTCTCCCGTCCCACTTTCGCCCGTTTCGTGGGCCCCTACTCCAAGGGACAATACTATAAGTTCCCCCACTTGGCCTTCGGCTCTACGGCAAAGACCATCCGCATCCACTCCGATAAAATGGACATCATCACCTGTCTCGACGGCGAGTGCATCACCTCCGACGACGTGACCATCCGCCTTAGCGACAAGAAGCTCTATTTCTTCGGCCCTGAAGGCTGTTCCTGCAACGCTACGGCGAAGCCCCTGCCCACGGCGGCGGAATGAGGTTTTTGACGATTTTGTGAACTTTTCCCTTTTTTCCAAAAACCCCCTTGAATTTCCCGTAAAGTGTGGTATGATTATCAGCGTTAGCACTCGGAAAGAAAGAGTGCTAACGCTGATTTTTGTTTGTAATTTTGTTAAACATATAAGGAGGAAATCCCTATGAAACTGACACCCCTTGCAGACCGTGTGGTTCTGAAGATGACCGAGGCCGAGGAGACCACCAAGGGCGGCATCATCCTCACCGGCAGCGCTAAGGAGAAGCCCTCTGTGGCAGAGGTCATCGCTGTGGGCCCCGGCGGTACGGTGGACGGTCACGCTGTGACCATGTCCGTGAAGCCCGGCGACAAGGTCATCACCGACAAGTATGCCGGCACGAAGGTGACGCTGGAGGACGTGGAGTATATCATCGTCAAGCAGGGCGATATTCTGGCAATCGTGGAGTAAAAGAATGTAAAGGGGGAACGGGCTTCCCCCTTTAGATCCCCCTTTCATCCCGCGCCGCGCACGCGCAAAGCGCGTACACTTGCGGGATGAGAAGTATTTTTTGCCACGGAGACCGCGGCAAAAAATGATTGAATAAGCCTCCCTTGTGTAAAGGGAGGTGGCACGGCGAAGCCGTGACGGAGGGATTGACCCGCTATTGGAACAATCTTTCTTGAACCGCTATTTTCTCAAATTTTGGAGGTAAAGTATTATGTCTAAGATCATTCTGCGTGGCGATGACGCTCGCCGCGCGCTGGAGTCCGGCGTCAATCAGCTGGCTGATACCGTGAAGGTCACCCTTGGCCCCAAGGGTCGCAACGTGGTGCTGGATAAGAAGTTCGGCGCTCCCCTCATCACCAACGACGGCGTGACCATCGCCAAGGAGATCGAGCTGGACGACGCTTTCGAGAACATGGGCGCACAGCTGGTGCGCGAGGTGTCCACCAAGACCAACGATGTGGCCGGTGACGGTACCACCACCGCTACCCTTTTGGCACAGGCCATGATCCGCGAGGGTCTGAAGAATCTGGCCGCAGGCGCCAACCCCATCGTCATGAAGAAGGGTATGGCCAAGGCCGTGGAGGCCGCTGTGGCCGCTATCCGCGCCCAGAGCCAGAAGGTGAACGGCACCGAGGACATCGCCCGCGTGGGTACTGTCTCCTCCGGTGACGAGAACATCGGCCGCCTCATCGCCGAGGCTATGGAGAAGGTCAGCGCCGACGGTGTCATCACCATCGAGGAGTCCAAGACCGCCGAGACTTACTCCGAGGTGGTGGAGGGCATGATGTTCGACCGCGGCTATATCACCCCCTATATGGCTACCGATATGGAGAAGATGGAGGCCATCGTGGATGACCCCTACATTCTCATTACCGATAAGAAGATCTCCGTTATCTCCGACATTCTGCCCCTGCTGGAGCAGATGCTGCAGAGCGGCAAGAAGCTGTTCATCATCGCTGAGGACGTAGAGGGCGAGGCGCTCTCTACCCTGTTGGTGAACCGCCTCAAGGGCGTGCTGAACGTGGTGTGCGTTAAGGCTCCCGGCTTTGGCGATCGCCGCAAGGAAATGCTGCAGGATATCGCTATCCTCACCGGCGGTCAGGTGGTCACCGAGGAGCTGGGTCTCAGCCTGAAGGACACCACCATCGACATGCTGGGTCGTGCCCGTCAGATCAAGGTCACCAAGGAGAACACCATCATCGTGGATGGCGCAGGCAACGCACAGGCTATCGCCGACCGCGTGGGTCAGATTCGCGCACAGGCCAACGTCACCACCAGCGAGTATGACCGCGAGAAGCTGCAGGAGCGCCTTGCCAAGCTGGCAGGCGGCGTGGCTGTCATCAAGGTGGGCGCTGCTACCGAGACGGAGATGAAGGAGAAGAAGCTCCGCATCGAGGACGCACTGAATGCCACCAAGGCAGCTGTGGAAGAGGGCATCGTCCCCGGCGGCGGCACCATCTTCGTCAACGTCATCCCCGCTGTTACCGCCCTGCTGAAGAGCACCGAGGGCGACGAGAAGGTGGGCGTGCAGATGGTGGCTAAGGCTCTGGAAGAGCCCATCCGTCAGATCGCTGCCAACGCCGGCATCGACGGCTCTGTGGTGCTGGAGAAGGTGCGTACCAGCCGCAAGCCCGGCTACGGCTTCGACGCTTATAAGGAAGTGTACTGCGATATGCTGGCCTGCGGTATTGTCGATCCCGCTAAGGTGACCCGCAGCGCACTGGAGAACGCAGCATCCGTGTCCGGCATGGTGCTGACCACCGAGTCTTTGGTGGCCGATAAGCCCCAGCCTCCCGCACCTGTTGCCGCACCCGACATGGGCGGCATGGGCGGCATGTATTAAGAGATAAAAAAAGCTCACCCAAGAGGGTGAGCTTTTTTTAGGTTATAAGTAAGAGTGAAGAGTGAATAAGTAAGGTGTTCGCTGCACGAACCATTTAAATCGTCCGCCTAAAGGCGGACACATCACTTTTTCACTATTC
>JAFQTS010000076.1 GCA_017408915.1 Oscillospiraceae bacterium | reverse complement strand
TGTTTGCTGAGGCAATGTCCCTTTTTGACGGGGGTGAGAATATTGGAGAAAAAACCGTTTATCTTCGCCATTTGCGGCGCAAAAAATACAGGAAAAACCACCTTGATCACCCAGCTGATCGGCGCGTTTACGGCGCGGGGGCTGAAGGTGGCCACCATTAAGCACGACGGGCACGACTTTTCCGCCGATGTTCCAAACACCGACACCTATCGCCACATGGCGGCGGGTGCTTACGGCACGGCGGTGTTCTCGGACAACAAGTTTATGGTGGTGAAGGTGCAGCCTAAGACACCTGTGGTCGAGATGGCGGCGCTGTTTCCCGAGGCGGACATCATCTTGGTGGAGGGCTGCAAGTCCAGCGCCTATCCCAAGATGCAGATGCTGCATAGCGGGGAAGAAGAGCAACTGATTTGTAATAAGCTGAATTTCGTGGGCTATATCGCCGACGGAGTGATGGAGATCGAGGGGGTTCCCTGCTACCACAGAAACGATGTGGAGGGGATCGCCGAGGCCATCTTGACGGAGAAGTTCATCCGCACGGAGCTTTCTATGATCGTCCTTGCAGGAGGAAAAAGCCAGCGGATGGGCAGAGATAAGGCGGACTTGCCCTACGGCGAGACCACCTTTTTGGAGCATCAGATTGCCAAGGGACGGGCACTGGGCATCGAAAATGTGCTGGTGTCGGGCTATCGGGGCGAGAACTGCTCGGCGGTAGTTGTGGGGGATGTGCTGTTAGAGCGCGGGCCTTTGAGCGGCTTGGCTGCCACGCTGCCCCAAGTGGAACATGAGCATTGCCTTGTGCTGTCGGTGGACATGCCCCAGTTGCCCCTCACTGTGCTGCGTAAGCTCATTGCCCACAGCAGAGGCAGTGACTGCGCCGTGACCATCCTGCGCCACGGGACAAAATTTGAGCCCTTGGTGGCGGTCTACAACCGCAATGCGGCGGCGGCAGCGGAGGAACTGCTGCGCCGCGGACGCGGCGCGGTGATGGCGCTGCTGGAGGAAGTGGGGTATGAGGAGTACATCTGCCCCGAGGACGAAGCGGCATTTCAAAACGTGAATACCATGGACGATTATGAGGCCATGAAACAATAAGGTTAAAAACGAGCCCGAGGCGGCTCGATAGGAGGATATCTATGGAGAAGCTGCAAAGAACCATCGATGCCCTTGCCATCGGAGGTTGGGAAGAAGTTCTTCCCAAAAAGAGCGCATTTGAGTCCTGCCCCAAGTGCGATGGCGTGAAGGATGACGAGGTAAAAGTCATCAAGACCTGCTGCCGTGCCTGTATCGCCAACTGCGGCGTGCTGGCCTATGTGAAGAACGGTCGCGTCATCAAGCTGGAGGGCAACAACGAAGACCCCATGAGCAAGGGTCGTATGTGCGCCAAGGGTTTGGCGGGCATTCAGGCGCTGTATCACCCCAACCGCAACAAGTTCCCCCTCAAGCGTGTGGGCGAGCGCGGCGGCGGAAAGTGGAAGCGTATCTCTTGGGATGAGGCGCTGACCACCATCGCCGAGAAGCTGATGGACACCCGCGAGAAGTACGGCGCAGAGACCGTGTTCTGCTCCACGGGCGGCGGTGGTAACCCCGAGATTTGGAGTATCGCCCGTTTCTGCAACGTGTTCGGCACCCCCAACTGGTTTGAGCCCGGCTGCGCCCAGTGCTATCTGCCCCGCGTGCTGGCCTATACCATGATGTACGGCGGCGTTGACCCCAGTATCGCCGACTCCAACGCTTTGGAGCTGTACTTCCCCGATGATACCCCCATCAAGTGCCTGGCACTGTGGGGTACGTCTCCTGCCTATTCCTGCCCTGCCAGCGGCGGTAACGCCGTGGTGGAGCTCCGTGCCCGCGGCGTCAAGACCATCTCTGTTGACCCCCGCTTTACCCCCGATGCCGCCAAGGCCGACATTTGGCTGCCCATCCGTCCCGGTACGGACGTGGCACTGCTGCTGAGCTGGACCCGCTACATTTTGGAGAACAAACTCTTCGATGCCGACTTCGTCATGAAGTGGACGAACCTGCCCTACTTGGTGGACACCGAGACCAAGATGTTGGTGCGCGCCGAGGTCAGCAGCGACCCCAACGTGCCCGACACCTTCATGGTGTGGGATAAGAAAACCAATGCCATGCAGCCCATGGCCTATCCCTTCGATGAGAATCTCGACCCTGCACTGGAGGGCGAGTTCGTGGTGGACGGCAAGGTCTACAAGACGGGCTATCAGCTGCTGTGGGAGAGCGTGGAGGAGTACACCCTCGAGAAGGCAGGCGAGATCTGCTGGCTCGATCCCAAGAAGATCGAAGAGGCTGTGAAGATGTTCTGCGAGAACACCCCCAGCGGCCTTGCCCTCGGCGTGGCTACCGACCAGACCCCCAACTCCGTGCAGGCGGCGATGGCGGCGGCTACCATCGACCTGCTGATGGGCAACGTGGAGCGTCCCGGCGCTCTGCTGCAGCGTTTCCGCACCAGCGGCGTGCTGAAGATGCCCAACTATCCCGTTCCCGTGGCCACCAAGTGCCTGCCCGAGGGTCAGCTGCAGAAGCGCCTTGGTGGCGTGGAGCATAAGGGCCTGCACATTTGGTGGGCAGGCCACCCCTCCAGCATCCGCGATGCTATCTTGACGGGTGAGCCCTATCAGCCCCGCGTGTGGATCGACCGCAGCGGCAACAAGCTGGGCGTGGTGGCAGAGAGCGCCAAGTGGGTGGAGGCCATCGAAAAGCTGGACTTCATCGTCCATATGTATATGTACCCCACTTCCTTCTCCGCCTATGCCGACATCCTGCTGCCCACCGAGGAGTGGCTGGAGACGGACATGATCGTGGAGACCTGCAATAAGCTCTTTGCTCGTCAGGCTGTGACTCATCTGTGGGAGACCATGGATGAGACCCTCATTTGGTCTCGCCTTGCCAAGCGCTGCGCAGAACTTGGTCACGAGGGCTGCCAGAAGGCCTTCGATGCCGAGTTCATGGGCGAAGATCTGCCCTACTGGGATTCCATGGAGGAGTTCTTCAACAACTTCACCAAGGTGGTGGGCATGGATTGGAAGGAGTTTGCCGCCAAGGCACCCTTCGAGTACCTGCCTAAGGACGAGTGGCGCACCTACTACGTCTACAAGAACATTGATGAAGCCACGGGCAAGCCTCAGGGATTCCCCACCCCCTCCAAGAAGCTGGAGATCTATCTTGAGAGCATGATCACCCTCGGTAGAACGGGTCAGCCCTTCGCTGCCGAAATGCTGCCTCCCGCCTCCAAGGACTATGAGCCCTTGGCCTATTACCTTGAGCCCATCGAGAGCCCCTTGGGCGATGGTGAATTGCAGAAGGAGTTCCCCCTGGTTATGACCAACGGTCGTGTGCCCTTCTATCACCACTCCACCCTCCGCAACGTGGCGGCACTCCGCGAGATGTACCCTGTCCCCGAGGTGTGGATCAACCCCGATACCGCCAAGGAGTACGGTATCGCCAACGGCGATTGGACGTACGTGGAGTCCCTCCGTGGTAAGATCACCGCCAAGGCATGGGTTACCGAGGGTATTCCTCCCAGAATTGTGTATATGGAGCGTTTCTGGAACCCCGAGACGCTGGATACCAAGACCCACGGCTGGAAGGAAATGAACGTCAACGTCCTGACCAAGTCCACGGCACCTTTCAACGATGTGGTGGGCACCTATACTCTGCGCGGCTTCCAAGTCCGCGTTTCCAAGGCTGACGGCCCGCCCGAGGGCGTGTGGACGAAGCCTGAGGACTTCAAATCTTGGCTGCCTGCAGGCCACGGCCCCACGGCAGATCCTTCTAAGGAGGGTTAAGAGAGATGAAACAATTTGTAATCGTTGCCGATCTCGACCGCTGCATCGGCTGCCACGGCGGCTGCCAAGTGGCATGCAAGACGGAGCATGAGATCGCGCTGGGCAAGTCCCGCAGCACCCTTTACACCATGGGCCCCACGGGTAAGTTCCCCGATTTGGAGATGTACTTCCTGCCCCTGATGTGCCAGCAGTGCGAGAACCCCACCTGCGTGGAGGTCTGTCCCACGGGTGCCTGCTATAAGGACGAGGAAGATGGCGTTATCAAGATTGACGGCGATGTGTGCATCGGCTGCCAGAGCTGCAAGCGCGCCTGCCCCTACGATGCCATCCGCTTCAATCAGGAGATGCGTATCTCCGATAAGTGCAATGTCTGCGCCGAGCGCCGCGCCGAGGGTGAAGAGCCTGCCTGCGTCCGTAACTGCTCGGGTAAGGCACTGATGTACGGCGACATCAACGATCCCGACAGCGTGGTTTCCAAGGCTATCGCCGCCGCCGGTGAGGAGAATGTCTATTCCCTCAAGGACTTCGGCAACAAGCCCGCAGGCCGCTTCATCCTGCGTAATGCCAAGTGGATCGACATGCTGCCCAAAGAGTTTGAACAGATGATGCAAAACGGAGGTGAGTACCGTGGATAAGAAGACGCTGCAAGTGAGCCGCGCCAATATGTACCGTTTCCTCAGCCGCTTGTATCTGCTGGAAGTGGATGAAGGGCTGTGGAACGGCATGGCGAAGATGACCTTCCCCACGGATGCCGCCGAGGGCGATTTGAAGGACGGCTACGAGATGGTGGCAAACTACCTCAAGGCCAACGCAGGCGGTAACATGACCGAGGTGCTGGACGATTTGGCAGTGGACTATGCCCGCATTTTCCTCTCCGCTGGTGTGGCGCAGGGTAAGGCCGCCTTCCCCTACGAGTCCGTCTACACCAGCCGCAAGCACTTGGTGATGCAGGATTCCCGCATGGATGTGGTGGCCCTGTACGCTAAGAAGGGGCTGACGCCTGCCAAGGATCAGTACCATGTGCCCGAGGATCATTTGGGGTATCTCTGCGAATACATGGCGGTGCTGTGCGATGAGGATGCAGAAGATGAGCAGAAGGCCTTCTTGAAGGGGCATCTCCTCAACTGGGTCAACGCCTTCACCGTGGATATGGCAAAGTATGCCTCCACCGATTTCTATCGCGGTCTTGCAAAGCTGACGCGCGGTTTCTTGAAGCTGGAGCAGGATCTCCTGCTGAAAGCATGAAAGGGGTGCGGATATGGGATATACAATGACGAAGGAGAGAATGGACGAGATTTTCGCCGCTCTCAGTGAGACCTACCGCATCTATGCACCCGTCAAGCGTGGCAAGTTCATCCGCTACGGTGAGGTGAAGAGCGTGGAGCAGGTGGTGTGGAACGAGAAGTCCCACTTCTCCCCCAAAGAGGTGTTCTACCCCATCGTGCAGACCTTGCTCTATTTCTCCGAGAACGATGTTCGGGAGAGCGAGGTGGACGACAAGCCCACCATCATTCTCCTGCGCCCCTGCGACATTAACGGCATCCACCGCCTCGACACCGTCTTTATGGAGAACGGCGGTCACGCCGACAACTACTATCAGCGCCTCCGCGAGAAGGTGAAGTTCTTCCTCATGGAGTGCCCCGAGAGCTTCGAGACCTGCTTCTGCGTGTCTATGGGCAGCAATGTGACGGATGATTATTCCGTGGCACTCCGCGTCAACGACGATGGCGTGTTCGTCGAGGTGAAGGACGAGACCTTCGCCGCTGTCTTTGGCGGTGAGGCTGCCTGCGACTTTACCCCCGCATTTGTCACCGAGAACAAGCGCAAGGTCAATGTGCCCGAGATTACCGACCGCGCCATGGTGAAGGACATTCACGCTCTCGACATGTGGCGTGAGTTCGATGACAACTGCATCGGCTGCGGCGGCTGCAACACCGTGTGCATTACCTGCAGCTGCTTCGACACCACCGACATTATCTACAACGAGACCAGCCGTGACGGCGAGCGCCGCCGCGTGTGGTCCTCCTGCATGCTGAACGACTACAGCACTGTGGCAGGCGGTCACAATGTCCGCGCCAAGGCGGGCGACCGTATGCGCTTTAAGGCCATGCATAAGCTCTACGACTACAATGCCCGTTTCGGTAAGGGCAATATGTGCGTGGGCTGCGGCCGCTGCGATATGCGCTGCCCCAAGGATATCCACTTCTCCGAGACCATCGACAAGCTGGCAGCGGCAGTGGAGAATTTGAAGAAAGGGGAGAACTGAAGATGAACAACATCACGTTGCCCCAGCCTCATAAGATCGTAAAGATCATCCATGAGACCAAGGCGGAGTACACCTTCCGCGTCCATTATGAGGGAAAGACCGATCACGGTCAGTTCTTCATGCTGTCCATCCCCAAGATCGGTGAAGCACCCATTTCCGTCAGCTCCCGCGGCGAGGATTATGTGGAGTTCACCATCCGTAAGGTGGGTCGTCTGACCGACGGCCTCTTCGGTATGAACGAGGGTGACACCCTCTTTATGCGCGGCCCTTACGGCAACGCCTTCCCTGTGGAGAGCTTCAAGGGTAAGAACCTTGTGGTGGTGGCAGGCGGTACGGGTATGGCACCTGTCCGCAGTATGCTGCAGTACTTTGCCGCCCATCCCGAGGAGATCCAGTCCGTGTACTTCATCGTGGGCTTTAAGGATCGGGATGCAGTCCTGTTTGAAGATGACCTGAAGGCCTTCTCTCAGGCAGAGAAGTTCCACACCATCTACTGCCTTGACAACATGGAGGCCGAGGGCTTTAACAAGGGCTTTGTCACCAACTACATCAAGGATGTGCCCTTTGCTGAGTTTGACGACTTTAATGTTGCCATCGTTGGCCCCCCCGCTATGATCGGCTTCACCGCCAAGGAGTGCGTGAAGAACGGCGTGACGGAGGAGAAGATTTGGGTGTCCTTCGAGCGCAAGATGTCCTGCGCCGTAGGTAAGTGCGGTCACTGCAAGATCAACGAGACCTACGTCTGCCTCGAAGGCCCTGTGTTTAACTACACCAAGGCGAAGGAACTTCTCGACTGATGTACACCGCCAATCGTGCCGAGGAGGTCAAGCTCCTGAAGAATCTGTGGACATCCCAGCCCACCACCTGCCCCAAGTGCGGTGGGGCGGAGCTGGAGCATCTCCACAAGAAGGCGAAGAAAAGCAACACCCGCTGGAAGTGTCCTGCCTGCGGGGAGATTTACCGTACTATTGGTATGCTGAAATCTCTGCCCAAGGAATAAGTTCATACGGTGCTGCCACCGGGTAGCCAAACAAATGCAAAAAAGCATTCGTTTACACATCGTTAGGTCTTAGAAGATGTGTATGCGGATGCTTTTTTCGTGTAAAGGAGAATATGTTATGAAAAAACTACGCGCATTAGGGCGCTATTTTACCGTAGGGGAGTGGCTGCTGTGGGGGATTTCTGCGGCGGTCATCGTGGTGTCCTTCTGCCTTTTTGACAGGGAGAGTTATTTGACATTAGCGGCATCCCTTATCGGTGTTACCTCCCTGATTTTTGCCGCTAAGGGTAACCCCATTTCACAGGTGCTGATGGTGGTGTTCAGCATCCTCTACGGCATCATTTCCTACACCTTCGCTTACTACGGCGAGATGGTTACCTATCTCGGCATGACCATGCCCATGGCGGTGCTGGCGCTGATTTCGTGGCTGAAACATCCCTTCGAGGGCAACCGCAGCGAGGTGAAGGTGAACGCCATTTCTAAAAAAGAGGTGGCCCTCATGTGGGTACTGGCAGCGGTGGTGACGGTGGCGTTTTACTTCATTCTGCGCTTTTTCCACACCGCCAATCTGCTGCCCAGTACGTTATCCGTGACCACCAGCTTTGTGGCGGTGTATCTCACCTTCCGCAGAAGCCCCTACTACGCCCTTGCTTACGCCGCCAACGATGTGGTGCTGATCGTGCTGTGGGTCATGGCGGCCCTGTCCGAGGTGCGGTATCTCTCGGTGGTGGTGTGCTTTGCCGCCTTCTTGGTGAACGACCTCTATGGCCTTATTAGTTGGCGAAAAATGGGCAAGCGGCAGGGCTTGGGGCGGTAAAAAAGTTGCAATATGGGAAGGAACGTAGTATAATAGTCAGCAACATTTCCCGCAAAAAGTTGAAATTTGCGGAAAGAAGTGAGGAAAAACAGCAATGAATAACAAGAAAAAGAATCTGTGGCAGGCGGTGAAATTCACCCTCTTTTCCGCCTCGGCAGGTATTATCCAAATCGCCGCTTTTGCCATCATCGAGATTTTTATTCAGACCTATTGGATTCCCTATCTCACCTCGCTGGTGCTGTCCATTTTGTGGAACTTTACGCTGAATCGCCGCTATACCTTCAAGTCCGCCGCCAATGTGCCTGTGGCTATGGCGAAGGTCTTTGGCTTTTACTTGGCTTTCACGCCCCTGTCTACATTCTTGGGCAACATGGCGGAGGCCCACGGCGTCAACGACTTTGTGATCCTCGTCATCACCATGCTCTCCAACTTCGTGCTGGAGTTCTTGTTCTGCAAGTTCGTGGTATACCGCGGCAAAGAGGACACATTAGAGAGAAAGCATACCCATCGACACGCTTAAAGAAAGGGGAGAGGGAGGATGAAGCGCGGCGCGCTGCCCTTCTTCACGGGCAATCAACTGAAAATCATCGCCCTCGTCACCATGACCTGCGACCATGTGGCGAAGCTGTTTTTCCCCGAAAGTCAGCTTTTGCTGATTTTGGGGCGGCTTGCCATGCCCATTTTCGCGTGGATGATCGCTGAGGGCTGCACCTACACCCGTGATCGGAAGAAGTATCTTCTGCAGCTGGGCGGCTTGGCCTTCCTGTGCCAAGTGGTGTTCTTTATTACCGAGGGCAGCCTCTATATGTGCATCCTCGTGACTTTCACGCTGTCGATTCTGCTTATTTACGCCGTTGACTATCTCTATAAAAAGAAGTCGGCACAAGGAGCGCTTTTCGCGTTCCTTGCGGTGGCGCTGGTAATCAGCGCCACCATCGTCATTCCCCGCCTTCCCACGGGGACGGACTTCTATGTGGACTACGGCTTTTATGGGGTGCTGCTGCCTGTTGCCATCTACTTTGGGCGCAATCATTTTGAAAAGCTGTGCCTCGCGGCTGTATTTTTGGTGCTGCTGGCGATGGATAGCGGCGCTGTCCAGTGGTGGTCGCTGCTGACGCTGCCACTCCTTGCCCTCTATAACGGGCAGCGGGGCAAGTGGAAGATGAAGTGGCTGTTCTATATCTACTATCCTCTCCACTTGGCGGCGTTGTGGGCCATTGATATGTTGATTTGAGGAGGCGCAAGGCAATGAAAAAGTGTCGTATCACCGTCATGCGGAAGGTGCATTATGCCGACCTTTCCGAGCAATACGAAAACCCCATCGACCACGCCTGTGACATGGAGGAGGGGCAGGTATTTATCGCCAACGGCTGGGAAAAACCCGAGGGCTTTTGCTCCAGTGCGTGGGATACCCTTTCCCCCTTTGTGCTGGCCTTGAGCCACGGGGGCGGCGACTTCTATGACGGGTGGATGAAGAATAAAAAATCCGCCATGCTCTCCTGCAACGACGGCTTTCGTCCCGTCAGCTTCTATGTGGAGGCGTTGGAGGAGGACGCGGAATGAACTTTCCCTATTCTCAAAAGGAATTGGATTACTTATCGGAGCGCGACCCCCTGCTGGGCGGTGTGATTCGCGCCGTAGGGTTTATTGCGCGCACCGTGGAGGAGGATGTGTTCTCGGCGGTGGTGCATCATATTATCGGGCAGCAGATCTCCATGAGGGCGCAGGAGACCGTATGGCGGCGCTTGCAGGACTTGCTGGGAGAGGTGACCCCCGACACCCTTGCCGATGCAAATACCGAGGCGGTGAAGAACTGCGGCATGACCTACCGCAAGGCGGACTATATCCGCGACTTTGCTCAAAAGGTACGCAGCGGAGAGTTCGATGTGGAAGCGCTGCGGGCTATGGAGGATAGTGAGGCCGTCAAAGCCCTGTCTGCCCTCCGCGGCGTGGGGGAGTGGACGGCGGAGATGCTGCTTCTATTTTGCCTGCAGCGCGCCGATGTGTTGAGCTACGGGGACTTAGGCATCCGCCGCGGCATGATGAAGCTCTACGGCTGGACCACCATGACAAGGGAACAGTTTGAAGCATGCCGAGAGCGGTACAGCCCCTACGGCAGCGTGGCCTCCTTCTATCTGTGGGCGGTCAACGGCGGGGCGCTTAGTGAGGAAGAACTTACAAAATTGCGGGAGGAAGTAAGATGAAGTATGTGCTGGCTGAATTGAGCGATCTGCCCGCCATCCGACAGCTGATGGCGAAATATCACCGCGACACCATTGCCCCCGAGGACATGGCGGACGGCTTTGTGACCACCGCCCTTTCCGATGAGCAGTTCGCCGACTTGATCGTCCGCGAACGGGGCGTGATGTTGGCAAAGGACGGGGACAAAGTAGCGGCTTTTGCCCTCGCCGCCTCGTGGGAGTATTGGCAGCAAGTGCCCATCATGCAGAAGATGATCGACATTCTGCCCCAGATGCCTGCGGTGGATGGGGTGGTGCTGACGCGGGAGAACACCTATCAGTACGGCCCTGTGTGCGTGGATCGCGCTTATCGCGGCACGGGTGTCTTTGAGGAAATTTTCCGCGCCTCCCTCCGCGAGTACGCCGCAAAATATCCCGTCATGGTGACCTTCGTCAACCAAATCAACCCCCGCAGCTACGCCGCCCATACCCGCAAGGCGGGGATGAGGGAAATCGCCACCTTTGATTTTAACGACAACCATTATTGGATGCTGGCGATCCCTACGGAATAAAAAGAAAAAACAAAAGCGCTCCGACGAGAAAATTTCGTCGGAGCGCGGTTTTTATCACAGTTTTTCTTGACAAGCGCGGACAAATATGGTAAACTGAGGCGCTTATACTGGGAAGATGGGCACATATCCCCTTTTACACTCTCAGTATACACCAGCTGCAAGGAAAATACAAGTGGTTTGCGCGGAAAATTGCAACAAGGCCGCGTGTGTCGAATTGCGGGTTACATTGTTTGGTAAGTAACGTTAAAATACAGCATGAAAAGAAAGGCGTGATGGAGTAAGATGGCCAAGGATAAGTACTATGGCAAGACGCTTCGCAAGAACTTTGCCCGACATGAGGAAGTCGTGTCGCTGCCCAATCTGCTGGAGATCCAGAAGGATTCCTACCGCTGGTTTTTGGAGACCGGTCTGAAGGAAGTCTTTAAGGACGTGGATGTGATCTCCGACTATGCAGGTAATCTGGAGCTGAGCTTCATTGATTACACCATGGATGAGCAGCCCAAGTACGACGTGGAGGAGTGCAAGGCACGCGACGCTACGTATGCCGCTCCCATGAAGGTGAAGGTGCGTCTGCACAACAAGGAGACGGGTGAGATCAAGGAGCAGGAGATCTTTATGGGTGATTTCCCCCTGATGACCCACTCCGGCACGTTCGTTATCAACGGCGCAGAGCGCGTGGTGGTCTCTCAGATCGTCCGCTCTCCCGGCATCTATTATGGTAAGGAGATCGATCTTAAGACGGATCTCCCCCTCATGACCTCTACGGTGATCCCCTACCGCGGCGCTTGGCTGGAGTATGAGACCGACACCTCTGAGGTGTTCTGGGTCCGTATCGACAAGAACCGCAAGCTCCCCATCACCTGCCTGATCCGTGCCCTCGGTCTCAAGACCGATGCCGAGATCCTCGAGCGCTTCGGTGATGACGAGCGCATTGTGGCTACCTTGGAGAAGGATGGCTGCAAGAGCTACGAGGAGGCACTGCTGGAGATCTATCGCAAGCTCCGTCCCGGCGAGCCCCCCACGGTGGACAGCGCCCAGACGCTGCTGCAGAACCTGTTCTTCGATCCTCGCCGCTATGACCTCAGCACCGTTGGCCGCTATAAGTTCAACAAGAAGCTGGCCTTCTGGACCCGCGCCCGTGGTCAGAAGCTGGCCATGCCCGTGGCACATCCCGCTACCGGCGAGCTGCTGTACGAGGATGGCGAGATCCTCACCGGCGATATGTGCAACGAGATGGACGCCATCGGTGTCAAGGAGATCAGCGTCGCCCTCGACAGCGGCAAGGTGATCCGCCTCTTCACCAACGGTATGTGCGATATGTCCCGCTACGTGGACTTCGATCCCAAGGCCTGCTGCGGCATTAAGGAGAATGTCCGCTTCGATGTGCTGCAGGAGCTGCTGGGTCAGTACAGCGGCGACGAGCTCATGGAGCAGTGCCGCCTCCACGCCGATGATCTGGTGCCCAAGCACATCATCGTGGACGACATCTTCGCCTCCATCAACTATATGAACGCACTGGCTGCCGGCATGGTCACCAAGGATGACATCGACCATCTGGGCAACCGCCGCCTGCGCTGCGTGGGCGAGCTGCTGCAGAACCAGTTCCGTATCGGCTTCAGCCGTATGGAGCGCGTCATCCGCGAGCGTATGACCATTCAGGATCTGGATATTGTCACGCCTCAGAGCCTCATCAATATCCGTCCCGTCACCGCCGCTATCAAGGAGTTCTTCGGCTCCAGCCCCCTGAGCCAGTTCATGGATCAGACCAACCCCTTGGCTGAGCTGACCCACAAGCGCCGTCTCTCCGCTCTGGGCCCCGGTGGTCTGAGCCGTGAGCGCGCCAACATGGAAGTCCGCGACGTGCACTACTCCCACTATGGTCGTATGTGCCCCATTGAGACTCCCGAAGGTCCCAACATCGGTCTGATCTCCTATCTGTCCACCTATGCCCGCGTCAATGACTACGGCTTTATCGAGGCACCTTTCCGTGCCGTGGATCACGAGACGGGCTATGTTTCCGAGGATATTACCTACATGACCGCCGATGTGGAAGATCAGTACGTGGTGGGTCAGGCTGCCGAGCCCGTGGACGAGAACGGCTGCCTCATCAACAAGCGTATTACCTGCCGTCATCGTGACGAGATCGTGGAAGTGGACCGCGCCAACGTGGACTACATCGACGTCTCTCCCCGTATGATGGTCTCCATCGCTACGGCCATGATCCCCTTCCTGCCCAACGACGACGCTAACCGCGCACTGATGGGCGCCAACATGCAGCGTCAGGCAGTGCCTCTGCTGAAGCCTGAGGCTCCCATTGTCGGTACCGGTATGGAGCACAAGATCTGCCTCGACTCCGAGGTGGCCGTGCTGGCTGAGGGCGACGGCGTTGTGGAGAAGATGGACGCTGAGAGCATCACCGTGAAGTACGACAGCGGCGAGAGCAAGGAGTATAAGCTCATTAAGTTCCTCCGCTCCAACCACGGTACCTGCATCAACCAGAAGCCCATCGTGGAGGTGGGTGAGCGCGTCCACGGCGGCGAGGATCCCACCGTGCTGGCTGACGGTCCTGCCACCGATCAGGGCGAGATCGCACTGGGCCGCAACATCCTCGTTGGCTTCATGACTTGGGAAGGTTACAACTACGAGGACGCCGTGCTGCTGAACGAGCGCCTTGTAAAGGAAGATGTCTACACCTCCATCCACATTGAGGAGTATGAGATCGATGCCCGCGACACCAAGCTGGGCCCCGAGGAGATCACCCGCGACATTTCCAACGTGGGCGAGGATGCTCTGAAGGATCTGGACGAGCGCGGCATTATCCGCGTCGGTGCTGAGGTTCACGCCGGCGATATTCTGGTGGGTAAGGTCACCCCCAAGGGCGAGACCGATCTGACCGCTGAGGAGCGCCTGCTGCGCGCCATCTTCGGTGAGAAGGCCCGCGAGGTCCGCGATACCTCTTTGAAGGTGCCTCACGGCGAGAGCGGCATCGTGGTGGATGCCAAGGTCTTTACCCGCGAGAACGGCGACGAGCTTGGGCCCGGCATCAATCAGGTCGTCCGCGTCTACATTGCCCAGCGCCGTAAGATTCAGGTGGGCGATAAGATGGCAGGTCGTCACGGTAACAAGGGTGTCGTTTCCCGCGTGCTGCCTCAGGAGGATATGCCCTTCCTGCCCGACGGTACGCCTCTGGATATCGTGCTGAACCCCCTGGGCGTTCCCTCCCGTATGAACATCGGTCAGGTGCTGGAAGTCCATCTGGGCTACGCTGCTCAGAAGCTGGGCTGGAAGGTGGCTACCCCCATCTTCGACGGCGCTACCGATAAGGACATC
>JAFQTS010000009.1 GCA_017408915.1 Oscillospiraceae bacterium | reverse complement strand
GTGGGCGGCGGCGGTGCGCCCCGCGCCTCCATCTTCATGGGGCAGAAGCGCACCGAGGAGGCGGAGGAGGCCATGGGCGGCTGCTTTACGCTGCTTATCGCCGTGTCGCTGGTGCTGACGGCGGCGCTGCTGCTGTGGAATGGCCCCTTTTTGATGGCCTTCGGCGGCAGCCCCAACACCATCGAGTACGCCGCTGCGTACATGAACATCTACGCCCTCGGCACGGTGTTCGTGCAGCTGACCCTCGGCATGAACGCCTACATCTCGGCACAGGGCTTCACCCGCGTCAGCATGATTTCCGTCATTATCGGCGCGGTGTGTAATATTGTCTTAGACCCCCTGTTTATCTACGGATTCCACATGGGCGTCCGCGGCGCGGCGCTGGCGACCATCCTCTCCCAAGCCATCTCCTGCGCTTGGGTGCTGCGCTTCCTCTTTGGAAAAAAGACCTTTTTGCGACTGCGTGGAAAATATCTCCGCATTCGCTGGAAAGTGGTGGCTCCCTGCCTCGCCCTCGGTCTTGCCTCCTTCATTATGCAGAGCAGCGAGAGCATCATCTCCATGTGCTTCAACGCCTCCTTGCAGACTTACGGCGGCGACATCGCCGTGGGCGCCATGACCATCCTCACCGCCGTCATGCAGTTTGCCATGCTGCCTTTGCAGGGCCTCGGACAGGGCGCGCAGCCTATTTTAAGCTACAATTACGGCGCGGGAAACAAGGAGCGGGTGAAGAAGGCCTTCTTCTGCCTTTTGAAGGTGAGCCTTACTTACTCGGTGGTGCTGTGGGGCTTGGTGAAGCTGTTCCCCCACGTGTTCGCCTCCATTTTCACCCCCAAGGCCGAGCTTATCGCCTTCTCTGCCCGCGCGCTGCGTATCTACATGGGCGGCGTGGTGATTTTCGGTATCCAAGTGGCCTGTCAGATGGCCTTCATCTCCTTGGGAAAAGCCCTTTCTTCCATCATCGTGGCAGTGGTGCGAAAGTTCGTCTTGCTGCTGCCCCTTATCTACATCGTGCCCCATTTCGTGGCGGATAAGACCATGGGTGTGTACCTCGCCGAGCCCATCGCCGACATTTTAGCGGTGCTGTTCACCGCCGTTTTGTTCGTTTTCCAGTTCCGCAAGGCGCTGAAAGAAATGAATGATGAATGATGAATAATGAATGATTTCGGTGTCCGCCTTGAGGCGGACAATAAAGATGGCGGCTATTAGCCGTTCCTACGAAGTTTCGGGAAGGTTGCCTGTGATGTTGTAGGGCGGCCTGCCCTCAGGCCGCCGCCTATGGAGAGGTTTTCGTATGTTGACGCCCGAAGGGCCTTGGCCCCCTCTGACGAGGGGGCTGCCGAAGCGATAGCGAGGCTGGGGGAGAGAATACGGTGAGGTTCCGCGTTTTATCTCTCCCTCCGTCACGGCTTGCGCCGTGCCACCTCCCTCGTCAGAGGGAGGCAAGGGCGCTACGCGCCACAGACGACGATGTCCATAAAAAAAGACACCTTCACGGGTGTCTTTTTTCTTTATTAGTCATTCAGCAAAATCAGCTTCTTATAAAATTCCACCGCGCCTACGAGGCAATCCACGGCGATATTCTCGTTGAGGCCGTGCATGCCCGCAAGCTGGGCTTTGCCGTAAATCACGGGGGAGAAGCGGACGCAGTTATCGCAAATCTCGTGATAGAACCGCGCGTCCGTGCCGCCCGTCACCACATAGGGCACAACGGGCAATGCGGGGAAGGCCTCGCCGATGGCCTGCTCCGTCAGCGCCCACACGCTGCCGTTGAGGTCGAGGGTGGGAGAGGAGTCGTGTCCGTCCATAACGGTCATCTCAAGGCCATGCTTGCTGGCGATTTTTTCCAAAATAGCGAAGCTCTCCTCCTTCCCTTGATGGGGGATGAAGCGGAGGTTGGCCACCACGCTGGCCTCTTGGGGAATGACGTTCCGCGCCTCAGAGCCCGAGGCCATGGTAAAGGCGATGGAGGTGCGCATCATGGCGGCGGCTTGGGCCGAGACCATGGGCATGACCGCCTTCAAAAGGCCGCCGAAGAGCCACAGGTTGCCGAACAGCAGCCGATAGGCGAAGGGGGAATAGGGCGTCAGCTTTTGGAACATACCCTTGACGGCGGGCAGCATCTCACGGCGGAAGGGGTCGTGACGATGCACCTCGTCCACGAAAGCGGCGAGGGAGGTGAGGGGCGTCTTGCGGGGCGGGGCAGAGGCGTGACCGCCTGCGCTGCGTGCGGTGAATCGGACGTTGCCCTGTCCCTTTTCGAAAGTGCCCACCATGGCGTAGCAGCCCTTCACGCCGCCCACAGGCTCGTCAATAATGCCGCCACCCTCGTCAAAGACGGCGTAGGGTTTCACGCCGCGGCGCTTCAGTTCGGCCACGATTTTGGGCGCGCCGTCGCCGCCGAATTCCTCGGTGCAGGAAGAGGCGATGTACACATCCTGCTGGGGGACAGCGCCCTCGGCAAGAAGCTCTTCAATAGACTGGAAAATCGCCATCAGGGAGCACTTGGTGTCCGCCGTGCCGCGACCCCACACGAAGCCGTCGGCAATATCACCCGAAAAAGGCTCGTGAATCCACTCGCCTTCGGCGGGGACGACATCCTGATGCGCCATCAGCACGATGGGCTTTTCGGAAGACTTGCCCTGCCAGCGGTAGAGGAGGTTGCCGTCAATCTCCACCTTTTCCAAATGCTGGTGGACGCGGGGGAAGAGGGAGGTAAGGACTTTGTGGAAGTCCAAGAAAGCCTCGGTGCGGCGATCCTCATTGGAGGCCACCGTGTTCACCTGCACCATAGCCGAGAGCTTCTCGGCGTAGCCCTTCGCCTTCTCAGGGTCGGGGTCGGGGGTGTAGGTGGAGGTCTTAGGCTTGGTGAAGAGGGTGCGGATGAGGGCGATCAGCAGCAGGGCTACGATGATGCCCACGATGGCTAAAAGGGCGAATCCAACGTACTTCACTGTGCCTTCGCTCCCTTCTTATGCAGCACATAGGCCATGGCGATGGCGATGGCGCCGCTGGGCAGGATCATGAAGCTGGTGGCGCTGGAGAGGGAGGGCACGAAGATGAAGAGGAGGCACATGGCCACCACAGGCAGCACCGCCACCTTCACATTGCCGCGGAAATACTTGTAGGCCATAGCGCCGAAGAGGGCGGGCACCACGTTATCGAAGGCGGGCTGCAGCGCGGGGGACTGCAGCACGGGCTGCAGGGGCAGCAGCAGCACCACGCCCAGTGCCAGCACGAGGATGGTGACGAGGGAGGAGGTGGCGATGGACAAGGTGGAGATGATCTCGTTCTCGGGGGTGCCCGACTTAGCGCCCACCATGTCGCGGGCGTTGATGGCGCAGGGGATCTTCATGTTAATGAGGTTGCCCGTAATGAAGGCGAGGTAGCCGCCGCCAGCACCCAGCATGGGGGTGTAGATGAGATACTCCGCCACAGAGGAGATGATCCACACGGGACCCACAGCCAGCACGGCGCGACCGAAGGCGCTCATGTCGGGCATACCGCCCAGCACCGCGCCCATGAGGAAGGGTGCGCCGAGGAAGAGGATGAGGCACAGGGCGCACACGGCGCGGCCGATGCGGTGGGTGCGTGCGTTATAAGATTCAAACGTGTTATTCATAATACCGCACCTCCTTTAACCCAACAGCACCGCGGCGATCATGCCGCAGAGCATACTGCCTGCAATGGAAAAGTTTTCCACCCATGCCGCCTTTTTCTTCTCGGCAAGCCAGATGAAGAAGGCCATGGCGATGGCGGCCACCGCCATGACGGCGATGGGCAGCCAGCTGCCCGTAAAGGTGAACAGGCCCTTGCCCGACACCAGCTGACCCACATAGTTGCCGATGTAGGCGGACACAAGACCGATGAACATGGCGGTCATGGCCTTGTCGCCGAAGCCGCCTGCCAGTCCGCCGCCGCTCTTGCCGCCGCTGAGGCGGGAGGTGTAGCGCTTGGTGAAGAAGATGGACATCAAGATACCGCCCGCGATACAGGCGCTCATGACGAGGGCGATGGTGGAGAAGGCGGTGGCGGTCATCTCCGCCGCGTTGAGGCCGCTGAGGCCCACGGCCTCTGCCGCGCCCTGTGCCACCTGTGTCTCATAGTGGAGGGCGCCGATGACGGACAGGCGCAGCCAGGGCAGGGGCGTGCCAAGGCTGCCCGACAGGGCGATGACGCCCAAGAGGATACCCACGGCGGGGAGAATGGTGAAGGTGGTGCTGGAGATGATGACGCGGCGCATCTTCGTGGCGTCCATGCCGATGGCGAGGCCTGCGCGGTAAGCGCGAACCATGAACAGCACGCAGATGAGGGCCACCACCACGATCACGCCGCCGCAGATGAGATACATGGCGGGGCTGTTGAGCTGGGACAGGATGGTCATAAGAATCGTTCCTCCGATGGTAAAAATGTGTGACAAACGGCGGAAAACACACCGTTTTGCATACCACATAGCAGTATAACGGGAATCGGGAGAGATTGCAAGAAAAAGAAACGTCCCGCTCACCAATAGGCGTAAAAAGCCCCCTTGTTGCCCTTTTTCGGGCTGTAATCTACTTTACCGCGCGTATAGTCAAAACACCGAAAACCCTGTATTTTAATGGCTTTTGACGCTCTTGAATATTTGAAAAAAATACAATAAAATTAGCAGATTTTTCTTTTGGGTGCGCACACATTGAATAAGACGAAATTATATCGCAACAGTTTTAAATTCTGTTGCGATATAACTCTTGATGAGTACGCTGAGCTTGTAGGCCGTGGACGAAACATTGTTGGTAGGATGTGTCGCAACGGTCGTATCCCCGGAGCCCGCCAACAGGGTTCTCGCTGGCTGATCCCGGAAGATGCTCCTTATCCAGCTTCCTTGAAAAATAACGAAGAGTAAACATTGAATTTTTAAAACATATATGGATGCAATAAAAAACTTTAGAGACCTCCGCAAGCAGCATAAGAAATGGCAGTCACTAAGATTGAAGATGCGTTGAGGGGAGCAGCGAGGCCGCTTCAAAAAAGGCTTTCACAAAACTCTGCACAGAAGGGGAGGATCGCTCTTTGTTCCAGAACAGGGCGCTGTAAATCATAGGTGCGTTCTTCAGGGGAATGCTTTTCAGTCCAGTCATGTGATTGATGGGAGCAAATTCTGACAGAAGTGAGATACC
>JAFQTS010000075.1 GCA_017408915.1 Oscillospiraceae bacterium | reverse complement strand
TCGTTACCATCAACCTGCCCCGGATCGCCTACCTTGCCAAGGACGAGGCTGACTTCTATCAGCGCCTCGACAAGCTGATGGACATCGCTGCCCGCTCCCTGAAGACCAAGCGTACCGTCATCACCAAGCTGATGGACAACGGTCTGTACCCCTACACCAAGCGGTATCTGGGCTCTTTCGACAACCACTTCTCTACCATCGGTCTGATCGGTATGAACGAGGTGGGTCTCAACGCCAAGTGGCTTCGTAAGGATCTGACCCATGCCGAGACCCAGAAATTTGCGCAGGATGTGCTGAACCATATGCGTGAGCGCCTCAGCGACTATCAGGAGAAGTATGGCGATCTGTACAATCTGGAGGCTACCCCCGCTGAGTCCACCACCTATCGTTTCGCCAAGCACGACAAGGCACATTATCCCGACATCATCACAGCCAACGAGAATGGTACCCCCTACTACACCAACTCCAGCCACCTGCCCGTGGGCTACACCGAGGACATTTTCTCCGCCCTTGACGTGCAGGATGAGCTCCAGACCCTCTACACCTCCGGCACCGTGTTCCACGCCTTCTTAGGCGAAAAGCTGCCGGATTGGAAGGCTGCTGCCAACTTGGTGCGTAAGATCGCCGAGAACTACAAGCTGCCCTACTACACCATGTCTCCCACCTATTCCGTGTGCAAGAACCACGGCTATTTGGCAGGCGAGGTGTCCGAGTGCCCCGTGTGCGGCGAAAAGACGGAGGTCTACAGCCGTATCACCGGTTACTATCGCCCTGTCCAGAACTGGAACGACGGTAAGGCGCAGGAGTTCAAGGATCGCCGCGTGTACGATATCGGTTCTTCCCATCTGACCCATCAGGGCGTACTGAAGCCCGAGGTGAAGGTGGAGGAGGAAGTGGCTGCTGCCGCTCCCGTCGCCCCTGTGGACGGCGTGGTGAAGATGTTCGCCACCCGCACCTGCCCCAACTGCAAGCAGGCTGAGAAGCTGCTGCAGGAGGCCGGTATCGCCTATGAAAAGCTGATGGCTGAGGAGCATGGCGACGAGGTCGTCCGTCTCGGCATCCGTCAGGCCCCCACGCTGGTTGTGGGCGAGAGCGAGGAGAAGTTCGTGGGCGTCGCCGCAGTGCGTAAGTTTATCGAGAGCCGCAAGGCATAAAGAACGCCGTATTTCCACAAAATTAAAAAAAGCCCCCGCTTCGGGGGCTTTTTTACCAAAAAGGAGAATGACTATGGTTGATATTATTGTCATTGGCGGCGGCCCTGCCGGCCTTACTGCCGCTTTATATGCCGCCCGCGCCGGCAAGACGGTGCAGGTCATCGAGCGGGAGGCCACCGGCGGTCAGATCGCCCTGTCCCCGCTGGTGGAGAACTATCCCGCCATCCCCGCTATGGCGGGCGCTGACTTTGCCTTCCAGCTGACGGAGCAGGTGGAGAAGCTGGGCGTGGAAATTATTTACGGCGAGGCCACCGCTGTGGAGCCTGTGCTGATGGGCTTTGCTGTCACTGTGGATGGGGAGGCGAAGGCCGCCCGTGCCGTGGTGCTGGCCACCGGTGCTGCCCACCGCCACTTGGGTCTTGAAGGAGAGGAGGACTTGGTGGGCATGGGCGTGTCCTACTGCGCCGTGTGCGATGGCGCTTTCTTCTCCGGTCGTGATGTGGCCGTGGTGGGCGGCGGCGACACCGCCTTGCAGGATGCTCTTTTCCTTGCCAATTCCTGCCATCATGTGACGCTGATCCACCGCCGTGACGAGTTCCGCGGCGAGCAGCGCCTTGTGGAGCAAGTGGAGAAGAGAGAGAATATTTCTATCCTCTACAGCCATATTGTGGAGGAACTGCGCTCTGAAAACGGCGAATTGAGCGCCATTGTGGTGAAAGACCTCAAGAGCGGCGAGAGCAAGACCATGGCCTTGGCAGGTCTCTTTGCCGCCGTGGGTCAAGCGCCCCAGAGTGCGCCCTTTGCCCAGCTTGTGGCGACGCAGGGCGGCTACTACGATGCAGGCGAGGACTGCTGCAGCAATGCCGAGGGCGTGTTTGTGGCAGGTGATGGCCGCGTTAAGACAGTGCGCCAGCTGACCACTGCCGTGGGTGACGGTGCGGTGGCAGGTCTTGCTGCCTGCAAGTATGTGGATAGCTTATCATAAGAAAAATAGCAAAACACAGGGGCGACTCTGTGTTTTGTGATATTTATCACAGAAAAGTAGCGCTTGTGGAGGTATGATAGAGAAAAATTCACCCCCACAAGGAGGAAAAATCTATGGGACTGTTTGATCTGTTGAAACGCGGTGACATCAACCGTGGTGTGGAGGAGTTTTTGGCCTCTCCCAACGGTGTGCTGCTGGATGTCCGCAGCCGCAGCGAGTATGCCGAGGGTCATATCCCCGGCAGCGTGAATCTGGACGTGGCCTTCATCGGCAATGCCCCGCAGAAGCTGAAGGATAAGGCCGCGCCCCTCTTCGTCTACTGCTACAGCGGCGCACGGAGTGGACAGGCGGTGGCAGCGCTGAAGAGGATGGGCTATGAGAATGTGCAGAATATCGGCGGCATCGCCGCCTACCGTGGAAAGATCGAGAGGTGAAGAGGATGAAAGTCATCATTGTTGGCGGCGTTGCAGGGGGCGCGTCCGCTGCGGCGCGAATCCGCCGCTTGGACGAGCAGGCGGAGATCATCGTTTTTGAGCGCAGCGGCTACGTATCCTATGCCAATTGCGGCCTGCCCTACTATATCGGCGGTGTGATCACCGACCCTGCGGAGCTGACGCTCCAGACTCCCGAGAGCTTTTTCAGCCGCTTCCGCATTGATGTGCGGGTGCGCCATGAGGTGACGGACATCGACACCGCGGCAAAGACTGTCACCGTGAAGAAGCTGGACAGCGGCGAGGTGTTCACCGAGCGCTACGATAAGCTGCTGTTGTCCCCCGGGGCAAAGCCCACCCTGCCGCCTTTGGCAGGGGTGGAGGGAGAGCGGATCTTCACCCTCCGCACCGTGGAGGATACCTTCCGCATCCGCGAGTTTGTGGAGAAAAACGCCCCCAAGTCTGCCGTGCTGGCAGGCGGCGGCTTCATCGGCCTTGAGATGGCGGAGAATCTCCGTGAACTGGGTCTTACTGTGACCATCGTGCAGCGCCCCCGACAGGTGATGGCGCCACTGGATGCCGACATGGCGGTGCAGCTCCATAAGACGCTGGAGCGCCACGGCGTTGCCCTTCGCTTGGGCAGCAGCGTGGAGGGCTTTGTCCATGAAAATGGAGAGGTTGTGACCCTTCTGAAGGACGAGGAGCCCCTTCGCTCCGATATGGTCATTCTCGCCATCGGCGTGACGCCCGACAGCAGCCTTGCGAAAAAAGCAGGCTTACAGCTTGGTCAGAAGGGATCTATCGTGGTCAATGACCGCATGGAGACCTCTGCCCCCGATGTGTACGCTGTGGGCGACGCAGTGGAGGTGCGCCACTTCGTTACGGGAAAGCCGTCCCTCATTTCCCTTGCAGGCCCTGCCAATAAGCAGGGGCGCATTGCCGCCGACAATATCTGCGGCGGAAACAGCCGCTTTGGTGGTTCACAGGGCTCTTCCGTGCTGAAGCTCTTTGAGCTGACGGCGGCGGTGACGGGCATCAACGAGAAAACGGCGCAGGCGGCGGGCATCGACTATGAGAAGGTGGTGCTGTTCCCCGCCTCCCACGCCACCTACTATCCCGGGGCAAAGACCATGACCATGAAGGTGCTGTTTGAGCGGGAGACCCTTCGCCTTTTGGGGGCACAGATCGTGGGCTATGAGGGGGTGGATAAGCGCATCGACGTGCTGGCTACTGCCATCCGTCTCGGCGCAAAGGCCACCGATCTCACGGAGCTTGACCTTGCCTACGCCCCGCCCTATTCCTCGGCGAAAGACCCTGTCAACATGGCGGGCTTCATGATCGAGAACATCGCCACGGGAAAGGTGAAGCAGTTCCATTGGCACGATGTGCCTGCCCTGCCCCGCGACGGCAGCGTGCAGCTTCTCGATACCCGTACGGTGTGGGAATATAGCCGCGGTCATGCCGAGGGCTTCGTGAACATCCCTGTGGATGAACTGCGGGAGCGCCTTGGGGAGCTGGATAAGGGTAAGCCCGTGTATATCATGTGTCAAAGCGGCCTGCGGAGCTATATCTCCAGCCGCATCCTCACCAACCTGGGCTTTGATTGCTACAATTTCTCCGGCGGCTACGGATTCTACGCCATGGTCACCTCCGATCGCATGATCTGTGAGAGCAGCTATCCCTGCGGATTGGAAAAGAAATAAACAGAATAAAAACGGCTGCGAAAGCAGCCGTTTTTTCTATGTGCAACTGTGGGTTGCTAAAATTTCCAAGGCCGCTTGGTGGACATTTGGAGAGGAGACGGCTATAATAGGGGCAATATTTTGAACAGACAAAAGGAGGCGGGAGATGTGAACTTAGGTGAAACCATCTATCGGCTGCGGACGGAACGGAATATGTCCCAAGGTGATTTGGCAGAGGCGCTGGAGGTGTCCCGCCAGTCCATCTCCAAGTGGGAGACGGGTGGCTCTGTGCCCGAACTTGATAAATTGACGAAGATGGGCGAGCTGTTCGGCGTGTCCATGGATGAACTGATTTTGGGGAAGAAAGAGGAGAAGGAAGCACCCTCTGCTGCCCCTGCTGCACCCGTGAGTGCCCCCACGCGCAGCGACGGGCCGAACCGAAAGACGGTGGGTTTGGTGCTGTTCTGTCTCGCGGCGGCGGTGTGGCTGGTGTTCACGCTGCTGGGCGGCTTTTTAGAGGGACTGATATTCGCCTCGCCTTTCATTCTGTGTGGATTGGTGTGCGTGATCTTTAAGAAGAATGTGGGCCTTTGGTGTGCATGGGTACTCTTTTTTGTGGTGAATATGTATCTGCGCTACGCCACGGGTATCACATGGCGATTGACACTGTGGACGTTCCGTTACGAGCAGTGGATGAACTATGTGCGCTTAATCTTTGCATGGGTAGAGGTGGCCGGTTTTGTCGCATTGATCGCCGTTACTGTTTGCCGTTTTGGAAGAGTGGTATTGAGTGTTTCGAATAAAGCATACTGGTGGCTGGCGGTGAGATGGGTGGCCTTTGCCGCAACCATGGTTCCGGTGGCTATTGATCCGGAAAACCATGGCAGAGGAATCAGTTATTATCTTTTTGATTGGTTACGTGTTCTCTTGCTGACCGTTTCACTTATTTACACCGTACGGCTCATTCGCGGATGGAAACAAAAGAAGTAAACAAAGAAAGCGGCTGCTGGTGCAGCCGCTTTCTTTGTGCGTATTTTCAATTATTTTTTCTTCTTTTCCTCGGCGCGCTTATCGTTGATGGTCTTCATGTGGGTGGCGTCAATGATCTCCACGCCGTTTTCCTTTGCCCAATCCACGCAGCCCTTGAGGACGAGAGGCAGGAACACGCGGGGCACGTTCAGCACCATCTTCAGGGCATCGTCGGTGAACTTGATGGTATCATCGGCGCGGTCGGCGGCGTAGCGGACGGACTCCAAGCTGGCCTCACGCATGGGGAGAAGTTCAGCGCGCATCTTCTTCTTACGGTGGAACCAGAAATTCTTGCTGTCGCGATAGCCGTAGTCCACAGGCAGGGGCGGGAAGTCGCCGCTCTTGACGCCGTTGATGATGGCATCGTGATAAGGCTTTTTCATCAGAATACGCTCCACCTTCAAGATGAAGTGGGCGCCGAACTGGGAGGTGATGCCGTTGAAATCGTGGTAGGGAGGCTCGTAGCCATTGAGCTGACCGGGTTGGTCGTCCTGTGCGTTGTCCAGTGTCCGCACCCACGTACACTCGATGGACTGGATGGCATCGCTGAGCACCATGGGGCGCACCTCACCCGTTTCTTCCTCCAAAAGGCTCTTCTCCAAGCGGAATTTGCAGTTGGGCATCTTGTCCTCGGGCTTATCGCCGGGCCAGCTGAGCTTGACGCACTCTTTGAAAGTGGCGGGCTTATCGTCCACGAAGTTGATGGCGCACTTACCGTTGCGAAGGATGTTCTGGGCGGTGTTGGAGGAGTTGCGGCAGCACAGAAGCATGGCGTAGAAATCCTTACCCGCCACATAGTAGGGCTGCACGAGGGAATAGGGGCCCAAGGTGGTGGAGCCATCTTCGCACAGGGTGCTGATGACCACCGTGGGCATAGGGAAGAAGAGGGACGTTTGATAGAAGTTATCTACGATACGCAGATTTTCAAAGCTGGACATAACGCAGCCTCCTTTTTGTTGTTATAGTTCGATTATAGCATACCTACCCTTATGTTTCAACGAGGACAGCGCATGAAAAAAGCCTTTCGGCAGCTCATGGCTGCCGAAAGGCAAAGGTGCTACGGTAGGGGAAGAGTTATTCGGGCAGGGCGGAGGGCTTGAAAAGACCCTTTTCCAAAATGGTCATGACGGTCTCGTCCACCATCTTGTCGATCTGCTCATTGTTGAGAGTCTCCAACATGCCCCGCAGACCCAAAAAGCTGGCGATACCCATGAGCATATAGGCGAGAGTCATCACATCCTCGCTTAAAAGCTCGTGCAAGTCGCTGCTGAGGGCGCGGGCGTAACTGTCGGCAAAGGACATGTAGTAGTTCACGAACAAGTCCTTTTCCACCGCTAAAGAGCCCCATACGATGTGATAGACGTTGGGATTCTCCACAGAGAAGCGGACGAAGCTCTTGATGCCTGCCCGCTCCCGCTCATAGCGGCTCTCGCAGCCGGCGATGCTCTCGGCGAGGCTGCGCTTGATGCGGCGCTGATAGTCCTCCACCAGATAGCGGTAGATGTCCGTCTTTGTTTCAAAGTAGATGTAGAACGTGCCCACGGCGGTGTGGGCCTCGCGGCAGATGTCGGAAACGGACACTTCAAAGAAGCTGGATTGGGTAAACAGTTTCTCGGCGGCCTCTGCCAAAGCCTGCATTTTTGCCATGCCCAGATTCGTCTTGGGGGGGTGAACGCCTTTTATGTTTTCAACAAAATTCTTACTCACTGGCACCTCCTGATCCTCATTGGCGGGTCGTTTTTGCTTATATGTTCTTGATGTTAACCGATGAAAACGGAAAATGCAAGCCTTTTTTTCGTCAAGTTGAACAGAGCCAATTTGCACTTCCTACAAAAATGTGAACATTGTTCACCTTTTTGTTGACAAATTTCCTCCATTAAGGCATACTTAGGACAACAAAACATGAATGATGTTCATGTTTCGGGATTTGAAAAAATTTTTTATTTTTGATCATAAGGAGGAAACACATATGAGACTGGAGAACAAGGTGGCTATCGTTACTGGTGGTGCAAGAGGTTTGGGCGCAGCAATGGCACAGATTTTTGCCGCTGAGGGCGCAAAGGTGATCGCTGTGGATATGGCAGACGGTCTGAGCTACGAGTGCCAGAACGTGGAGTTCTACAAGCTCAATGTTACCGACGGCGCAGCCTGCAAGGCTTTCTGCGATTACGCTGTTGAGAAGTACGGCAAGATCGACATCCTCATTAACAACGCCGGCATTACCCGCGATGCCATGACCCGCAAGATGACCGATGAGCAGTGGGATCTGGTCATTGATGTTGACCTCAAGGGCGTGTTCAATCTGACCCGCTACGTTGGCCCCCACATGGAAGAGACCGGCGGCGGCAGCATCGTCAGCATTTCTTCCGTTGTCGGTGAGTTCGGCAACATCGGTCAGGCAAACTACGCCGCTGCTAAGTCCGGCGTTATCGGTCTGACCAAGACCTGGGCCAAGGAGTTTGCACGCAAGGGCGTTCCCGTCCGCGTCAACTGCATCACCCCCGGCTACACCATGACCGACATTATCAAGACCGTGCCTCAGGAGATGCTGGATCGCTTCGCCAAGCAGACCATGCTGGGCCGCCTCGGTCAGCCCGAGGAGATCGCCAAGGCCGCTCTGTTCCTGGCCAGCGAGGATGCTTCCTACATCACCGGTCACGTGCTGTCCGTCAACGGCGGCATGCGCCTGTAAGAGAAGGGGAGGCTGCCTATGGTCAATGTAGGAATCGTGGGCACCGGTGTATACCTGCCCAAGAAGATCATGACTTCTGCTGAGATCGCTGCCGCCACCGGCGGTATCTGGAGCGAGGACGCTGTCCGCTCCAAGCTGGGCATCCATCAGAAGTATATCGCCGGCCCCGATGAGGGCACCCAGGAGATGGGCGCACTGGCTGCGCTGAAGTGCCTGGAAAAGACCGGCGTAGACCCCAAGGAGATCGATCTGATCCTGTGCATGGGCGAGGAGTGGAAGGAATATCCCCTCACCACCTCTGCTCTCTACATTCAGGATCGTATCGGCGCGGTGAACGCATGGGGTATCGACGTGCAGAACCGCTGCTGTACCTGCGTCTCCGCTATGAAGATCGCCCGCGACATGATGGTGGCTGATGATGAGATCAACACCGTGCTGATCGCCGGCGGCTACCGCAACGGCGACTTCGTGGACTATACCGATAAGGATATGTCCATGATGTTCAACCTCTCCTGCGGCGGTGGTGCTATCCTGCTGAAGAAGAACTACGGCAAGAACCTGCTGCTGGGCAGCAAGATCATCGCCGACGGCTCTTTGGCCCGCACGGCCGGTGTGGAGATCGGCGGCATCGCCAATCCCTTCACTCCCGAGAACGTGGAGGAAGGCTATCGTTCCCTGCGTCTACTGGACGCAAAGAAAATGAAGGACCGCCTCAATGTCGTGTCCATGCCCAACTGGTATCGCTGCATTGACGAGAGCTTGCAGCAGGCAGGTCTGGAGCGTAAGGACATTGATTACTTGGATATTCTGCACATCAAGCGTTCCGGTCACAACGGTATGCTGGCAGATCTGGGGCTGACGGAGGAGAACACCATCTATCTGGAGGACTACGGTCACATCGGACAGGTGGATCAGATCCTCTCTCTGGAACTGGCACTGGAGCAGGGCAAGGTCAAGCCCGGCAGTGTGGTGTGCATGATCGCCGCCGGTATCGGCTATGTGTGGTCCGCAAATGTTATTCGTTGGGGGTAAACCTCTATGGCATATTTGCTCAACGTGATTCTGGGAACGATCGTTCCCATGTGCGTTACGGCACTGGTCACGATCGCAATCACCATCATCTTTAAAACTTCATCTACCACCAACTTTGCACAGGGTGTCATTTCCGCTTTCGGTGCCTATGTGGTGGCAGCAGCCCTCAACAAGCTGAACTTGTCGCTGTGGTTGGCGCTGCCCATCGGTATCGTGGTGGCGGTGGCCATTGCTGTAGCCATCGATGTGCTGATCTTCCGCCGTGGTCGCTATGTCAACGCCTTGGGTAAGCAGATCATCACCATGGGTCTTATCTCCATCGTGGTGGGTGCCATCCCCCTGATCTTCGGCTCTCAGACGCCTCCTTTCCGCGTGTTCGTGGATGGAAAGCTCTCCTTCCTCGTGGGCGGTCAGGACGTGACGGTGACGGTCAACGCACTGGTGTGCCTCGCCATTACCGCTGTGGTGCTGACGGTGCTGTTCGCACTGCTGCGCTTCAGCAAGTGGGGTCTCTCCGTCCGTGCAACGGCCTCCAATGAGTATGTGGCAGGTATGCTGGGTATCAACACCTACGTCATCACCGCCATCTCCTGGGGCCTGGCAGGCGCGCTGGGTACGCTGGCAGCTACCATGAACGGCGGCATCAATCAGGTGGGTCCCTACTTCATGACCTCCTATCAGGTCAACGCCTTCCTGGCGGGCATCCTCGGTGGTTTCTCCACCTTCTACGGCCCTGTGGTGGCGGCGTTCCTGCTGCCCCTCGCCAACAATCTGGTGGTATATCTGGCAAACGTCATAGGTAAACCCGAGCTGAGCAGCTGGTCCTTGGTCATCGTCTATGGCCTGGCACTGGTACTGATCTTCTTTAAGCCTGAAGGTCTGTTCGGCAAGCGTACAGTGAAGAAGGTGTGAGCCTATGGATAAGTATTTGTATGAAAAGTATAGCCTCTTCGGCACAAAGCCGAAAGAGCAGCGAGGCCTGACGGCCCGCGCCCGCGGTGTTTTGGCAAATCCCCTCCATCACTATCTGCTGTTCGGCATCGTGATGCTGGTGGTGGGTTTCCTCTCCGCCAACAAGATTTTGCCCTATTCCCTCCAGTCCGGCATGGCCATTACCTTCGCCTACTCTCTGGCTTCGGTGGGCTTCTGCCTGCTGATGGGTTACTCCGGCCTCGCCTCTCTGGGCACCGGCGGATTTATGGGCATCGGCAGCTACTCCATCCACTTTATTATGACCGAGTCCGGCCTGCCCTTCGGTGTGGCGCTGGTAGTGGCACTGGCCATCGGCGTGGTGCTGGGTCTTATCGTCGGCGTGGTGTCGCTGCGAATTGAAGGTATTTACCTCGTTATTCTCACGCTGGGTCTTTCCGAGATCCTCCGTAACCTCTACATTGCCGTGCAGGACAGCATTTACCTCTCCACGTTGAAGCTCTTCGGTCTGACCATCAGCCGCAGCGATTCGGTGTATGTGGTGACGGTGCTGCTGGTGATCGTGATGATGTTGACTCATAATCTGATCGTCAGCCCCACGGGTCGCGCCATGCTGGCAATGAAGAACAGTACCGCCGCGGCACAGGCCATGGGCATCAGCTTGATGAAGTACCGTCTGCTGGCCTTCGTCATCTGCACGGTCTACGCGGTGCTCTCCGGTATGATGCTGATGATCACCGTCCGCTCCGCCATGGCGACCGATGCCAGCGGCTTCTACGCCCTCATTACCTCGCTGAACATTCTGGCGGCGGTCATTATCGGTGGTTTCCGCTCCATCTGGGGCGCCGTGTTCGGTACATTTATCATGTACGGCTTGCAGACCATGTTGCTAAACCGCATCCCCTTCCTGCAGGAGAATCCCGTGATTATCACCTTCGTCTCCGGCATTCTGGTGGTGCTGGTGGTGATGTTCTACCCCGGCGGTGTGGCACAGCTGGTACAGGAAGTCCGCGGTAAGATCCGCAAGAAGCGCTTGGCAAGAAGGGAGGCAAAGTATGGCAAAGACTAAATTACTCCCCTCTGCACAGCAGCGTCTGTTGAAGCTGCAGCGCAAGCGCCGCAGCTTGCAGCTGGAGCTGGAGGAACTGGAACACGTTCTCTCCCTCCGCCGTGAAAAGAGCTTGAGCCGCTACGGTGCCAAGCTGGATAAGGATCTGATGAAGGCCGCTTTCGCCGTCTGCGACAAGGAAGAATACGCACAGCGCCAGATGGATGCAGCGCTGCAGCGGTTCGATGTGAAGCAGAATCTGGATCGCCGCGCCGTGAACCACGGCTGCGCCAAGGCCATCTTTGAGGCTGTTGCCAAGGGTGAGGGTTGGAAGCCTCTGCTGGAAAAGCAGCGCACCGACCTCGCCGCCCTTGAGAGCAAGCGCGCAGGGGAAGCCGCCCGACTGGAGAAGGAAAAAGAAGCCTTCTTGGCAAAGAACACCACTGCTGATGAAAGCACCTACGAAACTGCCAAGGCAGCGGCGCTGGAACAGTACAACAAGAAAAAAGCGGAGCTGGAGAGTAAGGACAGCGCCGCTTTGGAGAAAAAGCAAGCCACTCTTCGCAGCCGTATCGCCGCTTTGGACAGCAAGATCGAATCTCTCCACGGCAGCGCCAAGGCCATTGAGCTCCCCGAGGATGTGCTGCTGCGTGTGGAAGGTCTGAAGATGTACTTCGGCGGCCTCAAGGCCGTGGATGATGTGACCTTCGATGTGAAAAAGGGCGAGATCTTCGGTCTCATCGGCCCCAACGGTGCCGGTAAGACCACGGTCTTTAACTGCATCACCCGTTTCTACGATGCCACCGACGGCGACATCCACTTCTGCAACAAGGATAACGAAGTGGTAGACCTCCGTGGCTTCCAGGTCCACGACGTGATCTTGCAGGGCGTGGCCCGCACCTTCCAGAACGTGGAGCTGGTAAAGGAGATCAGCGTGTTGGATAACCTGCTGGTGGCCTGCACCCGTGAATACCGCTCCAACCTGCTGGTACAGGCGCTGGGACTGCCCTCCCTCCGCCGCGAAGAGGAGGCCTTGAAGGAAAAGGCACGGCGCGTGCTGAAGTTTATGGGCTTGGAGAGCTACGCCAACTGGCTGGCCTTCGGTCTGCCCTACGGTATCCTCAAAAAGGTGGAGATCGCCCGTGCCCTGATGTCCGATGCCCGTCTCATCATTATGGATGAGCCCGCCGCAGGTCTTAACGACAGCGAGACGGCGGAGCTGACGGAGACCATCCGCCGCATCCGCGATGAGTTCGGTGTGACCATCCTGCTGGTGGAGCACGATATGTCTCTGGTGATGAATGTGTGCGACACCGTCTGCGCCATCTCCTTCGGTAAGATGCTGGCCATCGGCACCTGTCAGGAGATCAAGCAGAACAAGGCTGTGCAGGAAGCCTATTTAGGTATTGAGGAGGTGTGATGGCATGGAACTGCTGAAAATTCAGGGTTTGAAAATGAATTACGGTGCCGTCGCCGCCCTCAAGGGCATTGACCTCACGGTTTCGGAAGGACAGATCGTGGCGCTGCTGGGTGCCAACGGCGCAGGCAAGACCACCACGCTGAAAGCGGTGTCGGGCCTGTTGAAACCCACCGGCGGCGAGATCCTCTTTGAAGGGGAGAACATCGCCGGAAGAAACGCCCATCAGATCGCCCGCCGCGGCATCATGCAGTCGCCGGAAGGCCGCCATGTGCTGCTGGGTTTGTCGGTGGAGGAGAATCTCCGCGCCGGTGCCCATACCCTAAAGACCCGCGAGATCAACGGTGTGCGCGTCAGCGCCAAGCAGCAGCTCAGCGACAACTTTGAGCGTGTCTATCAGCTCTTCCCCCGTTTGAAGGAGCGCGCCAAGCAGCCCTCCGGCACACTCTCCGGCGGTGAGCAGCAGATGCTGGCCATCGGCCGTGCCCTCATGGGCAGTCCCCGTATGCTGGTGCTGGATGAGCCCTCTCTGGGCCTTGCACCGCTGCTGATCCGCGACATCTTTGAAGCACTGCAAAAGATCCGCAGCGAGGGCACCACGATCCTTATCGTGGAGCAGAACGCCCTTGCCACACTGAAGATCGCCGACTACGCCTATGTGCTGGAACTGGGCAAGATCCGTATGCACGGTCCGGCAGAGGAACTGCTCCACGACGAGCGGCTCATCGAGGCGTACTTGGGCGGTTAAGAACATGACTGTAGTCCCTCTCAGGAATGAGAACAAATAAGATGAAAAAAGGAGATCAAATCATGAAGAAGTTTTTAGCTTTGGTTCTGGCCCTCGTCATGGTGCTGGGTCTCGTCGCCTGCGGCGAGAAGGCCCCTGCTGTCGAGGAGCTGAAGGGTGTCACTGAGGACACCATTCTGGTGGGCAACACTGCCGGTACTACCGGTGCGCTGGCTACCATCGGCGGCCCCTTCAACATTGGTATTGAGGCCGCTTTCGCTGCCTACAACGCCGAGGGTGGCTTTAACGGCAAGTCCGTGAAGCTGCAGCATTACGATGACGGCGGCGTGGCTACCCAGTCCGTGACGCTGACCGAGCAGCTGATCCATGAGGATGAGGTGTTCGCTATCGTCGGCAACTTCGCCTCCAACTGCGTGGCAGCCAACCTGCCCATCATCAAGGAAGCCAATGTCCCCATGGTCTACGCCGCTGCCGGTAACAACGAGCTGCTGAACGAGGCCGCTGAGGGTGCTGACAGAGGCATCTTCCCCGTCCAGCCCCTGAACTTCACCGAGGGCAGAATGCTGATCCTCCGTGCCTTCGCTCCTCTGGCCAACGGTGGCCTGGGCGGCACCAAGGTGGGCGTCCTGACCAACACTGTGGAAGCCAGCCAGACCATTCTGAAGGGCATCGAGGCTGAGGCAGCCGATCTGCCCGCCGCTCAGAAGGATGCCATCACCTATCAGAACGTCACCTCCACCGACTTCTCTGCTGCCATCAACGCGCTGAAGAACGCCGGCTGTGATGTGGTGGTCATGGGTGTCATCGGTGCTGACTTCACCTCCGCTCTGACCGCTATGGCTAACGCCAACTACTATGTCCCCGTTCTGACCTCTTACAACAACGCTAACGCCGGTATCCTCAACGATGCCGCTACCACCATTCTGGCTGAGCAGTACACCGACGTGCTGACCAACATCCCCATCTATGCGCAGGCTTGGCTGGACATCACCTCCACCGAGTATCTCTACACCAACCCCGACAGCGCTCTGCTGAAGGGCTATGAGGCTCTGGGTCTGGCTCAGCCCGGCGCAGGTATGCCCGGCTTCAAGGAGGAGTACTGGGTTGTCGCTGAGAAGATCTTCAACTACTGCACCGAGCAGGGCATGGACAATGCCTTCGCCATGAGCTATGACTCCTATGCACTGGCCGGCTACATCGCAGGCGATCTGTTCTGCCAGGGTCTGAAGGAGCTGCAGGCACAGGGCAAGGAGCTGACCCGCGCCAACTATGTGGACGTGCTGGAGAGCAAGGAGTATCAGGTGGCTATGGCCGATACCATCTCCTTCGCCAACGGTATGCGCTCCGGCGTCCAGTCCTTCGCACTGACCATGTTCTATGATGCCTTCACCATCAACGGCGGCGCTTATCACTCCGCTTCCAGCGCTACCGTCCACGGTCTGACCTCCATCGACGATTACAGAGCTCTTATCAAGGGCTAAGCTTTATCCCCAGCATAGAAATTTCCCTATAACATGATGTGATCCCCCTCTCCCCGCTCCCTTAGGGGAGCGGGAGAAGGGGGCTCTTCTCTATCCCGGCAATTTAACTTCGTAAAATCTTGCCCCTTCGGGCAATTTGAGATACAATATATATAATATTAAAATTGTAATTTTATAGATACCGATAAAGGAGATGGAACTATGGCAAAGTATGTATCTGTCCAGGAAGCACTGGATGTTGTCAAGAGCGGCGATTATATCGTTACCGGTCTCGGTGCCGGTGAGGGCCGTGAGTTTATGACCAACCTGCACACCATTGCCGACCGCGTTACGGACGTGATGGTGTCCAACTGCCTGCCTATGGGCAACTATGAGTTCATCCTCAACGAGGCCTATAAAAACAGCTTCCGCACCGAGGGTTGGTTCTATACCCCCGCCCTGCGTAAGGCCCATCCCCACGGCAATATTGCCTATATCCCCAACCACCTGCATCTGGCCGCTTCCAAGCGCCTGTTCTACCGTGAGCCCGATATCTATGTGGGCATCGCCTCCGTGCCCGATAAGCACGGCTATGTGTCCCTGTCCATCTCCAACGCCTATGAGATGCAGATGATCCGCAAGGCTAAGACGGTGATCTTGGAGGTCAACCCCAACGCCCCCCGCACCATGGGTGACGTGTCCCTCCACATCGATGAGGTGGATTACCTCGTGAAGGTGGACTATCCCGTGCCCGAGATCGCCGATACCGTCCCCAACGACAAGGATCACGCCATCGGTCGCTTGATCGCCGACATGATCCACGACGGCGACTGTCTGCAGCTGGGCATCGGCGGTATCCCCAACGCCGTTACCGAGTTCCTGTATGAGAAGAAGGACTTGGGCGTTCATACCGAGATGATCACCACCGGCATGGTGAAGCTGGCAAAGGCCGGTGTCATCACCAACAAGTGCAAGCAGAACCACGCCGGCAAGATGGTGGCTGCCTTCGCAATGGGCACCCGTGAGCTGTACGACTACATCGACGATAACCCCAGCATCGCCCTTATGAACGGCAACTATGTCAACGATCCCGCCATCATCGCCCTCAACGACAATCAGGTGTCCATCAACACCACCTTGGAAGTGGACATCACCGGTCAGTGCTGCTCCGAGAGCCTTGGCTCTCGCCAGTTCTCCGGCACCGGCGGTCAGGCTGACACCGCCATCGGCGCACAGAAGTCCCGCAATGGACGCTCCATCATCGCCCTGTACTCCACCGCTATGGTGAAGAACCCCGAGACGGGTGAGCGTGAAGAGGTCTCCAAGATCGTCTGCCAGCTGAAGTCCGGCGCTGCCGTGTCTCTGAGCCGTAATGATATTGACTATCTGGTGACCGAGTACGGTGCTGTGTCCCTCCGTGGTACGGGCCTTACGGAGCGTGCCAAGCTCATTATCTCTGTTGCCCATCCCAAGTTCCGCGACGAGCTGACCCGCGAGGCCATGGAGATCGGCATCCTGCCCAAGGAATAAGAGGAAAGCACCATGGCAACATTCGATTTTGAAGGAAAGAAAGTCTATTACGAGCGCCATGGCGAAAAGGGTCGCCCCTTGGTGGTGCTCAATGGATTGATGATGTCCACCACCAGTTGGAAGCCCTTTGTGGAGGATTTCTCCCGTAACAATCAGCTGGTGCTGGTGGATTTCCTCGATCAAGGCCGCAGCAGCCGCATGAGCGAGAGCTACTATCACGATGTGCAGATCCGCTTGGTGGATGCCCTGCTGGACGAGTTGGGCTGGGAGAAGGCTGTCGTGATGGGCCTTTCCTACGGCGGCAATGTGGCGATCCAGTACGCTTTGGCACACCCCGAGCGCGTGTGGCGTCTGATCCTTGCCAACTCCGGTTGCCGCACCTCTCCGTGGCTGCAGAAGATCGGTGACGGTTGGAATGAGGTGGCTGCCTCCGGCAGCGGCCTTGCCTACTACCTCACCGCCATCCCCACCATTTACTCCACCCGCTTCTTTGAGGAGAACGCGGCGTGGATGGACAGCCGCGAGGCAATGCTGACGGAGTATTTCTCCGATCCCGAGGTGCTGGCACGCCTCAGCCGCCTCACCGCAAGCTCCCGCCCCTTTAATGTGTCTGACCGTTTGGGAGAGATCACCTGTCCTACGCTGATCCTCTCCGGCTCTGAGGACAATCTTGTGCCCGTTACAGAGCAGCAGATGCTCCGCGACGGTATCCGTGGCAGCAGCCATGTGATCCTCAGCGGCAGCGGTCACGCTACTATGTATGAGTACCCCTCGGCCTTTGCCGCCTTAGTGGTTGGCTTTGCCAACTTGGGCGACGACGGCATCGCGATTTGACCCTTATTACGATTTGCGGAGGTAACCCTATGGAAAAGAAATATGTATCCATCGGAAACGAAACACTGGCCTATCTGGATGAAGGACAGGGCGATGTGGTGCTGATGCTCCACGGCAATATGTCCTCTTCCGTTCACTATGGCCCCCTTATCGAGCGTTTGCAGGGCAGCTTCCGCTGCGTTGCCCCCGATCTGCGCGGCTTTGGTGACAGCTCCTACAACAACCGCTTTGATACTATGGACGAGCTGGCAGAGGATGTAAAGCTGCTGCTGGATGCACTGAATATTGATAAGGTGTATCTGGTCGGCTGGTCTAACGGTGGCGGCGTGGGTCTGAAGCTGTGCGCCATGTATCCTGAAAAGGTGAAGAAGTTCTTCAGCATCGAAGGTGCCAGCCATAAGGGCTATCCTCTCTTCCGCAAGGACGAGAAGTTCCAGTCCACCACTGAGCCCTACGCCTCCAAGGAGGAGATGGCGACCGATCCCATGCAGGTTGCCCCCATGCTCCGTGTCTTTGAGGGCAAGGATGCCGCTATGATGAAGTCGGTGTGGGATGCCACCATCTACACCGTGGGCAAGCCCACGGAGGCACAGAGCGAGCTGTGGATCACCGAGACGCTGAAGCAGCGCAATCTGGTGGATCTGGACTGGTCGCTGGCAACGCTGAATATGTCCGATGTGTTCACCCCCTACGGTAAGGGTGACGGCTCTATCCACAAGGTGGCCTGTCCCGTTGCCCTGACCATGGGCGATAAGGACGTGGTTGTCCCGCCCCACATGGTGATGGAGAATCATCAGGCGCTGGGCGATCTGTGCACACTGCTGCCCTATGAGAATTGCGGCCATTCCCCCATGGTGGACTGCCCCGACCGTATGGCACAGGATGTTATCACGTTTTTCAAGGATTGATCTCCTTTGAAATTTTACCAAACGCAACAAAACCGCCCTTTTGGGCGGTTTTGTTGTGTTTGATGGGGGAGATGGGACTATGTCGGTGGTGGGACTCTCCCGCGCCCTAAAAAGTGTCCACCGGACACTTTTTACACCAGTCTGCGGACTGGTGCCGGGCTGTTCGAGTCCCACACAATGCAAAAGAGGCAAGGCCCAGTGGGCCTTGCCTCTTTTGGTGCCGGTGGTGGGACTCGAACCCACACGATGTCGCCATCAACGGATTTTGAGTCCGTCACGTCTACCAATTCCATCACACCGGCGTGTGAACAGAGATATTATAGCTGACAAGGCAGAGAAATGCAAGGATTATTTTTCTTTCTGTCCATTCGTTACATAAAATTCAAAAAGAAGGACTACCAAACGAGAAAAAGATGTGATACAATAAACAAAACTATGCCCAGCAGTGAACGATGGAAAGGAGGGCGGCGACAATGAAGAAAACGAAACGATTGGCGGTATGTCTGACGGCGCTGGCTATGCTTGTGCTGCTGTGCGGCTGCGAGTTTAGAAACAATGTGGAAGACCTCTTTGCGCTGCCTGAGATGCCGGAGGAGTTCACGGGGCTGAATCAGCGTTTGAGTGAGCTGCGGGCCGAGGGATATGAATACGCTACCCCTACCACGGGACAGAATCTGCAGTCTGTCCATATGGTAGATCTGGACGGTGACCGTCATGTGGAGGCGGTGGCCTTTTTCCGTCGAAGCGATGATGAAAAGCCTATGAAGGTTTTTGTCTTTGAGGCTGTTGACGACAGCTATGAGCTGCGCTGCAGCGTAGAGAGCAGCGGCAGCAGTATCGACACGGTTCGCTATGAAGATCTCAACGGTGACGGGCAGCGGGAGCTGATCGTGGGCTGGAAGATGGGCGCAGATGTGCAGACGCTGGCGGTTTACAACTTGGGGCATGAGGCGCTGCCGTTGATGTCCTGTGTTTACAGCCGCTTTACCATTGAAGATATTGACCAGGATGGGTATCCTGAGCTGTTTGTCATTCGCGGAGATAGCGGGGGCGTGCCTATGGTAGAGGTCTATACATGGCAGACCAGCATTCTCGCAGCGGTGCACCGCAGTGAGCTCAGCAGCTCCATGGCGGAGCTGAGCCGCGGCAACATTGTCAACGGCTCCACAGCAGAAGGACACAAGGCTGTGTTTATTACCGGCGTTACGGAGAAGAACATGGCGGTAACGGATGTGCTGGTGTGGCAGAGCGACTTTTTCAGTGGTGGCAGCGTGGTAAATGCCGCAGTGGACGAGTCTACGGGACGCTCCTCTTTAGTGCTGCCCTACCGTCAGCTGCGCCCCACCGATATCAACGATGATGGCGTGACGGAGATCCCTGCCCCGGAAAGCTATGCCTCGTCTGGCGACACGCTGGCGGCATGGCACCATTGTAGTGCTGCTGGCCATACCTATGTGGTGGCACATACCTACCATTCTTTGAGCAACGGCTGGTACTTCATGCTGCCCCAGCGTTGGTGGGATCGTGTGACGGTGTTTGCCCAGGAAACGGCAGCGGGAGAAAATCAAGTCGTGCTGTCGGTAGACGGTACAGCGACTTTGGCGATCTATACCCTTACAGGTGAAAACCGTGAAGCACGGGCCACCATGGGTGAGCGCTTTTTGATTCGCCGCCAGACGGGAACGGTGTATGCCGCCGAACTGCTGGAAGGCGCGGATATGTACGGAATGAATGTAGAATTGCTGCGCAGCAGCTTCTCCATGACGGAGAATGAGTGGCTGCCGGGCAATGGTTGGTAAGAAAAGAGGAGGTACTATGAAAAAAGTACTGGTTCTGGAGGACGAATCCAGCATTCGTAGTTTTATCGTCATCAACCTGCGCCGTGCAGGCTACGAGGTGATCGAAGCGGAGAGCGGCGAGGAGGCGTTGGAGAAGCTGGCACAGCACAAGGATGTGTGCGTGTGTCTGTTTGACGTGATGCTGCCGGGTATTGACGGATTCGAGGTGTGCCGCCGTGTCCGGGCAGGAAATCCCCATATTGGCATCATTATGCTGACAGCTCGCTCTCAGGAGATGGATAAGGTGACGGGTCTGATGACCGGCGCCGATGACTATGTGACCAAGCCCTTCTCTCCGGCGGAACTGACAGCCCGCGTGGATGCACTGATCCGCCGTAGCGGTGGCTTTGTGCCCCAGAGCACCCCTGTGGTGGATGAGGATGAGCTGGTGAGTCCGCCCTTCACCCTGAACCTGCGCAATCGTACGCTGGAAAAGAACGGTGAGCGCATCAAGCTGACCCAGGTGGAGTTCGGCATCATGCAGATGTTTTTGGAGAACACGGGAAAAGCCCTTAGCCGCGAGGAAATCCTCGACAGCGTTTGGGGTAAGGATTATTTCGGTGAGCTGAAGATCGTGGACGTGAATATTCGCCGTCTGCGTCTGAAGATCGAGGATGATACTGCAAACCCCACATTTATTACCACCGTGTGGGGCTATGGGTACAAATGGGGCGCATAAGCGTCCGAAAAGTTGCGTAAAGAAGGAGGTGACCGGTTCATGGAGAAGCAGTCAAAACGTACTTCGGGTCTGCGCCGTCGCTGGATGACCAGCAGCTTGCTGCCGGTCATCACCATTCTGGTGCTGATCTCGGCGCTGGTGTCTATCGGTCTGGGCAGCACCTACTATTCCAACGCACGCTCTGCTTTGGAGGCAAAAGCGGCAGCGGGCGCGGAGTACTTCAACACCTATGCTATGACCAATTATGAGGAGTATTACCACAGCGCTGCGCTCTATGTAAACAGTTTTGAGGACAGCGACAGGATCGAACTGCAGTTCCTCAACAGTAATGGTGCGGTGGATGTATCCACCCGCAGCATGATGATCGGGTCTGCCCCCGGTACACAGGATGTGTACGATGCTCTCAGCAGCGGTGTTATCAGCAGCTATTTGGGCCGCGACAGCGCTACCGGTGAGCGCATCATCGCCGCTTCGGGACTTTTGAAGTTCCAAGGTGAAGTGGTGGGCATCATTCGCCTTGTGACCTCTGCCCACAATTTGGACAGTCAGGTACTGCTGACGGTGATGATCATTCTCGCCATCATGCTGGCGGTCAGCTTTGTGGTGGTCATCTCCAGTCTGCTGCTCATTAACAATGTGGTGGCGCCTGTATCTGCTGTCAGCGAGGCAGCTAAGCAGATCTCCGGCGGCAGCTACGGTTTTTGCATTCCCAACCGCTATGCCGATGAAATGGGCGAGCTGGTGGATAATATCAACGACATGTCCGTAAAGATTGGACAGAATGAAAAGCTGCAGCAGGAGTTTATCTCCTCGGTGTCCCACGAATTGCGCACGCCCTTAACGGCCATCAACGGTTGGGCGGAGACGCTTCTTGCTGATGTAGGTGAGAGTGAGGAAGAAGAGGCCCAGCGCCGCGGCTTGAGCATCATCATTAAGGAATCCAGCCGCCTTACCAAGATGGTGGAGGAACTGCTGGACTTCTCCAAGATGTCCGATGGCCGCTTTACGCTGGATATGGAGCCTATGGACTTACAGGCGGAGTTTGAGGATACGGTGTACACCTATCACCAGATCTTCAAGCAGGAGGGGATCACCCTTCTCTACACCGCAGGCGATGAGTATGATGAGACCATCTCCGCCGATCCTGTGCGCCTCAAGCAGGTGTTCTGCAATGTGCTGGACAATGCGGCAAAGCATGGTGGCAGCGGCAAGCGCATCGTCACCCGCCTTAACCGCAGCCGCGGAAATTATATCATCACCGTTCGGGACTTCGGACCCGGCATCCCTGAGGCAGATCTGCCCCATGTGAAGGAGAAATTCTATAAGGGAAGCTCCAAGGCGCGGGGCAGCGGCATCGGCCTTGCTGTCTGCGACGAGATCATCCGTCTCCATGACGGCACATTCTCAATTGACAACGCTAAGGGTGGCGGTACGATCGTCACTATTAAGCTGCCTGTCCGCCATGTGCGGAGGGAAAATTCCCAAAAGAAGTGATAAAATATAGAACAAGTGTTGCATTTTCAAAAAAGGTGTGCTACACTGTCAGCAGAAAGGATCGTTTACCCCTATGGAAGAAAAGAAACAGTGCGGCTTTCGCACGACCATCGGTGGTCAGGCGCTCATTGAGGGCATTTTGATGCGCGGCCCTGAAAAGGACGCCATCGTGGTACGCTCCCCTGAGGGTCTGGTGACCAAGGTGGAGGAGCGGAAGTTCATTAAGGATAAATACCCCATTTTAGGTGTTCCCATTATTCGCGGCGCCGCCACATTTTTAAGCTCTATTATTACGGGTGTGAAGGCGCTGATGTATTCGGCGGACTATTTTCCCGAGGAGGGCGAACCCTCTAAGTTTGACCTGTGGCTGGAGAAGCATGTGCCGGCAGAGAAGCTTCAGAGCGTGCTGGTGGTGTTTTCTGTGGTATTGTCTCTCGGTATGACGCTGGGTCTGTTTATGCTGCTGCCTACCTTTTTGGCAGGCCTCGTGTCTAAATATTTCGATAGCGCCCTGCTCCACAATGTGATCGAGGGCGTGGTGAAGATCGCCATCTTCTTCTGCTATTTGATCCTCTGCTCCAAGCAGAAGGATGTGCGCCGCGTCTTTTCCTATCACGGCGCAGAGCATAAGACCATTTTTTGCTACGAGGCAGGCCTGCCTCTCACGGTGGAGAATGTCCGCATTCAGCCCAAGCATCATCCCCGCTGTGGTACCAGCTTCCTCTTCGTGGTGATCATCGTGTCCATTTTGGCCACCAGTATCGTGTTCACCTTCGTGGAGTGGCAGAATTTCTGGGTGCGTTTCGGTATCCATCTGCTGCTGCTGATCCCTGTGGTGGGTCTTACCTATGAGTTTAACCGCGCCGTGGGCGCCCATGACAATAAGCTGACTCGCATTCTCTCTGCACCCGGTATGTGGCTTCAGAATTTCACCACCAACGAGCCGGACGAGAGCATGATGGAGGTGGCCATCGAGGCTATGAAGCTGGTGCTGCCTCAGGAGGAAGGAAAGGACAAGTGGTAATCCCGCTTGTATAGGACAGAGCCTATGGCCATTACCTACAACGATTTATATTTAGACCTGCGCCAAAAGCTCCGCTTGGAGCAGGTGGAGGCCTATACGCTGGCGGCCCGTGAGATCGTGTGCTACGCCGCGGGAAAGACGCGGCAGGAGCTGCAGCGCGATGGGCGGCTCTATGTTCCGCAGGATGTGGAGAAGCGTGTGCAGGAGCTGACGGCGCGGCACTTGGCAGGTGAGCCGGTAGCCTACTTGATTGGCGAGTGGTCTTTCTACGGCCTCGACCTGGACATCAACGAATCTGTCCTCATCCCCCGTATCGATACGGAGGTGCTGGCAGAGAAAACCATCGAGTTCGTTTCCAAGTGTGAACATGCCCGCGTTCTCGACCTGTGCGCCGGCAGCGGCTGCATAGGCTTGGCGGTTGCCAAGCACTGCCCCGGCAGCCATGTGGTGCTGGGGGAGAAGAGCGAGGCGGCGCTGCGTATCTGCCGTCAGAACACCCGTCGCTGCGGTCTTACAGAGCGGGTGATCCCGTGGCAGGTGGACGCTTTGGAGCGACCTTCTCCCCAGTTGGGTGAGTTTGACTGCATCGTGTCCAATCCCCCCTACATCCCCGATGGGGATATTGCCGGCTTGGATGTGTCGGTGCGGGACTATGAGCCTATGATGGCTCTTCGCGGCGGCGAGGATGGTCTCGATTTCTACCGTGCCATCTGCGAGAAGTGGCGTGATGCCCTCCGCGTTGGCGGGCGGCTGCTGTTTGAGGTGGGTATCGGACAGGCCGATGATGTGCTGCGTATCATGCGCGCCGCAGGCTTTGGCGATAATACCATCACCGAGGATACAGGCGGTGTGGCCCGTGTGGTAGCGGGTACGCTGTGTGATGAAGTGTAAGTGAATTTTTGATTGAGAGATATAAGGAGGACGGAGAAATGGCAGTGAAGAAGGAGACGGCAAGCGCTGTGAACGCCGATAAGAAAAAAGCTCTGGATACCGCCATGGCGCAGATCGAGAAGATGTACGGCAAGGGCTCCATTATGCGTTACGGTGACGGCAACGTCGCCAATGTGGAGGCTGTTCCTACGGGTTCTCTTTCTTTGGATCTGGCACTGGGTATCGGTGGTCTGCCCCGCGGCCGCGTGGTGGAGATCTACGGCCCTGAGTCCTCCGGTAAGACCACGCTGGCCCTCCATGTGCTGGCTGAGGCACAGAAGCTGGGCGGCGAAGTGGCCTTCGTGGACGCTGAGCACGCTCTTGACCCTACCTATGCCCGCGCACTGGGCGTCAATGTGGAGGATATGCTGATCTCCCAGCCCGACACCGGTGAGCAGGCGCTGGAGATCACCGAGGCATTGGTGCGCAGCGGCGCTATTGATGTGGTGGTGGTGGACTCCGTTGCCGCCCTTGTGCCCCGCGCTGAAATTGAGGGAGAGATGGGCGACAGCTTTGTGGGTCTCCATGCCCGCTTGATGTCCCAAGCCCTCCGTAAGCTGACGGGCATTATCAACAAGACCAATACCATCGTTATTTTCATCAACCAGCTTCGTGAGAAGGTGGGTGTCATGTACGGCAACCCCGAGGTGACCACCGGTGGCCGCGCCTTGAAGTTCTACGCCTCCGTCCGCATTGACGTGCGCCGCGTGGAGACGCTGAAGGCCGGCGGCGAGGTGGTGGGAAATCACGTCCGCGTCAAGGTGGTGAAGAATAAGGTGGCGCCTCCCTTCCGTGAGGCGGAGTTCGACATCATGTACGGCGAGGGTATCAGCAAGCTCAGCGAGCTCATCGATCTGGCGGTGAAGCTGGATCTGGTGCAGAAGAGCGGCTCTTGGTTCAGCATGGGCGAGGTGCGCCTCGGTCAGGGCAAGGATGCCGCCAAGGAGTACTTCCGTCAGAATCCCGAGGATGCCGATTTGCTGGAGAAGAATGTCCGTGAGAACTTCCATAAGCTCATGGGCGCACAGTCCCGCATTGCCGC
>JAFQTS010000074.1 GCA_017408915.1 Oscillospiraceae bacterium | reverse complement strand
ATGCACCTTTCGCAGCGGGCAGAAAAGGCGGGTGCGCCCTCGCTGAGCCGTGCGGCAAGGGCGGCGGCTTCTGGGTCTGTCATGCCGCAGTGGATGCCCATGGCGAGGGCTTGGATAAACCGCGCCGTGTTGAGGCGGCGGGTGATGCCCTTGTCGCCCTGTGTGCGGCGGTAGAGGGCAAGGAGCTTTTCCCGCAGGGCGGGAGAGGCGGCGATGACGATGGCGGCAACGACCACCACGGCTAAGAGGATGCACAGAAGGGGCAGCAAGCGGCGCAACCCCGCGCCGAAGGCCAATAATCCACCTGCAAGGCCTGTCAAACGGCTGCCGAGGCGACCGTACACATCGTTAAACACGGGCAGCACCCAAATGAGCAGCACCAAGACCACCACCAGCATGACCGCCAAGAGGACGGCGGGATAGAGGAGGGAGGACTTCAGCTGCCGCAGCAAGCGCACGCGGGCATCGTAGTAGTTGCCCAAGGAGCGCAGCGTTTCCTCTGTGCGGCCTACCCGCTCGCCTACCTCCACGAGGGCGCAGACATAGTGGGGGAACACGCCGCTTTCGCGGAAAATCTGATGGAGAGGCGCGCCTTCATCGGCGGCGGCAGAGAGCTGCTCCAACAGGGCGCGGCGGCGCTTGTCCGCCTCATCCTCTGCCAGCAAGGCAAAAGCATCCCCTGCGCCGATTCCTGCGGAGAAGAGATTGCCCAGCTCCCGACACAGGAAGCACAGTTCTTCATTTGTCAGTTGCCGCTGCTTCATAGTGGCCTCCGTAGTGTAGAATTAGTAGAAATATTTGGAAGAGTAGTTGGCGCCATTGCCGATGTAGGCCAAGATGTCGGCGCTGCTGTTACCGGAAGAGGCGAAGGTGGGGTCCATCCGCTGCCAGGCGTAGCCGTCAAACCAGATGACGCCGTCCACCCAGCCGCTGCCCTCTACCCAGACGCTAATCCATGCGTGATAGGCAGAGCCTGCGTAGCCCACCACCAGCTTACAGGGCACGCCCTGCGAGCGGAGCATACCTGTCATCAAGGCAGCGTAGTCAAAGCAGATGCCCCGCTTGGTAGCCATGACGTTATCCAACACAGGGAGATAGCCGCTGGTGACGGAGGAGGCGAGGGCCGTATCGTAGGAGATGTTCTGCACCACATAGTCGTAGACCGCCTCCACCTTCCCCAAGGTGTCGGAGATGCCGCCCGTCAGATAGGCCGCCATAGACACGGCGTTGGGGGCTGCGTCGTAGTTGACGTACTGGTTGGAGTGGAGGAAGGGCTCAAATTCATTGTTGAGGGAGGCGTAGACCGAGGCGCTCAGCACCGCGGCATACTTGCTGTCCACCACGTTTTGATAGATGGTGATTTGATACGAGCCGCTGCCATCGGACAGGGGGAAAGCCTCCCAACGACCGGGCTTCAGATTGTAGGTATAGGTGGTGGAGTTGACCACCTGCACCTTTAAGCGAGAGGAGGTAGAGGCGGTGTACTGCACCATCACATAGCCGCTGCTGGCGTTGGAATAGTCGATGATGGCGCTGTCGTTCTGCTGCACCGCCGTGCCGGGGGCGCTGACGGTAACAGACATGGGGACGGCGGGCGGAGATTCCGTCAGAACCTCTGCTTCCTTGGCGGTGTCCACATTCTCCACGGCTACCGAGTCGGCGATGGCCTCCTCGGGGATGGGCTCATCTTCATCGGGGGGTGTGTCTGCTTCACCCTCATCGGGCGGAGCAGTCTCCTCGTCCCCATCAGAGGCGGCGGCATCCTCACCCTCCCCGTCTTGGGCAGCATCGGTGCTGCCATCATCGGTGGCGGGCGTGGTGTCGGCATCCTCCACAGCGGGAGGCGTGTCCGCGGGGGTATCCTCCACAGGGGCTGCGCCGCAGGCAGCGAGGGAGAGCAGGAGCAGGGTGCACAGGAGGAGAGATAGAATCTTTTTCATGTTGGCTTCACCTCATTGGAAAGATTTTTGGTAGGAAAGCCATCGGAATTGTTAGGAATATTGTAGCATTTCCGACGGCGGCATGCAAAATAAATGTGGAGTAAAAAAAGTTTTTTCTTCTGTGGTCTATTGAAAAGCGGAAAAAAGTGCAGTACAATAACAATACGAGAGAAATTTCACGAGAGGAAGTGAGGGAGAATGCAACAAGTACATATAAAGATGCTGGGTGGCTTCTCTGTCAGCTTCCAGGGAAAAACGGTGGATGACAGCGCCAACCGTATGCGGAAGGTGTGGCTGCTGCTGGCCTATGTGGTGCATAACCGCAAGCGCGCAGCTTCGCAGGAGCAATACCTCACGCTGCTGCAGGGTGCAGGCGGCGAGGAGTCGGCTGATCCCAGCGGCAAGCTCAAGGCCATGTTCTACCGCGTCCGCACCATGCTCAACAGTCTTTCCCCCACGGCGGGACACGATTGGATCGTCTACCGTGACGGCACCTACTGCTGGAATAACGAGGTGGATGTGGTGCTGGACACGGAGGAGTTTGAAGCGCTGTGCCGCTCGGCTATGGAGACGGAGGATGGGGCTGAACGCCTTGCCCTCTATGAAAAGGCCCTAAGCCACTACGGCGGCGATTTCCTGCCCAAGCTCTCTATGGAGCCGTGGGTCATTCCTCTGAGCGCCTATTATCACCGCTTGTATGTAGAGGCGGCTTTGGAGACGCTGGCGCTGCTGCAGGAAAGCGCAGCGTGGCAGAAGATGGTGGCGCTGTGCGAGGCGGCGCTGAAAATCGAACCTTACAGTGAGGAACTCCACTGCCGTTATATGCAGGCTTTGCTGGCGCTGGGCCGCCGTGAAGAGGCGGTGCGCCTCTACGAGGATATGAGCGAGAAGCTCTTTGCCACCTTCGGCGTCATGCCCTCCGATGAGAGCCGCGCCCTGTATCGGGAGGCCTCGCGGGAGACGGGTGCGCCTGTTGTGCCCACTGACGGCATTCGTGAGCAGCTCACGGAGCAGGGGCAGCAGGGCGGCGCTATGAAGTGCGAGTACGATTTCTTCAAGCTGGTCTATCAGATGCAGGCCCGCAGCATCGGCCGCAGCGGCGAGGTGGTACATATCGCCCTCTTCTCCCTCCACGGTTATCGCGGCAAGGAGCTTGCCCGCCGCAGCCTCGATGTGGCTATGAATAACTTGGAGGAGCTGATGCTGGGGAATCTGCGGCAGGGTGACTTGGTTTCCCGTTGCAGCGTGTCCCAGCTGGTGGTGATGCTGCCGCAGGCCAACTATGAAAACAGTGTGATGGTCTGCCAGCGCATCGAAAAAGCCTTCGAGCGAAAATATCCCCATTCCCCCGCCAAGATCCATTTCTCTGTGCAGCCTCTTGAGCCCCGAGAGATGAAGAAATAATGCCGTAAGGAGCGTCGATGGAAAGCATCGGCGCTCTTTTTTTGGCTCTATTTATCGAGGCAGGATGCCGTCCAGCACCGCCTGCACCACAAGACGCACATCCTTTTGGTTGCCTGTGCAGGTGGAGAGGGTCAGAATGTGGCTCTCGGCGTTGACCGTGAGGGGCATGGTGATGGAACTCTGGCTGTGATACTGTTCCACAGCTCTTTCACGGGCGGCATCGTCGGCAAAGGTAAGGCGGTAAGTATCCGAGGAGATGTTGGCCTCGTAGCAGGCGAAGATGGCGTAGCGCAGCACCGCGCCGTCAGTGGCGACGTAGACGTAGGGGTACTTCTCCGGCACATCCTGCCACTGGTACTTATGGAGTTCGGCGAACATACTGCCATCGTTCATGGCGTGACCGTAGATAATGGTATTGAAGTCGGTGAAGTCGGGGGCGTTGTGCTGCTCTAAGAAGATAGAGCCCGCCACATTGGGGGTGCCGTCCCATGTGTGGTGGAGGTATTCCTCGTTGTCGTGGCTGCGCATCAGCGGATAGGAGATGACGCTGCCGGGGACATGGATCCAGCCCAGCACATCGGCGTTGGTTTCGCGGAGAGAAGCCAAGTCCACCGCTGCCAGAAACGCGCCGTCCTCGGGGAGGGAGAACACGGGCATAGTGGGCAGAGAGGGGGCTTGGGGCTCTTGCGCCACGGGAACGGGCTCGCCCTCAGACATGGCGGCTGCCAGCGCCGCCTCATAGGTGCGCTGTGCCTGCTGCTTGTCCATAACCTGCTTGAGGAAAATGCCGCTGCTGGCAACGAATAGAAGCGCCAGCGCGACGGTGGCGATGCGCCGCAGGATGTCCTTTTTCATGGCGTTACCCCTCCTTTTGGGTATAAGGTGTGATCTTGAGAAAAGTATACCAGTGGGGGGTGACAAATTCGGTGATATTTTCTCCTTAAACCTTCAAAAAACGAAAAAAATCTGTTACCGACGGAAAAAGCGAAGCGCCCCGCCTAAGCGGGGCGCTTGCTTATTGAGAGAGGAATCAGAAAAGAGTCGCTCCTGTGTTGTGCTTACTCCTCTTCCTTCTTGCGGTTCAGACCGATCAGAGCCAGGCCGGAGCCGGAGAAGGTGGAGATTGCCAGCAGCAGCGTGGAGATGTCGCCCGTCTGGGGAACGGCTGCCAGAGGCACTTCCTCATCGAGGATCTCGACCAGACCGTCACCGCCGGTGGGGGCAACGGGATAGCTGGGATAGCTGGGATAGCTGGGGGTCACAGGGGGATTCACGGGAGGCTCGGGATTCACAGGAGGCTCGGGATCAACAGGAGGCTCGGGATCGACGGGAGGCTCGGGATCGACGGGAGGCTCGGGATCGACGGGAGGCTCGGGATCAACAGGAGGCTCGGGATCGACAGGAGGCTCGGGATCGACGGGAGGCTCGGGATCGACGGGAGGCTCGGGATCGACGGGAGGCTCGGGATCGACAGGAGGCTCAGGATCAACGGGAGGCTCGGGATCAACAGGAGGCTCGGGATCGACAGGAGGCTCAGGATCAACGGGAGGCTGCTCCTTCACGGAGTAGATATAGACCACGACCTTGTCGCTGTCCATGGTGCCGGAGACGGCATCGGAAGATGCACTCCAAACGCCCTCGTTATAGCCGTCCACGGCCTTGGGAGCGGTAGCGTAGGCGCTGCCCTCTTCCAAGCCCTGCGTTACATCACTGTCGGCAACAGGTGCGCCGCTCTCGTCAACATAGTTGACAGTCAGGGTGTAGTAAACGGGCTCGGGCTCGACCACGTCAACGATCTCCTCGGTGCTGTTGTCCTTGGGCTCATTGGGCTCGTCGGTGTCGTCGATCTCATCGCCATCGGCCCAGGAGACGACAGCCACGTTTCTCAGCGTGCCTGCTTCTGCAGCCACAGAGGAGGCGGAGAAGGACTGGGAAGCGCCGGGCTCAAGAGCCTGGATGGTCTCATTGATGCCCACCATCTGGTCCACAACCATGACGTTGTAGGCGGGGTAATCACTGTCGTTGGTGACGGTGACAGTCCAGGTGACGGTCTCGCCTACCTCGTAGGAATCCTTGTCAGCGGACTTGACGATGCTGATGAAGGGGGAATAGTTCTCAGGCAGACGGCCACGGATGTTGGGCTCGTTGAAGTCGGCGCTGACGGGAGTGGCAGCCTCGCCTACGGTGTAGTTGAGGGTGGTTGCACCGTTAGCGGGAGTGAGGATGGTGTAGCCGGGATAGTTGGCGTCCTCATCGATGACGGTGGGATCCAGCTCCACCTGATAGGTGATGGTGTAGGAGGTCACGCCATTGCTGACGGAGGGGGTGTACTGGCTCAGATCCCAAGTCTGGGAAGCGCCATCATAGGAAGATTCCACGTTGACCATGGAAACGCCGTAGCCCATGGGGTCGGTGATGCCGTTGGCGTTGGTGGTGGTGGTGACGATGCTGCCTGCCTCAGCGGCCAGCACAACAGCCAGAGAATCGGCGTTGGTGGTGATAACATTGTTGCTGCCAAAGACGCTCTGGAGGAGACCTGCGTCGGTGTTGTAGGCCACAGCCAGCTTCTTGGCATTGACGGCAGCGAGGATGGAGGAGAGGTCGTCTCTATCCTTGTTGTCGGCGTTGAAACCTGTATCGTCACCATCGTAGCTGACGGAGGAGGTGGAGGTGCTGTTAACGTTGCCCACAGCAGCGGTGGGAGCGCCGTCACTGAAGAGGATCAGACTCTGGTTGCCCACGGGGATGGAAGCAACGTCAGAAGCATTCAGCAGGTTGCGGCCCAGCACGAGACCAGCCTCCATGTTGGTACCGCCGATGTCGGTTTTGCCGGAGTAGTGGTCGGTGGTCAGGCTGTCAACGGCGGACTTGACAATCGCCAGATTGTTGCCGCTGTTGACATCGATCCAGCTCTGTACCGTTCTGGCGTTGGTGTAGAACTCCACGATGGAGACGAGGCGCTTATCGCCCTCGGCAGCACCGTCGACGTAGTTGTCCAAGAAGCTCTTCACAGCGCTCTTGAGGATCGTCATGTGGGAGGGAGACTCCTGGAAGGTGCAGGTGGGCTCACCCTGGACGTGCCAGCTGCGGGGATAGCCGCAATTTGCGCAGCCTCTGCCGCCCAGCTTGCTTCTCTCGTAGGAATTACCGCTCTGATCGGGGCAGAAAGAACCGCTGCCCTTGTGATCTTCGTGATGCTCGTCCTTACCGCAGAGGTAGCAGCCCTTGGCAGACTCTTCCATGGAGTTAGAGGCATCCAGCACCAGCACCACAGCGCCGTGGGTGGAGCCTGCCAGCTCGATGGAGGTGTCCTTGGTCTCTACCAGCAGCGTGATGTCAAAGACATTCTCAATGTCGGTGACGGCTGCGGACTTGGACAGATGCACCTCCCAGTCGGAAGCGGAAGCTGCAGAGCCGTCCTGATGATAATAGGTGTCCTCAAAATTCTGCACCATGTCGGGTGCGGGGCTTGCGAAGGCGGTGATGCAGCTGATACTGACCAGCATGGACAACACCATGACCAAACTCAGGATTGTTTTCAGTGCCTTTCTTGCCATTATTTCGTTCTCCTTTCGAATGTGTAGGGGACGAAATATCGGCAGCCGCGCCGCCATAGCTCGGGGGAAGCCGTAGGCCGCTTGCTTTGCGTCCCGCCCTTTCGGACGGTTTGCCATTGACGAATATTTCTCGTTTCTCCTTGTTTCTGATTTTTTTGGGGGGTTGCGGGGGTTAGGATGCTTTTGCTGTTTCGCTTAGGGCGCTGTCGAGAAGACCAAGCAGTTCCAAGACGCTGCGGAAGCTCTGCTCCTGTCCTCCTTCCAGCCATGTGACGCTGCCCTGCCAGCCTGCATTCTGCCGAAACAGAACTTTTAGGAAGAAGGTGGCCTTCTCTCCGCTGCAGACTGTTTCACAGGGGGGTGCTGCTGTTTGCTCGGGCGGGGCGGCAAAGGTGCGCCGCGCGGTGTAGGATTTGGGATGGTCTGACGCGTCCAGTATTCGTTCCATCTCCATGAGCAGCTGAATGGTGCTGCGGAAAACCCGCCCGCCATCTACTGACCGATGATACAACCTGCCTCGCAGTACGCTGTCGTCATATTGATCGATGCATACAGTAGCCAGATGATCGTCGATCCATCGCTGTGCCATGGACATCGATTGCCTCCCCTCCTTTCGCAGTGGGATTCTATGGGTTAGTTATATCATGGGGCGGTAACAAATTCGGTAATAATTTGAAAAACCTTTTTCAAAAAGTAAAAAAGTTTTATTACCGAAAGAAAACCGCCCTTGCATGGTGGAATCTCCTATGATACTATATTAAACAAGGACAAATGACGATGAGAGGTGGGCAAAACTATGGTCGCCAGATTGAAAGATACAATTTTGCTGGTGGGCGGCAACGTGGAACGTACTGCGCTGCGTGAAATTTTCGGTGATACGTACGACACGCTGGAAGCGGAGAGCGTCCGTCAGGCCGTGATGCTGATGGAGCAGAACTACGGCTGTATCGCCTGCGTGATGATGGATATCTCCAAGCCGAAGAAGGCGGAGGCGGCCATGATGATGAAGGCCTGCCGCCACGGTACGGCGGAGGAGATCCCCGTGGTGGCCTTCATCCACGAGGAGGAGAAGAGCGATGAGGCGGAGAGAGCCTTCACCATGGGTGTGTCCGACGTGGTCAGCAAGCCCTATGAGCCCGCCATGATCCGCCGCCGTCTGCAGGTCATTATCGACGCCTATCTCTACCGCTGGCAGCTGGAGCGTGCCGTGGCGGAGCAGAGTGAGACCATCCGCCGCGCCAATCAGGTGATGATGGACGCCCTCTCTGCCATTATCGAGCACCGCAGCACCGAGTCGGGCAAGCACGTGTTGCGTATCCGCAGCTTTACCCGCGTCTTGCTGGAGGAGGTGGCGAAGCACTACCCCGAATATAACCTTACGGAAGAAACTATCCGCGCCATCGCCTCGGCGGCGGCACTCCACGATATTGGCAAGATCTCCATCCCCGATGACATCCTCAATAAGCCGGGACGGCTGACGGCGGAGGAGTTTGAGGTGATGAAAACCCACACCACCGTAGGCGGTGAGCTGGTGCATCAGCTGGAGGGCAGCGGCGACGAGGAATATCTCCGCTATGCCTACAATATTGCCATGTATCACCATGAGCGGTGGGACGGGCGTGGCTATCCCGCAGGGCTGAAGGGGGACGAGATCCCCATCTGCGCACAGGTGGTGGGTATTGCCGATGCCTACGATGCGCTGACTACGGAGCGCTCCTATAAAAAGGCCTTTTCCTGCGCTACGGCGGTGAACATGATCTTAAACGGCGAGTGCGGCGCCTTCTCCCCTGAGCTGTACGAGTGCTTCAAGCGGGTGCGGGGCGAGTTTGCCAAGCTGGCTGTTCGTTACGCTGACGGGCATTCCCCCAAAAACGACAACATCACCGCGCCCTTGCCCAAACCCCTGTGGCGCAAGGATGTGCTGGACAGCGCCCAGATGGCTCAGATGAAGTATCAGACGCTGCTGCACCATATGGGCGACACCATGATCGAGATGAATCTGGACGATCAGGTGTACCATGTGGTGTATAACCCCTACGCCGTGGCAGAGCCCATGACGGGCAAGCGGAATGTGCGGGCGCTGCTGGGGCAGCTTTTGGACAATGTCCACCCTGAGGATGCCGCCGCTGCTGCGGAGCTGCGGGAGTGCATGGATGGGGAGTTCTTCACCTCGGAGATGCGGCGCAAGCAGGTGTATCTGCGGTTTTTTGAGGGGGCGGAAAGAAACTATCACCCCTATCGCGTGACGCTGCTACGGCTCAACACCAAGAACGCGCAGCAGCGGATGGCGTTGCTGGTGCTGCACAAGATGATCAGCGAGGCGGAGGTCTGCACCTTCGGTAAAAAGGAGACCCTTTCTGACGATGTCCGCTCCTCGCCCGCTCTTCGCGGCCTCCTCAGCACCGCCCTGCGCTGCTGCTGCGATGAGGAGATGACCCTGTGCGGCGGTGAAGCGGAGCTGCACTACCTCACGAGCTATACCCCCGAAGAGATCGCCGCGCAGTTCGGCGGCAGCTATCTTGCCATGGTATACGAGGAGGATCGTCTCGTTTTCTCCGCCGCCATGTTAGGATTGCAGGAGAACCTCTCCCGCGGCGAGATCGAATATCGCCTCAAGTGTAAGGATGGCTCGGTGCGGTGGGTGCTGGATAAGTGCCGCGGCTATCTGGAGGAGGACGGGCAGGTCTGCCTCTACCACGCACTGACGGACTATACCCGCATTAAGGACAACTACCGCAATTATGAAGAGGACATTCAGCGCAACCGCACCATTATTGAGATGTCCAACGGTATCGTCTTTGAGTGGGACATGGCAAGCGACACCATGTACTGCTCCCCCAAGTGGGAGGAGCATTTCGGCTACGCACCCATCTCCAAGAATTACGGCTCCCAGATGGGCATTGCCACCCATTTCCACCCCGATGACCTGCCTGTGGTGCGGGAGGCTATCCGACAGGCCACGGAGGAACACGGCGATGTAGCCATCGACGTGCGGATCGCCGACATCAACGCCAAGTATCTCTGGACACACATCAGCGGCACAGTGCAGTTGAATGAGGAAGGGGAGCTGAAGCGGATCATCGGCATTTTGCAGGATGTGGACGCGGTGAAGCGGGCGGAGTTCGCCCTCCGTGAGAAGGCGGAGCGGGATGCGCTGACCCAGCTATTCAACAAGGCCACCACGGAGCAGCTGATCTCCGATGCCATGTCAGGCGGCAGCGGCGAACTCTCGGCGCTGCTGGTGCTGGATCTGGATAATTTCAAGACCATCAATGATACCTACGGACATCTCTACGGTGACGCGGTGCTGACGAAGGTGGGCGCTACGCTGAAGAGTTTGTTCCGTGAAAAGGACATTATTGGACGTATCGGCGGCGATGAATTCGTGGTGTATTTGCAGAATATCCCCTCGGTGGAGCTGGTACACAATCGCTGCAAGCTTTTGGCGGAGACCTTCCGCTCCATGATGCAGGAGACGGCGCCTGAATTGACGTTGTCCTGCTCTGTGGGTGCAGCTTTGTTCCCCGAGAACGGCAGGGACTATGCCACGCTGTTCCACTGTGCAGACGAGGCGCTATATCATGCCAAGAGCTGCGGTAAGGACACCTATGCCATCTACGACAATGCCATGGAGAGCATTGCAGGCATGGATCTGCGCTCCACCACCGACATCGACTCCGATCGTCAGCCCCATTTGGCGGACGGCTCTTTCGTCCACGCCGTGTTCCGCCGACTCTATGAAAGCCGCGATCTCTTTGCCACCATTGATGAGCTGCTGGGCTATGTAGGTGAGCAGCTGAATGTGGATCGTGTGTACATCTTCGAGAACAATGCCGACAATACCACCTGTTCCAATACCTTCGAGTGGTGCAACGTGGGCATTACCCCCGAGAAGGACAACTTGCAGGATGTCAGCTATGTGGAGGATATTGCAGGCTGGGACGGTGTCTACGATGAAAACGGCATCTTCTACTGCACCGATATCACCACCCTTGCGCCCCATTTCCGCGCCATTTTGGAGCCGCAGGGCATCAAGAGCATGCTTCAGTGCGCCATCTATGATAACGGTGTGTTCCGCGGTTATGTGGGCTTTGACGACTGCACCATCAACCGCTTCTGGACGAAGGAGCAGATCGGGATGCTGCAATTCTTGGCGGAGATCATGGTGATGTTCCTGCTGAAGAAGCGGGCGCAGGAGAATTTGCAGGACACGGTGGAGAAGCTCCTTATGCTGCTGAATGCACAGGAGAACTGGGTCTATGTGGTGGATCCCGAGAGCTACCGTCTCGACTTTATCAACGATGCCGCCAAGGGTCTCTCTCCCGAGGCGCAAGAGGGCATGGTCTGCTACGAGGCGCTCCACCGCCGCAGCCAGCCCTGCGAGAAATGCCCCATGAAGGAACTGGGGGAGCAGGAAGAGGCAGAGGCAGACATCTATAACGAGCATCTCAACATCCGCGCCAATGTCCGTGCCACCAAGGTGAACTGGAAGGGCAGGGACGTGGGCTTGATGAATGTACAGGAAGTATAACAGCGAGGCCAAATAAAAAAGAGCTAACTGATCCAGATCCGATCAGTTAGCTCTTTCGTTTTTATGCTTCCGGTGTTGACTGGGCTTTTTAGACCTGTGGGATCATTCCCACTCGATAGCGTGCATTTGGCTTCCGCTATATGGAGTAGTTCAAATTCTCTCAGAGGCCCAAAATATATCGTTATTTTCTGTATTATACTGTTTTACCGCAGCATTTGGGGTCAAAGAAAGGTCACAGGTTAAAATTGGACTACTGCAAAAAACAGTATTTGAATATCATGATACATCATCTCTAAGCTTAAGAATATCTCCTAGCGCGATATATGTATGAATTATACACCGCATCGCTTGGTCGCGTGTAACTTCAGAATGAACCCCAGAGCTTTGCAGCTTATTTATTTGTTCCATCCAGTCGATTAAATAAATAATTTCACTACCAACAAGAGTGTTCTTCGCCGCTCTTTCTTGTAGCGTCTCAATTGCTGCAGAGATCTTATTGTTGTAGTGGTCGCCTGAAACGTCTATTTCTTTTCCTGTTTTCGTTTTGAAGATTTTTTCTTTATGGTCAGGTAACACTTCTTCAAATAAAACTTGAGCAACATCTTCCCACAATCTACGACATGATGTAAGGACTTGAGAATACCTTTCAGGATTTCCATCTTCCATCAAATCTTCAATAGCTGATAATTTTTGAAGGGTCGTTGTAGGGAGCTCAGAGAAGAATAAGCCAACTCGCTCTTGATATTCTTCGAATATCTTTTTTGCTGTCTTTCCAAACCGCAGCTCTATCTGCCACTTGACGGCATAGCCATAAAACTGAGCTTTAAGAATTGAAAGACGTTGTTCGTTTCTCTTGGATGCGTTAAGTAAGTTGTTCGTTGCGTGGTTTACATTTTCTGTCATTCTGCTCGTTGCCGAAATGGCGTATTCTCCAGAAACAGAAAACCCCTGCGTAGAAAAGTTATTCAACGCACTCCTTGAATTGGTGATTACGTTTTCCAGCTCAGCGGCAAGATCTGTAAACACATAAGTTTTCTTTTCTGTTTTATCCACATAGCTTCGTCCATGTTGAACAGCTATATCCCACGCACTAGCAGTCAAAAAGCCTTCATTATTCCTTGGGTACCCACCAAGTTCACAATTTAACCACTCCATCGCGTCGATATCATTCACCAAACGTGCAATTTTCATGCACTGAAGTAACGCGGAGGAAATTGTGATAGTACCGTCCTCAATACCATTTATGACCTTATCGCAAGCATCAAGCGCTTGGATTCTTTTTGTTGCAAAGTCTTCCATATATGTTTTCTTCTCCGTTTATAAAGGATGATGTTTTTAATTCCAAACTTTTCACCAAAACCCAAAATCTATATCTAGGTTAAGGGATGGAGTCAGCGCTGTAAATTCTCAAAAGTTCCGCCAGCACTTCTCGCGCATGAATTTTCTGATCTCGCCGTTATCCCTATCCTCGTAGTAGGAAACCAGCAAGCCCTTAAACTCCGATACATGGTTTTCGGGGATCACAAGCAAACCCTGTCCCTTGGAAATCATAAAGTGATTGGCAAAAATCACCGCCGCCCGCTTGTTGCCATCGTTGAACACCTGCGTTTTCATACAGTAAAGGCACAGATCGATGGCGATGTCCACAGCCTCGCTGTCCTGCTGAATAATCGCCTCAAGATTCTCTTTGACAACGGTGGCAATAGGCAGAGGCGGGATATAGCTCGTTCCACCAATGGCCACAGGCACTCCACGGATGCGACCACCATCAGTATAGAATCCTTCATTAACCAGCTTGGCGATATGGCAAAGGATGTCGTAGTCCGAGTTGTAACTCAACACATCCTTATCCAAGATGAATTCCCAAGCGTGTTTCAGATTCAAAATCTTCTGTACATCCGTCGCCGTCATACCGGAGACGATGCCGTTGTTAATGATGTCCTCCGTCTGAGGAAATGTGGTGGCAACCCCCTCCAGCACCGCTTGGTCATAGATGTTCCCTTTCATATTCGCTCTGGCGAAGTCGAGATTCAGCATCACACGAGGAGATAGTTCGGTTTCTTTATAACCCAGCGCAGCCAATTCCTTCTCCGCTCGTCGGATGTGCTTGCGCAGTTCTCTGGCCTCTTTGGTATTGCGGAGCAGCAGCTGATACAGTTCGTCAGAATAGGCATCTACATAGGTAGATGTCAAGCGGCTGCCGACACGCTTGCGCACATAGAGGTACTTCTGTCCCTCCCGATCCTTAATCTCCGGCGTGCCTTCATACGGAATCAGGTTCAATCGTGCTTGATAGTCGGCTTTCTGATGCAGCAATTCCTGAATCTTGGAGTAATTGTTTTCCATAGCAACCTCCTTGGGGAACTTTTCTTGATTGTAGTATACACCATTGTTCCCCAATGTGCAAGAGGATAGTCAATGTTTTTGGGGAACTTTTTATTTGTATACTTACAAAAAGTTCCCTATATCAAGCCGCAGAATAATAGATCTTATACATTTCAACAGTGTACTCCTTTCAACACTTATCTTGCTGTGATAAGCACAGTATGAGCTTTTTTGTGAAAATAGCAGTCCCCTCAGAAAGCAAGTTCAAGACAAATCAAATTTAATCCGAGAAACTACTTGACTTTTTTAACAAAAAAGTGTAAAATTGTGTCAATAATCGAACGGAGGTACTACGTATGGAAATGTCTGGAAGCTCCTTCACTTTCCACCTTGATGTAATCGCCAGTGCTATTGTTGACGCAGTACGATTGGCTGTAGAGGATGTTATGCCCGAAATTATGGCCGATCACAGCCTGCAAGAGCGAAACGGATATGGCCAGTTTCGTTGGAACGTGATCATTGCGCAGCTGCGCGAGAAATGCCAGCATTTGGGCTGGCTTGAGCTTGGTATTTGCCCCAGAGGTGGTTGGAAGACACCCGTACTATTCCACCCTACATCACGTAACATAATCACCCTCATGCGTGAAGATACTTTCTGCCGCGTGCAGCGGCGAACAGATAAAGGCACGCATTACCTTTGCGGAGGGTCCAGCTTCAACCAAAACGTCGAGGCACAACACGAACAGCTCGAGTTATGCTTACCCGGTATTTCTCCCGAAAATGAACAGTGGGTTGCTAGATCTCGTGAGGAACTTGCGCATGCTGTCTGCGCCGATGTTGGAGAGATTGAAGGACACATTTTAGTTCTGTTTGATGTCCACGACGACAAACTCTTAACTGTTCGTGCTGTTCGGCTCACCCGCGATCTCGCTATCTCTACCGAGGAAGAAGACTGGTCTAAGTATATCCGGCTTCCTTATTCCGCTACCAAAGCGGTTGAACCTCAGTGCAATGCCGAAGAAGACGAAGATTTACTCGTCGAGCTTCTGTAACTCAAATTACAGTACTCTGTTTTTCTCCTAATAGCTGTTTGCCGCAGTAGTCCATTTGCTAGGAACAGGAATACTGCGATGGTGTTATGATGTTAAGCATTGCTTACTCTGCGCTAGGAAGGTTGCCCATCTCGTGACAGATTCTCTTAGCTTTAGGAATCTGTCACGGGCATACTTCTACAGAAACAAAAGAGTATTAAGATAAACCAAAAGGATTGATGAACTATGCGGATAAACTACGGTAGGTTAAAAGAGGCACGTTTATTTAGAAAGATGACCATGGATGAGGTTGCCAAAGCTGTAGGGATAAACAAGCAAGCAATTTCTCAATTTGAAAACAACAAAGTATCTCCTGACCCATTAACACTTCGCAAGATTTCTGAAACATTAAAATTTCCGTATTCTTTTTTTGTCGAAAGCTCGCCTTTATCTACCATCGGCAACACATACTTTAGAGCATTATACTCTAGCAAAAAAAAGGACTTGGCAGCGCAACAGGTCAAAGCTAAATATCTTGCCAAAATTCATGCCGTCTTATCAACTAAAGTCAAATTTCCGCCACTAAATCTTCCCGTTTTTGATTCAGATACCCCTATTTCCATTGAGGAATTAGCAATACGCACAAGAGAACACTGGGATTTGGGAGATGCCCCAATCCCCAATATGGTCTCACTGTTAGAACGCAACGGAATCATTGTAGGAGAGTTTGCAACAGATAGTCGAGATATTGATGCTTTTTATCAGTATTATGAAGAGAACAACACCCCTACTTATTGCGTAGTCCTGGGCACTGACAAGAAGAGCTTTTACAGACGACAATTCAACTGTGCACACGAATTAGGTCACATACTTTTACACGAGAAATATGCAGATTTGAACGAAATAGATCGCGAGGAGTTCAGAGAGAGAGAAAAAGAGGCCAATGCTTTTGCTGCAGCATTTCTTTTGCCTGCAAGTTCTTTTGGAAACGATGTAGCCGCATCTCCCAATAGGCTTAGCCATTATATTGAGTTAAAGGAAAAATGGAACGTTTCAATTATGGCTATGATACTAAGAGCTCACTCTCTAGGGTATTTGACTGAAAATCAATATTCATATTTAATGCGGCAAATGGGCTCCAAAGGATATCGTCTTAATGAGCCACTAGACGATTTTATCGAATATAAACATCCACGTGCTCTCAAGCAGGCAATTACACTCCTTTTAACTGAAGGTAATATGTCTGAAGAAGATCTCTTGAACTTGTTTATAAAGAATAAGTTTGCGGTTTCTTCGAATGTAATTGAAGAACTTCTAGACTTAGAGCCTAATATGCTATCTACGCATAAGGGAAATAAAGTGGTTGACTTTCCAACTATCAAGGATTAAGCCGCGTGTTAAATATGGCGATCTGGTGCTCGTACACCGAATGTCAGATCGTTAGTTTTTGTGAATCAAGGATGTCGCTTTCTCATGTTCTATGCTAAGCCGTTATAGCCGAACATGTATTCCTATTTTTTGGAATTACATCAACGAAATAGGGTGTTTATGATGGCACCCCTTAAAATATACCGGAGGTATACAATGCTCAAATTATATCGTCGCTTTCTTAATTTAGTAGATGCTTCTCGTCCAAGAATACGAAGAACATTTAAAAAAGTCCACTCCTTGCTTGCAAAGCTGTTTAGGGGGAGCGAAATACTCCTGTTGATGCTCGGTCTTCTGCTTTGTATCATTCTGTATTCTGGGGCAGGCCTTTTACTTTCAGCGGGGCCTACCCTTGGAATTCTTGAATCCAGTAGCTTTTTCTCTTGGCTCTCTATCTTTGCCGTAGTAATTTACGTTATATTTAAGGCTTTTTTACCAAAACAAAAACGGCAAAATCATACAGTTAACTGGGCGAAAATTATTATAGTGGGTTCAGCCCTCGCATACGCTTTTGTATATTGGGTTATTGATAAAAAGTATGGTCAAGGAGACCTCCTTCTTGCCGTTGGAAATGCCTGCACGGTTATAGGAGTGACATCTATTTTTGTCGAAATGCTTCTCGAAGAGTGTTCTTCACTTCGTTCTCAAAAAAAGCTATGAATGTATCGTCTGAAGAACAAAAGGGTCAAGAACATTAAGGGTTAGCCGCGGTAGTCTTGCGTACATAGCCATGTCACCCTACCATACCCTTTTTTGTAATGGAACGGGCAGCTAAGGCTTTCTGCTCCTCGAATATACAAGATTCTTGTTTTATTGCCACGATTCGCACAAGGTTCTTGTTTTTTCTAAATGTGACCATCACTCACCCGCACCACCTATTGCTCATAACAAAAAGGACATCAAGCTACGCTTGATGTCCTTTTTTGCATTCCTTTTAAAACTCAATTCAGCCTTTTCGCCGTCGGGATTATCTCCTTTTCAAAACAACCACCGCTGTGCCGATGCCGCCCACAGCAACAGCAACTACAACCCACACCCATACGGCACCGCTACGCTGCGGCTCTTCGTTTGCAGGGTTTTTGGATATGGGTTTCGATGCTACTGCGCTTTCCTCGCTACGCTCAGTTTCATCAGGGGGCGATTCTGCAGATTCAGTGTCGGAAATCTCAGTTTCATCAGTTTCGGTCTCAGCAGAATCTACGTCAGTATGTTCAGATTCGGTAGACTCCGGTTCGCTGGGCTGGGATTCCGGCGTATCCTCAGGAGAATCCGGTTCGGTAGGTTTAGTTTCCGGTTTCGCGACATCAGAGACATGATAACCGCATACGGTACAGTTGCCGTTTCCATCGGGATTGTGTAGTTCCGAGGCAAATGTATCATAATCCGGGCAGTACATCATATGGCTGTCTTCATCGAAGTAATTGGCATATTCCCATGTATGCGGTACGGTCTCATATCCACAGAATTGACAGCGCTCACCATCAAAATAAAATTTATTAAATCCGTGAAATATCGTGGTTTCGGTTTTTCCGCATACCGTGCAGACAATGCCGTGGAATTGGGGAGTGCGGGTTACTCGATCCCATGTGTAAGAATGCTTTTCAGTTTTTGTTTCTCCGCAGCTGCATTCCAGAACATGGTAGCTAACCCCATATTCCTCCCCGTTACTCACCCACTCATGCCAATGGGGAGGGGACGCGCCACAAGTGGTACATTTTCCATTACTTCCGAAAGTGTGTTCCTGAGAAGTGGTTGTATCACATTTTGCGCAGCGAAGATGGTGGGTAGTATCATAGACTTTGACAACCTCCTGCCAAATATGCTCATGCTCTTCATACCCGCAGGTAGGGCAGCGTCCAGCATCATCCAATGTATGAGGAGCAGAGTTCTCCTCACCACAGCCACTACATACCATTTTATGAAAGATTGCATCGGCCCGCTGGCACTGCCAATCGTGAACATGTTCTGTCGCGGCTGCTTCAGGCATCACACTCAAAATGACAACCACTGCCAGCAGCACATTCAGCAACCATTTGACTCTCTTTTGCAAGCTATCTTCTCCTTTTGGTAGGTCTTTCTTTCCCTTTATACAATCTCGCCCTCGATGCCGCTGTGGGGCGGCTCAACATACTCGCCCGCCTCGAACTCCACAGAAGCCGCCCACTGGGCTATCTGCGGGGCAAAGATTTCCTTCTGCTCATCCAACACAGCAAATTGAATCAGCCAGAAGGCATCGGTGGACTTATAGGCATAGGCATAATAGTGGAACTTTTGCCCTTCCTCAGGCTCAATATAGTCATACTCAAAATAGGGATGTCCCGCCGCGTCAGAGGTAATGGTGACCTGAAAATCATTAGCATCAACACACAGTTGGGCGTATTCCTCTACCGTATACTCCTCAAAGCCCGCCGCCAAAGTGAAAGGCTCTCTCATCACCATCACCGACACCTCATCTGTGCCATAGGTAACATCATAGATGTACTCGTCACCCAAGAACATGCTGGTGTTCAAAAAGTCATCCGTCAGCGTGATGGTCATATCCTCGTGGTTGAAGGTCCGCGGCATCGGCGGCGTATCGTCGAATTTATCGGAGGAGGCAACAAAGCCAAGGACACAGCCCAAAATGAGAAACAGCACGAGGATAATGGTCAAGCTGATGTTGCCGCTCTTGCCGACGCGGTATTTCTTCCCCTGCTCCTCCAACTGCATATTCAGCTTCTCAGCCAGAGGTCGCGTTACCCGCGCCGCACCTTCAATGGGGATATTGGGCTTTCCCTTCGGCGTCACCAGCGTGATACCCGCCAAGCCGACGCGGATTCGCTTAATACGAGAGAATTGATAGATGTACTTCTTCCCCCAAAAGGTGGTATAGCGGAAAGTATCCTCGTCCAGAATTTTGATGGTCTGATTACGCCAGCAGAGGAAGAGGATAATGCCGATGGGAATATCGGTCATGACATTGTAGAAAAGATCCCAATCCTCCATCAAAAGCACCAGCACCAAATTCAGCACCGAGATAATGCATAAGAGGATGGCGGAAACTAATATCCACTTAGGCAAAAACATATCCGCACGGGGCGGTGCTGCCCGCTTTCCCGAATAAATGATCTTCATTCTTTCTCTCCTTATGTAGTGTTACTTACTGGTCAATCAAAACACATCCACGCTTTCTGCAACGCGCAGGACATCCTCACGGCTGACTCGTTCGGACAAAATATGCAGAACCTTCTCATCCTCTGCCATCACGCAAAGGACTTGGATCTTCTTTCCCGTGGTGGCCAGTATCGCCGAATGGCCATTCAGTTCGATCTCCTCGATCACGGCTCCCTCAGTGTCGATTTCCATCGAGGTACTGCCATAGAAAACACATACGTCGGCATAGGCATCCTCATTCACATACAGTTCCTGAACAATTCTGTCAGATTCGCTGCCACCGGCAAAGACGAATCCTTCCGGCAGCCATTTCGCAATTCTCTCGCCGACATTCAGATCTATAATACCTTCGCTCTGAGAACTCCAATCCACCTGCATGAGTTTCATGTTCTCCGCTACACGAAGGACAGCTGCTTCTCTCACATTTTCTGCGCAGATATGCAGCACGAATCCGTGCTCTTCCATTCGGCAGACTACCTGAATTTCATCGCCCCTTGTCAGCAGTGTTGCCGGATAACCAGCGAGTGTAACATCCTCCCCTTTTGCACCCTCGGTGTCGGGTTCAAACTCGAAACCATCTCGGTCAGAGGCATAGATGTTGGCCTCCAACAATGCGCCCTTTCCGTTTTCATATCGCTCCCATCTGCCGACGGTATCGTTCCCTTTATCCACAAGGGAAAATCCCATGGGCACCCAATTGGTGAGTAACTCGTCCGATGTAGACGGTGCTTTCGTCACCTTGCTCATATGCACATTTTCTGCTACACGCAGTGCAGGGCCAATGGTAAGGCCGTCTGTTGTGACGGTGATGAGCCAGGCAGGATCTTCCGTCCACTGCCAAATGAACTGGATCACCTCTCCGTCATCGATGAGATAGGCATCGTGTCCATTCAGCTGAATGTCCTTCATGGGGGCAGTCTCGGTATCGTAGCTCATGCTGCCGCCCTGCATATCAAGGGCATAGACCGAGATCATGTCCCCATTCTCATTCTCATACTGCCGCCATACCGACATTTCTTCCTGTCCCTCAGACTGCAGCGTAAAGCCTTCGGGAATCCAGTCCGTCTTCAGTTTCGGAGGGCCGCTCGCTCCCTCTTCCGATGCAGAAATAGATATCTGCGTCCGATCGGAGAGTACCGCGACCGCCGTCTCATATACTTTCTCACGGATTGCAGGGATCGTAGCAAAGGCAGTGGTCAACAGTAGCACTGCCACCAAAGCGATCACCGCCACCTTGGCAACAATGCGGCCTGCGCGCATAGTGACATGCTTTGTTTCCTGCTGCCGCGTTTGGTGCGCAATGACCTTGCGGCAGCGCTCCCGTGCCTCGGGGGAAATCATCGGCTGCAGCTGGGCTTGCTCTTCCATTATCTTCCGTCCCTCTGCCTCTGCTACTTCATCCAGCAGCAGGGCGAACAGGGCTTCTTCGTAGCGCTCTTTTAACATTTCTCGCCGCGTCATCTGCACTCGACCTCCTTTGCAACAGCCAGTTCCATCGCTCGTCTGCGGGCTCGTGTCAGCTTCATGCGAATACTGGTGCTTTTGCAGTCTAATTGCTCAGCCAATTCCTTGTCAGAGAGTCCCAGAAAATATCGTCCCTCCAACAATGTCCGATCCGTCTGCGACAGCTCCCGCCACGCTGCCAGCAACTTCTGACGGTTCTCTGCTATGACCATCAGTTCATCAACACTAAGAGGAGAGCTGGCAACTTCCGCCCCTTCCTCCTCGTACACCGCGTTGCGTTGGTGTTCGCGGCTCTGCTTTTGCATATAGTTGATGGCAGTGTTTCTAACAGTAGAGACAAGATAGGAGGCCAAAGTGTAACGCTCCAAGCTCTGCAATGTAGAGATTTTTCTCATCAACCTTATCAGGCTGTCCTGCACGATCTCCTCAGCATCATGGGAAGAGCTGGCATATTTGAGGGCCGTAGCGAACAACAGCCGCTCATTTTCCTCATAAAGTTGCGCCATAAAATCCCGTTCCTTGGGATCGTCAAGGGTAGAAATGATGATAGGCAGCATAGCGCGCCTCCTTCAATAATTATATATCTTTATATTAGACAGTTTTCGCGCAGAAATGCAACGCGACTTCACAAAAAAAGAGAGACGATTTTATAAAAAATCATCTCTCTTTTGATTTGTTCTTATTCCTCTTTTTCTTTACCGTCTTGAATGGCATGGACAATAAACATACAGGCCATCGAAATGGCGGCGATGATGCCTAAGCTGGAGGTATGGAACACATTTAGCCCAACAAATTCAAAAATGCAAGCAACAATAAATGTAACCAAAAATGCCATCATATACCTCCTTCGTTACTCACCTGTTTCCTCCCCTGTATACATCTCGAACACCAGCACGCACACGCTCTCAGAGCCGATGCCGCGGGTGGTTTCCGTGATGGGGATGTTGTCCATATACGGTACGATGAATGTAGAATTGCCGATGGTATCATACAGCACCCAATCGCCCACCAAGCCTTGGTCACTGGTTTCCGACATGGCGGCATGCATCACCTCGATCTCTGCATCAGGCAGGACGGTGTAGACCGTATATTCAAAGTTGTCCTCCGCAGGCAGGACGCGCTTCTCCGTCTTGAGGACATTCGTTACCCGCACGGACAGAGTATCGCCGTAAGAGAACACCTGCGTTTGTGCCTGTTCATATAGAGACGGGTCAACCGTGATCTCGGGCACAGCAGGCGCTTGCTTCTCCGTGTCCTCAACGGTGTTTCTCTCGCCGACAGGCATATCGGCACTCTCCCAAATCTCCCACTTCTGAATTTCGGCGTTCCACAGCAGGAAGAATGCCCGCTCCATTTTTCCGCTGGGCAGGAATGTTTTTTGACCATCGTAATCAACAGTATAGGCGGCAGAAACCACCATCATATGTTCCTGCAAGTATTCCTCTGTCCAACCATCGCGGTAGTTCGCGTACTGCTGCACAGCCCACTCTTTTCCATCCCAATCAAGTTCGGCTTCGTGGAACTCCACAGAGCGACAGTAGTCCTTCTCCCCTTCTCCGAGAATCGCACTTACTACCGTTTCAATAGGATTGTCACTGGGCGTGTAGTTCCAGCCGTCATTCAGTGGGGTGGACTCTTCACTGTTCATTGCAAGTTCTGTCAAATACTCGTATAGGGCGGCATCCTTGGCGCGGAGGCATATCATATCGCCATGAATATAAATATATCCATCGCTGTCAGCGCTAAGGCTAAACCCAAAAGGTTTCTTCTGTCCCATATTGCCCGATATAAACAGTTGCAGCAGCGGATCTTCATTATAGGTGATCATACTAAACCACCCCATAAATCGACCCCGCACACCCCGCAGCTGCTCCACGATTTGATTCAGTTCTTCCGTATCATCGGTCATATAGGCGGTCATGGGGATCTCGGGGACTCTATCCACCATCACCGTGGCAGAGAGTGGTTCAGCGTCCTCACTCAAACCCGCGAACATAGTCAGCGGAAAACGGATGCACCACAAAATCAGTGCAATGATAACCACCGCGGGAATAAGCCACAGGGGCGAGAGTTTTTTCTTTTTCATGGGGCATGCACCTTCTTCCTATCAGTCTTTCAGCATGGCAAGAATGAAACCAATAACGCAAAGGATGGGCGCGACAACGAGTGCCAATAGCTCTGTATTCAATCCAACGCTGTTGGCAGAAATATATGTGTCGATACCGCCATACAAAACAAGAAAAATAGCGGCTAACATGAGAGCAACGCCCCGTTTTTGATTCATTCGCAGTTCCTCCTTTTTTCTCGGCTAGAAAACAAGCGTGAGTTTCTTGACGCAGGTTTACTCAGCGTTTCTCAACAAAGAAGTAATTGAGGGTATCGCGGTATTTCTCTTTGGCAGCATCCTCCCAATTTGCCATATCCAACAGATCATACATGACTTCCATAGTGTGAAGAGTAAGGTTTTCTCCGTTTTCGCGGAAGGCAAAGTTGTAGTAGGTATCATTCAGAACATACAAATTCCCGTTGAGAAAACTCGTTATCGGTGTGATCGTTCCGTCAGTGTATTCGAAGTAGAGCGTAGCATCGTGAACAAAGGTTTTCGGGGTATAGGGAATCGGTGCGGCATTGAGAAACATATCACACAACGCCGCCATCTTGCTGGGATCATCAATGCAGACGAGATATTCTTCGTTAATGAGGACTTCGATCTGCTTTAGTTCTGACGAGGGCTTCAGTTCCGTAGTAAACACGGCGTTGGGGTCATCATACGCACCGACGGATGGTGCATCTTTCGCGGACGCCTCGTCATCGACGCTCACGGCCCAGCCATCCACTTCCATGGTTTTAACATCATCAGCAAAGAGCAACCGCAGTGAGACACAGCCCGTGAAAGACAGTACCACCACAAGAGTGAGAATCAACGCAAGAAACTTTTTCATATCTCCTTGCCTCCTTTAATACTTAGCCTTTAGGCTGTCTCTTGGAAAAGAAGATAAAAACAGCCCAATGTATAATGATTGCAAGTCCTTGCAGCCAAAAGAAGAACGAGACTCCTTCATGGTAGCTGGCAGTAAACGTGTTGGACAGGCCGAGCATCGTAGGCCAATAAAAATATGCGCGGATCCAGCTTAAGAGGAGAAGAAAATGGGCGGAACTCTGTTCAATCCTGTCAGGAGAAGGGCGGAACATGCCGATGCTTTGGAAATCGGAAGCTTCCGAATCTTTTTGAAGAGAGGGAAGTCCCGAAACATAATAAATAAGTACTGCCGCAGCCACGCCCATCCAACGCTCGACAAAATACCCAAGTCCGGTCACGGCAACCGCAGGCGAATCCCAGCGGAACCATGTAAACAGGCTGGGAAGAAGCATTACAGGGAAGGAAAAATAAAATATTTTTTTCATAGCGTCTGTCCTTCCTCAGCCATATAGGCCACCACTGCGCGGTAAGCCTGCGCCGAGCGATAGAGGGTAACAAGGCAGATAATATCAATCACCAACACATAAATGGCAAGGACAAGAGCCAAAACCGCGCCAACATCCACGGCTAGCATGGCGGTCAGAAGGGCAACAAACATGCCTGCGATACCGATGACCTTCCACACCCACAAGTTCTGCCATCTATCGCCCAAATCACAGTCGAGACCACCCACAATGCAGCTGTGGGCATGGTATTCATTATAAACCGCCACCAGCGACAGCGCAGACGATACAAGGGAAATCAAGATTGCGAAGAAAGATGCTTCAAGTGAGCCGAAGACAAAAGTAAGGACGGAATTAAACACAAGGGCGATCAGTTGAAACAGGGCTGCCCGCCCATAACGCGCATCCTCACTCCGCATCATAAATAGCGAAGCGCACATAACAAGGATGCAGGCAAGGGAAAGAACGGTTTGCACCGCTGTATAGACTCCGCTGGATTCAATCTTTATAAAGTTGATAATGATCTGGACAATGTTCGCCCAAAACAGCACCCACAAACACTTCGCCATCAAGGGCGCGCGGCGTATTACGGATTCATTATAAGCAGGCTCTTCCACAATAGGGGGTTCGTTTGCCATATTCTCGTCCATTACAAATTCTCCTTTTCTCATTTGGTCGGTACAAGGGTCATCAGGGAGCGTTATTCGGCTATTAGCGCTCCATACTCAACCGCGGGATACCTCAGATACAGAATCCAGTGTGCTGTTCTCGATACCAGCAACGAGCCAGGTGTCGTGATACTTCACCAGCTCCAGTGTGAACTCGTCATATGCAACAGAGGGGACTCCATCACATGTATAAAGCAGTACCTCCGTTAAGTTTACATCGGCACGGTCATAGGAAATGTTTCCCTCCTGAATCACATAGTCCGTTGTAAAGGCTGTCAAAAGGGACATATCCATACTCTTAAACGGTTCTTTTGCGCGCCGCACTTTGATATAGTCGGCGCTCTGCGCCACAGGCTGCATCGCGGCCTTTTCCTTCTCGTAACCCTCCACGGTCAACACGGTACCGTCTGTAAGGTCAATATCTCCCTCTTCATAGAAGAGCGTCGTCTGCATCAGCCTGTATAAATACGACTCTGCAGCCATTGCGACCGCACGGGTCTCGCCCGGTGCACCTGCCGTACTATCAAAAATCTCCCACAGACCCGTCTCATCGTTGCGCAGCAGAATGAAAGTTCGCTCCAAATCGCTACTTTGCAGCGGCGTTTTGGTGCCGTCATAGACGGTGTTATATGCGGCGTGCACGGCTCTCATGTGTTCGCGGAGATAGTCCTCTGTCCAGCCTTCCTGGAAGTCGCGGTACTGCTCAACATAGTAGGCAGTCTGCTTGGGAGCCGGGAATATAGCAAAGACGGAAACTGAGGTACAGTAGCCCTTCGCGCTCTCACCAAAAATGGCGCTCTCTACCGAGAGGACGGGGTCTTTAGAGGGAGTATAGTTCCAGCCATCCCCCACCACAGGAGTGTTTTCCTCTATGCTTTCGGCCAGTTCCATCAAATAGTCGTACAGTTCCCCGTCTTTGGCACGGCACTTGATGTTGAAGAGGAAATTTCTTTGCAGAACAATGTTGCCGCGATCGTCTGCAACCAAATGCAGGGAAAACCACTCACCATCGCGCTCTCCGTTTATGACAACATCGATCATCGGACTGACAACATAGTAAGTACTGTTCTGCAAGCCAAAGAAACGACACCGTGTACTACGCAGCAGTTCTTCAAACTGCGCAAGCTGCTCGGGGTCTTCTGTGGAGTATGTCCCCGCAGAAACTGCAACGTCTTCATGAACGGCGACCGTGGCAAGCTGGATATCCACATTCTTATCCAGCCCCATAAACATAGACAGAGGGAAATAGATGCACCACAAAATCAGCGCAACGATCACCATCGCAGGAATGATCCAAAAGGGGGAGAATTTCTTTTGCCTCTTCACGCCTCCGTTTCCTCCTTCTTTTTCGGCAACACCTTGGCGATTAGCGCACCCACCAGCAGGCCAAGCCAGCCGAACAGCAGAGCAGGCTCAAGGCTGAACAAAAGGCCCATAAGTCCTATCAGCCCCATGTTGTCAACGGTTGCGAGGATCGCGTTCACAACACCAACCACCACAAACGCGATGGGAAGAATCAGCATCAGTGCTTTGCAGGGTTGCTTGTTTCCAAGCAAAAGCCGAAGCGCCAGCAGTAAAACAAAGGCTAGCACAGGCAGTGCAACCATATTCCCGTTATGAAAATTCAAAAACGTAACACGTGTGAACAAAAATAAATTCTGCAGCATGGTGTTTTCTCCTTTTTCAAGTGCTTGCTTGTCAACTTGATACTATTCTCCCGAGCGGAAAAGCTCTGTCATCATTACGATGCCGACAATAAATACCACGAGGATGAAAAGCAAAAACAGCACAGGGAAAACACCTTGAAAGAACACCGCACGGCCGAGATAGCGGAAATCAACAAAAATTCCATACAGCATCATTGCTGAAAGTGTCAATGCGCTTACCGTTAACAGCACTGATGCAAGCGCT
>JAFQTS010000073.1 GCA_017408915.1 Oscillospiraceae bacterium | reverse complement strand
TTTGGCTTACCGCACTTTTGCATTCCCTATGCTTTCTTTCATACGATCCCCATCCTTTCGCCATCAGTATACGTAAGGAGGGACAGAAAAAGGCCGCGCAGAGAAGTGTCCTTATATACGCGCTTCTTTCCTACCGGAGAAGAAACCCTTATAGAACAAGGCGTACATAACGAAGGACACCAGCATCGTCACACCGCAGAAAACGATCATAGCATTGGCGCACCACAAGGGGATATTGGGCAGCAGGATCAGCAGTGATGTCACCGCGTACATCATCGCCGTAGTCAGCTTACCAAACCACTGGGAGCTGTTGATGGTATCCTTCTTTTTGATGGCTGCATAACCCATGGCCAGCATTGCCGCCTCACGAAGGGCAAACTCGATGATGAGGGGGATCATCAACTGATAGCGGGTGGCTAAGCAGAGGATCAGCGCCGCCTGTGTCAGTTTGTCCGCAACAGGATCGAGTATCTTTCCGAAATCGGAGACCATATTGCATTTTCTGGCAATGATTCCATCGGCAATATCGGTAAGTCCCGACAGCACGATCATCGCCACAGCGGCGAGGTAGGCCTCTTTTTTACAGTAGAGCCAGACAATGACGGGGATCATTGCCAAACGGACAAGACTGAGAAGATTGGGAATGGTCAAAATCTGTTCTTTCTTTAATAGGCGGTGCACAGTAATATCTCCTGAAATCAATGGTTACGGCTATCCAAGCGGTATTACTGCACCGCCTGGTGCTTTTTTAGTTCTTCCTCTTCCAGTTTGCGATAGGCTACCTTTCCCACCAGCGTCTTAGGCATATCATCCTTGAACTCGATATCATAAGGCATGGCATATTTCGCCACATGCTTCTGACAGTGATCCATGATGGTTTTTTTTGTTTCCTCGGTGGGCTCCACGCCTGCACTCAGCTTTACAAAGGCCTTTACCTTCTGCATCTTATATGGATCAGGAACACCGATAACGCAGCTCATCTGCACGTACTCGTGGGCATCCAGAATATTTTCCAGCTGACCGGGATACACATTGTAGCCGGAGGTAATGATCATGCGCTTGGCGCGACCTTTGAAATAGACAAAACCCTGTTCGTCCATGGTGCCAAGGTCACCGGTGTAGACCCAGGTCAAGCCATCGGCATGGGTGCGAAGGGTCTGCGCGGTTTCATCCGGGTGGTTCATGTATTCCTTCATAACCGTGGGACCTGCCAGCAGGATCTCGCCCTCTTCACCATAGGGCAGCTCCCTGTCCGTACCGGGCTCGACGATCTTAATGTAGGTATCGGAAAAGGGCAGGCCGATACTGCCTTCCTTGTACATATGACTCGGCGTCAGACAGCAGGCAGTGACGGTTTCGGTCGTTCCATAGCCCTCGCGGACTTGAATGGTGGCCTTATGATCGTAGAGGAACTTGTCAAACTTTTTCTTCAGCTCGATAGACAGGGAGTCGCCGCCGGAGAAAACGCCCTTCAGACAGCTGAGATTCGCGCCGTCCATACACTTCAAACGCAGCAGTGCCTCGTACAATGTGGGAACACCGGCGATAAAATTACATTGATACTTGGTGATCTGCTTGGCATAGCTCTCGGGTGTGAAGCGGGGCACAAGGATACATCTGCCTCCCTGGGTGAGCATAGTGTGGATGCAGACGCCAAGTCCAAAGCCATGGAACAGAGGCATGGCCGCCAGCATCTTATCACCGGGTCGAAACATGGGGTTGGCTGCCACCACCTGCTGGCTGAGAGCATTGAAGTTCTTATTGGTCAGCACGATGCCCTTGGTGGTGCCTGTTGTGCCGCCGGAATAAAGGATCACAGCAGGATCATCGGATTTGCACTGCACCTTATAACGATAGAAGCAGTAGTTGCTGAGCTTCATAAACTCCGCCCAGCGGATGACAGGAGCATCCTCGGGGATCTTCTCGATCTTTCGTCCCTGAGTCAGCATATAGCCCGCCTTGATGGGCTTACTCAAAGCATCCTTGACACTGGCAATGATGAGATTGACCACCTTGGTGTTCTGGCGCACCCGTTCAAACTTGTGGTAGAACTGATCCAGTGTGATGGCGGTGACACTCTCCGACTCGTTGAGGTAAAACTCGATCTCCTTTTCTGCAGACAGCGGGTGGATCATGTTGGCGATGCCGCCCACCAGATTCACTGCATAGAACATATAGATGGCCTGAGGGCAATTGGGCATGGCGATGGTCACACGGTCTCCCTCGCGGATGCCGATGGTTTTCAGTGCCTTGGCGCAAGTCTCTATCTCCTGCACCAGCTTGCGGTAGGTCGTAGACTTGCCCATAAAGTCAAAGGCCACCTGGTCGGGATACTTCTTTGCGATCTGCTCCACCATTTCAAACATGGAGCCTTCAAAATAGTCAATGTGCATGGGTACATCGCCCATATTGCCCTTCCAGGGCGTTTTTGCGGCAATTTCACTCATGTCAGTCATCCACCTTTTCACTTAAGGGTTTTTCCAGTAATTCAGGGTTTTCTAAAAGTTTACGCAGCAGCTGGACGGTTCGGGAGTAGTAATATCCGTCCGCAATGCGTTCATCGATGGTGAGGCCGAGGTCGACACTCTCACGCATCTCCACTTTCCCCTCATCGTCATAGAAGGGGCGCTTCTTGATCTCACCGATGGTGCAGAACAGCGAGCAGGTACCCCAGTTGGTCAGATGGTGGTAGCCCGCCCGAAGTTTGATAGAGCCAAGATTGGAGAGGACGGCAGAACAGTAGAAGGGGTCGGTGGCGATGACACCCTTGGGCATCCAACCGTGGCGATCGAGGAAGCGGGCGGCGGCACCTGCCATCTTCAAAAGGACAACAGGCAGCTTCTGTACCACATCCATGCTGGCGGTGGAGGGGTCTTTCTCCTCGCTGCGGCAAAAGGACACCTGCTGATAGATGGCATCGTGGATGGTGTCGATGGTATCGCTGTCCTTGGCATGGATCTGCGCCAGCGCCTCGGCACCGTTGTCTGAAAACACCTTCTTCACTGTAAAGGCCGCTGTGACCTCGTTGCGCTGATACATGGTCTGATTGGCAATAAAGCGGTTCATCTTGGGCCGCAGTGTGATGACTTTCAGCACGGCGGTGACCAGAACCTGAAAAAGATTATATTCATAGTCGGGATTTGCCGCGTTTTTCTTCTCCAGATAGGCGTTGACATTGGTAAGATCAATGCGCTCGCTGATAAAGGCCTCGTTATCGCAGCGATTGGGGTACATCAGCGGCATAATGGCGTGCATGGAGCTGATTTTCTTCAGCCGCACGCCGTCTTTTCTGTCTCCAAATTTTTTACCCATGAGGTTCTCTCTCCTTCATGCATATAATTGCAGGGCATTGCTTTTTACAGCAAAACTATACCCTCGTAATCTAAACTGAAACGAAACAAGCCGGAGCGGCGCTCCGGCTTGTCTTTTCATCAATCGAAGTCGTTCCAAAAATCCTTCAGTGCCGTTTGATAAGCTTTGGTATCCGTGGCGTAGCTCATCCCGTGATCCGCACCAGGGACGATCAACAGCCGTTTGGGGGCGGTGCAGGCTTCATAGTTTTCGTATGTCATCTCCACAGGAACGAAGTGGTCGTCACTTCCGTGGATGAACAGCACGGGAAGTGAGCTGTTTTTCATGGCATCGACGGTGGAATACTCCTTTGTGCCCATTTGTATCTTCTTCCTGCAGATGTCGCTGGCCAGTTTTCCGATCACACCGTAGGAGAGATGAAGATTATTCTGCACAACATGCTTCCATATCTCGTGAGGAGAGGTAAAGCCGCAGTCAGCGATCACGCCGTGAACATTTTCCGGCAAGTCAAGACCTGCGGTCATCAAAACCGTTGTTGCACCTAAGGATGCGCCTGCCAGATAGATGGGCAGCGCAGCTTCGTTGCGTTTATCTACCCATTGGGCCCAGCTTTGGCAATCATAGCGCTCCAGCAGACCAAACCCCATGTACTCGCCACCGCTGTTGTTCTGTCCACGCTGCTCTGCGTAGAGGACGCTGCAGCTTTTGCTGTGCCAAAACTCAGAAATCGTTCCAAAATCCTTCGCCCATGAAGAGCGCCAGCCATGCATAGCGATGATAATGCGCTGAGCATTTTCACAGGGATACCAGTGTCCCACCAGCCGCTCACCATCGTAGCCGCGGATGGAGACCATCTCACAACCGCAGTTTCTCAACTTTTCACTGTTCTTCTCCAAATTGGCGTAGAAAAAATCCACATCCTCAAAGCCACGAAGCTGCTCCTTGGCTTTGTCCATATTTTTGACTTTCGGCGGCTCGCGATCCATGGCGATCTTCACCAGATAATTGGTCAGGGTATAAGAAAGTGCGCCAACGGCAGTCATTCCAAGGGCGACAGCACCTGTACCGATCAATAGTGTCTTCGTTCTTTTTTTCATCGTCTTCACCCTTTCTAAATACCAAAGTCTATGCTGATATATGACAAGCGACCTTATTTATTGAGGATCTCCATGAACTCCTCACCGGTGATCGTCTCATGATCATACAGATACTGAGAAAGCTCATCCAGTTTGTCGCGGTTTTCCATCAGAATTTGCGCCGCCTTGTCATGCTGCTTTTTCACCAGTTCCACCACAAGTTCGTCGATCTTGGTTTGGGTCTCAGCGCTGCAGGCCAGAGAGGCATCACCACCCAGATACTGGTTTGTGACAGTCTCCATGGCCACCATGTCAAATTCCTTACTCATACCGTAGCGGGCGATCATAGCGCGGGCCAGCTTGGTAGCCTGCTCAATATCGTTGGATGCGCCGGTGGTAACAGAGCCAAAGGCGATCTCCTCTGCGGCGCGACCGCCGGTGTAGGTGGCAATCTTGTTCTCGATTTCTTCCTTGCTCATTAGGTAGTGGTTGCCCTCATCCACCTGCATGGTGTAGCCCAGAGCGCCGGAAGTACGGGGAATAATGGTGATCTTTTGCACGGGAGCGGAATTGCTCTGCTTGGCAGCAACCAGCGCATGACCAATCTCATGATAGGCCACAATGCGCTTTTCTTTATCGGTGAGAATGGCATTTTTCTTCTGATAACCGGCGATAACCACCTCAATGGACTCTTCCAGATCCGCCTGAGTAGCAAATTTTCTGCCGTCACGAACCGCGCGCAGAGCCGCTTCATTGATGATGTTGGCCAGTTCCGCGCCGGAGGCACCGGAGGCCATTCTCGCCACCTGTTTGAAATCAACATCCTCGGCGATCTTGACCTTCTTGGCATGGACCTTGAGGATCTTCTCGCGTCCATTCAGATCGGGTAGTTCCACAGGAACGCGGCGGTCAAAGCGACCGGGGCGGGTCAGCGCCGGATCGAGGGACTCGGGGCGATTGGTAGCAGCCAGGATCATAACGCCGGAGTTGCCTTCAAAGCCGTCCATTTCCGTCAGCAGCTGATTCAGAGTCTGCTCGCGCTCGTCGTTGCCACCCATATGACCACTGTTTCGTTTCTGACCAATGGCATCGATCTCATCGATAAACACGATGCAGGGAGCTTTTTCTTTGGCCTGCTTGAACAGGTCACGCACTTTGGAAGCACCCATACCTACAAACATCTCCACAAATTCAGAACCGGAGATGGAGAAGAAGGGCACGTTGGCCTCGCCTGCCACAGCCTTTGCCAGCATAGTTTTACCTGTACCGGGAGGGCCCACCAAAAGCACGCCCTTGGGCATGGTCGCGCCAATCTCCTTATACTTGCTGGGGTCATGAAGATAGTCCACGATTTCCGCAAGACTTTCTTCCGCCTCGTCTACGCCCTCCACGTCAGCAAAACTGATACCGTCAGAGGATTTGACATAGACCTTGGCGTTGCTCTTACCCATGTTGAACATCATGGAGCTGCTGCCACCACCGGCTTTGTCCATCATTTTTTTGGACATGAACTGACCAATGCCGAAGAAGATCAGCATTGGCAGGATCCATGTCAGCAGGATACTGAGCAGCGGAGACATTTCATTTACAATTTCCTTGGAGAATGTTGCTCCAGAGTTATGGAGGCGATCTACCAGACCGGGATCGTCCATGACTCCGGTTTTGTAAATCTGCTCATCCTCTAAATCGGTAAATACGATTTGGTTGTCCTGAACATCCACTCTGCCGATCTCTTTATTTTCTGTCATGGTCATGAATGTACCATAGTCCACTTCCTTGACCTGCATTTGAGCCAGCATGGGCATGGCCAAAGTGTTAAACAGAATAATAATCACAAGCACAATACCATAAAAATAAAATATCGGCTTTTGCGGTTTCTTTACTTCGTTCATTATTGCTCACCTTTCCTCACTTGATACCCTCACTATAGAGTCTGATTCTAAACTGAAAAGAAACAGCACAAAAGCAGGCGAAAAATTTCCGCCTGCCTTTGTGCTGTTTCTTTGTTTACGGTTATATCTCAAGCTGCTTCCAGACAAAGTCACGAAGCGCCTCAAGATCCTGTTCATTGGGGTGGTCGCAGGTCTTTTCATGGTGCTGTAAGAACAGCTTTGCCTAGGTTGCCAAAATAAAAGGCCGCCCATGGGGCGGTCTTTTATTTTGGTGGAGAAGATTAAAAGCGAGAGGGGCATACCCTCCCCTCTCGCGCTCTCCCCATGCAAAGGGGGAGAGATACAGCCTCGCGTGGGGCGAGTGGCAGCGGTCGAAAAAATCGAGGTTAAGCGTGAGCCCGAAGATTTTTTCGGGAACCGCAACAGGATGTCGCAACCATCCTGGCTTTTCCGCAGAAAAAAGCGGCGCACCTCCATGACAGGAGTGCGCCGCTTTCATGAGGAAAGATACTTCTTTTAGCTATTTAGTGCATCGGTAATGGTATCAGCAGCGATACGGCCGGTGTTGAGGCAGTAGCCCATGGTGTTGCCGCCCAGAGTGAAGGGATAGGTATCGCCAAAGATGGTGCAGGTGTCAGTGCCGGCTGCGTACAGACCGGGGATGACCTTGCCCTCCTTGTCGAGAACCTCCATGCGGTGGTTGACACTGATGCCGCCCAGCGTACCATAGGCGCCGATGTAGAACTTCAGTGCATAGAAGGGACCCTTGACCACAGGCTTGAGGTATCTGGCTTCCTTCTCGAAGTAGGTATCACAGTTGCTCTCGCAGTAGCCGTTGTACTCCTCGACGGTCTGCAGGAAACGCTCCTTGTTCACGCCCATCTTCTCTGCCAGTTCCTCCAGCGTGTCGGCCTTGTAGACGTACTGATAGCCGTTGGCGATGGCGGTGTCCACATCGTTTTCAAAGTTGGCAAAGCAAGCAAAGCCATGGACATGGTCAACAAAGGCAGGACCATGCTTCTTATACTTCTTGACCATAGCGGAGTCGAGGATGGAGATGCCCACGCTGCCGGGCTGACGCTTGATGGCGTTACCGGTGAAGGTGGAGTTAATGCAGGTGGCCTCCTCGAAGAAGCGCTCACCCTCCAAGTTGACCCACAGGTCGGGAGATCTGAATGCGCCGTCCAAGGTAAATACGGACATATTGTCGGGGCACTGATACATCAGCTCCATGCTCAGAGGCGTAGCGCCTGCGCCGGCCTCCCAAGCCATCTTGATGCCCTCGCCCTTGATGCCGGGGATACGGAAGGAGAAGAGGTTTTTGCCCCACTCGTAGCCCATATGCTCCTTGATCATCTCGGGGTTATCGCCTGCGCCGCCGGTACAGATGACCACGGCCTTGGCGCGGACCTCCACCTCTTCGCCGTTCTTGTCCACTGCCATAGCGCCCACGGCCTTACCGTTTTCCATGATGATCTTCTGTGCAGGAGTCTGCAGCAGGATCTCAGCGCCCAGTTCAGAGGCTCTCTCGGTCATGCGCTTGATCATGGTAGCAGCGCATCTGGGGCCGGGCATACCGCCGCCCTCGGGCTTCACGCAGTGACCGGTGGGGAAGGTGGAGGCGTATGCGCGCATACGCTCAGGAACAGGATAGGTTGCACCGGGAGGGAAGAACTCCACGCCCATGGACTCCAGCCACTCAATGGTATCTGCGGACTTGAAGTAATAGTCGCGCACCAGACGGGCATCTGCGTTCCAGTGGACGAAGTTCATGTGCTGGCGGAAAATCTCGCCGGGGGTCAGGTCATAGGCCTGCATGCGCTGATACTTGGTGCCGATACCAAGGGGGCCCATGCCCATGTTGGCAGCACCGCCGGTGGTGAATGCCTTCTCCAGTGCCACGACCTTCAGACCATTCTCTGCGGCTTGCACGATGGTTGCCATGCCGGACAAGCCTGCTGCGATGACGACAACATCAGCTTCCATTTTTCTCATTGTGTGCTCCTCCTTATACTTCGTCTTCAAGATTTTTATCTTTGTACTCTGCGTACAGTTTTGGTAACACTTTGTTCAGATGGGGCATCTCGATCTGATTGTGAACTGCCAGCGCGGAGACCATCTTTGCGATAAACTTCCGCACAGGCATCTTGCCTGCCACATCGGTATCTCCCTCTCTGGTGCAGCCGAGCCACCAGTTGGCCACCCAGATGTTCTTGCCGTTGGGGCCTTTTCGCAGGATCTCCGTCATGACCACAGGGAAGGTAAAGGGGCCTTTCTTCACAATGTCCTTTGTGCAGATCATGCTGTAGCAATTCTCTGTGCCCAGCACGCTCTTATCATAGCCCAGCTCTGCAGGATCGCAGAAACAGATGGTGGTGTTTGCAGGCTTTTCGCCGTTGAAGGACTCCAGCACATAGCTGGGTGTGCCCCACAGGCGCTCGATGTAAGGCTTGCTTTCATCCAGCAATCTTGCGCGGGTTTCCGGCGTGACCTTCACATCGTAGTGATCGCGGGGATCCCACAGAGCATAGCGCAGGTGGTCAAACTGATGCCACACCATCCACCAATCCATCATCTCCTTGGTGATGTCGGGCACCTCCACCGTACTGCTGACTAAGAGACCGCCGGTTTTCAACATGTAGCAGCCGGAGGCTCTGGGGACAAAATCGGGGGAGAGGATCTCATGTCTGTCGGCAAATTCCAGCGTGTTTGCCGGGTCATCCCGCAGAGTCTTCAAGCTCTTGACCTTCTCATCGCTGAGCAGCGCCAGAGGCTCGTGGATGTACTTGTAGTAGCTCTTTTTCTCCGCACCGGGAGCTAAGGGAACGATCTTCATCGGCCTACTCTCCTTTGCTTAATTTTTGCAGATGTATTTAGAGAATGTCGATGGCGGCCTGGAAACCACCCTTGATGGCCTCACCGATCTTAGCCACCTTGCTGCAATCACCGATCTTTACAACGGGGGCATTGACCTTTGCCAGCTCATCGGTGCTGTTAGGCTCCATACCAAGAGCATAAATCACGGTATCGGCAGGGATGAATTCCTCTGTGCCGTTCTCGTCCAGTACCAAAACACCGTCCTTGCGGATTTCGGCACAACGGGTCTTTACGCGGGAGGCGATTCCGGCGCGACCGAGCTGCTCCATAAGCTGAGCGCGATACAGGCCGCAGCTCTCGTGTGCCAGACGGAACAGTGCTTCAACCACCACCACATCGTGGCCGGTCTTGGCAAGATGCAGACCTGTCTCCGTACCGACAAGGCCGCCGCCGACCATGACCACACGCTTTCCAATCTCAGCACCGCGATAGACATCCAGTGCAGGAATGGCGTTGTCCAGTCCGGCGATAGGCAGTGTCTTTGCATGAGCGCCCACGGCAAGGATCACGATGTCGGGATTTTCCTGATTGATTGCCTCGGCGGTGGCAACAGTGTTCAAGCGAACATCCACATCACGCAGACTCAGCTCATAGGTCATGGTTTCAACCAGCGTGGCCAGCTCGCCCTTGTCCACATCCACCTCGGCAAAGAACAGCGTGCCGCCCAGACGGGCGTTCTTCTCCATCAGCACAACCTTGTGACCGCGATCGTGTGCGGTAATGGCAGCCTGCATACCGGCAGGGCCGCCGCCGACAATAACTACCTTGCGTGCAGCCTCGGGGCGGGGCAGCTCCTCAATGGATTTGAGCATATTTGCCTGAGGATTGATGGCGCAATTACCTACCTTCAGCCAAGGCATCACACCATCGAAGGGGATGTTCTGTTCGGGATCGGGAAACTCAAAGCAGCTGACACAGCCGATGCATTTACGGATCTCCTTTTCACGCCCCTCTTCCAGCTTGTGGACGAAATCGGGATCGGCGATAAGCTGACGACCAAGGACAACATAGTCGCACTTACCGTCTGCAATCAAGCTCTCAGCCAAGTCGGGATCGTTGATGTAGCCAATCAAGCCCACAGGCAGAGAGGTGCGTGCCTTCACATAGGCGGCGCGCTCGGCGTTATAGGCGTGGGAGCAGAACACGCTGTGCATGCAGCAGTTGTCCTCAAAAACGCCGTCATAGAGACCGCTGGAGATGTGGACGCCGTCAATGATACCCTCGCACATCTGGATAAACTGGGCGACCTCCTCGATTTCCATACCGCCGGGAACACCCTCAGTGCCGCTGACGCGGATTTCAATTAAGAAACCGGGCTCCACCACATCGCGGATCGCCTTCAGGATGCGAAGGGGGAACTTTGCGCGATTCTCGAGACTGCCGCCATACTCATCGGTGCGGGTATTCACACGGGCGGAGAGGAACTGCGTAAACAAGAAGCCGTGGCCTGCGTGAATGCAGACACCATCAAATCCGGCATCCTGCATATACAGCGCTGCATTGGCAAAATCGTTACAGACGCTTTGCATCATTTCCTCGTCAAAGGGGATAATGGTGCCGCCATCGGGAGTATGGCCTGCCACAGGACCCCAGATTTCCGTTCCGGGAATTGCAGGCTTCATCTGTCCGCAGTGGCACAGTTCGTGCAGTGCAATGGCACCGTGGCGCTTAATGCGCCAAGCGTACTCACTGATGGCGTTGAAAGCCTCGCCGGAGCGGATGGTGAAGTCCACATCAGGCAAAGGCATACGCTTGGCCTCACGACTGTTGATGTCGATTTCGCCAACGCTGACCATGGCAGTGCCGCCGGCAGCAGGCATTTCCACCTTGCTATATTTGCCGGGAGCGTATGCCGCGTTACCATAGTCATTGCCCACAACTGCGGCGCCGAAGACCATAGGTGCGCACATTACGCGGTTCTTCATGGTAAATTTGTCATTCAGCTTCAGAGGAGAAAGAATGTGCTTGTACTTGTCGGTAGGCTTTAGAATGCGCTTTTTGATAATAGGGGGTTCACCAAATCGTTTTTTCGCCTGGGCGGTGGTGGCAGTAGCCAAAAGCTCATCTGTAATGCCCAGCAGCTTTCCCTCGTTCTTTTTAATTTCGCTCATCGTTAGTCTCCTTCCTCGTAATGCATCTAACAAAACATTGCCCTCTGCAGTTCAGCTTCCCCGTGAAATAACTATCACTGCCGCATATCAAAAATTTTTCTGTTTTGTTGTGAGATTATTGTATCTTATCACGATTTATGATACAATAGTTTCACAACTTGTTGTACAATGGAGGCAAAAATGTATCATATCGCAAACGACAAACGTGCAAAAAAATCGGCAGATCTCATTGCAGACGGCCTTTTGGCCTGCCTGCAGGAGCAGCATTTTGAAAATATCACCATTTCCGACCTCAACAGGAAGTCTTACGTCAGCCGCTCCACCTTTTATCGTCTCTTCGATAATACGATGGACGTGGTCAGCTATCTGTGCGACAGAATGTTTGAAAATCTCATTGAAACCTTTTCGAAGCGTGAATGGCGCGAAGGGGATAATCCCATCATTTTCTTTTTCGAGGAGATCATGAAGCACAATCTGCTCATCGATATTCTCCAAAAGGGAAACCGTGTGGATATCCTCTATGAGACCCATCTGAAATATAACCGCTACTTCTATAAGTTCTATTTGGACAACATGAATCTCACGGAAGACGAGGCAAAATACGTGGTGGGCATCCTTTCTTCCTCTCTTTGCTCCATCATCACCACTTGGAGCGCAGAGGGCAAAAAAGATACTGCTGAAGAACTCTATCGGCGTGTGCAGAATAGCTTCCGCATCATTGGCATCATGTATGGAATTTGATGGCTGTGGCTGACACACCTGTTCATTAGCTTTAATTAGAATTGGCTTTAACGTTTACACGAGGTTTCCGCTTTCAGCAGCTCTGCGGCGTGTTGGATCGTCTTCATCGTGTTTCGCGGATTGATCCGGTCTATTTCCATAAAACAGCATTTGCGGATGATCCGTCCGAAAATGGGGATCTTGAAATTCTCCGCTTTGGAGATGAATGCTGGCTCCCAGCGTTTAAAAACGCACCATGTAATGATCGGATCAAAGTTTGATCGATGATTGCAGACAAGCAGGAACTTCCTGTCCGCGGGCATCTGCTCCATCCCCGAGGTATGGATCTTGACACGGAGCAATTTAAGCACAACGACAGAGGCACTGTTAAGAAGAAAGCGATAAAAAGGACTGTTGTGGGAGTAGTCCTTCTTCGGGTCTACCGCAAAGCTGCACACGGTAAGGAAGCATATATACAGCAGCACGGCACACAAAAGACACAAAAGAAATTTTAGCACATTCACAAGCTGCCACCCCTCTTATCGATTATAGGTTCTTTACTTTTCTCTTTGCGCCGTTACTTATCGCCGCCCTCCTCGGGCTCGGCATCTTCAGGAGCTGCGCTTTCCGCCATACGGCAGGCGTTGGCAGAAGCTGCCTCCACGCGGGAGATGGCGCTGCGGATATTGTAGAGATCATCTGCCGTCATCTTCTCAGGCTTTGCCTTCATCAGCAGCTTACGAAGATCATTGCAGTCGGCTTTGATCTGCTTTTTCTCCTCTTTATCCAGCTTCTTTCCCACCTTGCGCACGGCATTTTCCGCCTTATTCAAGGTCATATTGCCCACATTCTGGATCTCCATGGCCTCGCGGCGCAGTTTGTCCTGTTCAGCGTAGATCTCCGCATCACGGATGGCCTGTTCGATTTCGGCATCGGACATCTTCTCGTTGGCGGTGATGGTGATGGATTGTTCTTTCCCTGTATCCAAATCCTTTGCAGATACTTTCAAAATACCGTTGGTGTCGATATCGAAGGTAACCTCGATCTGAGGGACGCCGGCGGGTGCTTTCTTAATGCCGTTGAGCTTAAACTTACCGATGGTCTTGTTGTCCTTCGCCATGGGGCGCTCGCCCTGCAGGACATGGATCTCCACATTGCGCTGATAGTGGGAGGCCGTGGAGAACACCTGAGAATAGTGGATAGGCAGGGTGGAATTACGATCCACCAAACGGGTAGCCACACCGCCCACCGTCTCAATGGACAGGCTCAGAGGGGTGACATCCAACAGAAGGATGCCGGTTCCCGCACCGCCTGCCAGTTCAAGAGAACCGCCGGAGAGGGTATCTCCCTGAATCGCCGCGCCCTGCGCTACACATTCATCGGGGTTGATATTTTTGGACGGCACAATGCCCGTAAGCTGGCGCACTTTTTCCTGCACGGCAGGAATACGGGTGGAGCCGCCTACCAGCAAAACCTTCCCCAATTCAGAGGGAGCGATCCCTGCATCGTTCAGAGCATTCTGCACGGGGATGGCGGTGCGATCTACCAAATCGCGGGTCAGTTCATCAAACTTGGCGCGGGTCAGCGTAGACTCGAAATGCACCATGCCGTCTTTGCCCTGTGTGAGATAGGGCAGCGAAATGGTTGTGCTGGCAGAGGAAGACAGTTCCTTCTTCGCCTGCTCTGCTGCTTCTTTGATGCGCTGCATGGCAGACAGGTCCCGGCTCAGATCCACACGGTGGTTCTTTTTCAGCTCAGAGAGAAGATGGTTGGCCACGCGCTGGTCAAAGTCATCACCGCCCAGATGGTTATCACCATTGGTGGCGAGGACTTCAATAACGCCATCACCGATCTCAATGATGGACACATCGAAAGTACCGCCGCCCAGATCGTAGACCATGATCTTTTGCTGTGCGCCGTTATCAAGACCGTAGGCCAAGGCGGCACTGGTAGGCTCGTTGATAATACGCTTTACGTTCAGCCCGGCGATACGCCCTGCATCTTTGGTGGCTTGGCGCTGAATGTCGTTGAAATACGCAGGCACGGTGATGACCACATCGGTGACGCTCTCGCCCAAATAGTTCTCGGCATCCTGACGGAGCTTGCGCAGGATCATAGCGCTGATCTCCTGCGGGGTGAAATTCTTTCCGTCAATATTGATGTGCCAATCCGTACCCATATGGCGTTTAACAGAGCTGATGGTGCGGTCACTGTTGACGGCGGCCTGTCGCTGGGCGGCATCGCCCACAAGGCGCTCTCCGTTTTTCGTGAAGGCCACAACAGAAGGAGTCGTGCGGCCGCCCCGCTCGTTGGGGATGATGACAGGTCTGCCACCCTCCACAACGCTGACACAGCTGTTGGTGGTGCCGAGGTCAATACCAATGGTTTTTCCCATAGCGTGTTACTTCCTTTCTATATACATCTCATAAAGCCGAAGGGACCGCCGCAGCATATATTGGCAGCACACAGGCCAAGGCAAACCTTATGAAGACTCAAGGCGTGCATATCAAAGCCTCGGGCGTTCTGCTCATAGGTTTGTCCCGCCTGCCGAAATTGGCGCAGGCACTGGTTATACACGCGGTTTTGCGGATCCATCTGCACTGCCTTCTGCATGTGATCCACCGCCTGTACTGTATTGCCCATCTTGTGATTCACCCAGCCGCTGAGGTAATACCAGCGGGCATTTCTGCCGATGCTGGGAATATGGGTCAGAATGTAGATGGCGTTTTCATACTGGCGTCTGTCAATGTATTGGATCACGCGGCAGATCTCGGGACTGTCACCGCTCTCCTGCCGCGGTTCAAGGGTGGTCTGTCCACCGCCGGCACCAAAACCGAAAATCGAACCGAAAATGTCTTCAAAATTACCGTCAAAATCGCTGGACCAGCCACCGTAGTTCTGAGATCGATTGCCGCCGCTCTGTCCGCCGTAACCGGACTGACGATTCTGCTGATACTGCTGCTGCGCCTGCTTGGCGGCATATTTCTCAGGATTGGTCAGCATATCATAGGCCTCGTTGATCTCGTTCATGCGCTTGTTGGCATTGGGATCATTGGGGTGAAGATCGGGATGATACTTCTTCGCCATCTGGCGGTATGCTTTTTTTATCTCATCCTGAGATGCGTTGGGTGAAACCCCAAGCACCTTGTGAGGATCGTCGATCATGTCTTCACCTTCTTCTCTTTTTCCATTCCCTGATTGTATTTGATCCATAAACCGGAATAGAGGATATTGCGCAGCAGATGGATGTCCTGCACAAGGGGCAGGATCTCAAAGGCGCGGGATGCCTCCCCCAGTGTCGTCTGTAAAATCGGACGCAGCTCCCGCGGTGGCGTTGAGAGGTTCTTCAGGGGATTATAGCTGCCTGTCTCCCTGTCCCTTTTCAGATCCACCGCCGCGTCGGCAAGGTAGATGTATCGTCCCAAGCCGTAGCCCAAGGTGCGCAGATGTCGCTCCCAGTGATCCTTGCGATATACAAAAACGGCTTCCATCAATCTTCCAAAACAATCTGCCGCCGCATCGGGATCTTCCAGGTTCTGTTCCTCCATGGCAGAAAGCTCTGCTATGGTACTTTCAATAGCGCTGCATTGTTCAGGCCAAAGTTGCTTCACCTGTGCGTACTGCTTTTCCAAAAGGGAGGCATACGCTTTCTTCGGAATGCTTCTCTCGTCGTTCCAGTCATCCAGACACTTATGGTACATCAGTGCTACCGTCATGTCGGCAGCGTATTCCGTAGCGGAGTTGATCATATACCCATGCTTGCTTGCCGGATGCACCACGCAGCGGCACTGACCGCTGCGCTCCTCCGGCTCATACAAAGAGGACAGAAGCAGCGTTAAAAATGTCAGATCGTAGCTGAGACTTAAGCGAGAAGCAACGCCGTGCCGCTCACCTAAGGTGTGACATAGCCCACAATAGGCAGCACGGTAGCGCTGTTTTTCCTCTTCGCTGAGATCTGCTATGTTTGCCTGCACATAACCGAACATCTGCCTCTGTCCTTTCTTTTTTATGTTTTTATAATGATGGTATTGTGGCACCGATTGCAGGTGACCTGAAGTTTTCCTTTCCCCTTGGGAACACGGAGCACTGCTTTACACTGCTTGCAGCGGATATAGCGATGGGTCTTGCGATCTTTCCACGCTCTTTTCTTCAGCGCAAACCAACCCTTGATACGCCCTATGACACAGAGATAGGCGCTGCGCTCATTACGGCGCTTTTCAAGGTTTCGGGAGTAGCAGCGAAAAAGGGAGATGATCCACAACAGCAGCGCAGGCACATACAAATATTTCAATTCAGGAACGCAGGCCAGCAGCAGAAAGATCAGCGCGATCGTTGACAGTGCACGGGACAACTCATCATAGCCGTAGCGGCCCGACATCCAACGTTGGGCTTTTGCACCCAGATTACGGAAGAAATTTTTCATAAAACACCTCGCGTTCTCCCGCCTTATGCAGTCTGATCAAACTGGCTGTTATATAGTTCGGCATAGAAGCCGTTCTGCTCCAGCAGTTGCTCATGAGTGCCGCTCTCCACAATGTCGCCCTCCTTCAAAACAAGGATCAAGTCGGCATTTTTAATGGTGGAGAGACGGTGGGCAATGACAAAAGAGGTTCTATCTTTCATCAGTTCATCCATTGCCGTCTGGATCTGCAGCTCAGTGCGTGTATCTACAGAGCTGGTGGCCTCATCAAGGATCAGCATCGGTCGATTGGCGATCATGGCGCGGGCAATGGTCAGCTGCTGACGCTGTCCTTGGGACAGGCTCACCTGATCATCCAGCACCGTGTCATAGCCCTTGGGAAGCGTGCGGATAAAGTGGTGGAGACCCACTGCCTTACAGGCCTTGACCATGTTGACCTCATTGGAATCAGAGCAGTACATAAGATTTTCACGGACCGTGCCCTCAAAGATCCAGGTGTCCTGCAGCACCATGCAGAATTGAGAGTGGACATATTCCCGTGTCATCTCACTGATAGGTACACCATCAATGCGGATCTCGCCGCCTTGCAGCTCATGGAAGCGCATCAGCAGGTTCACCAGCGTGGTCTTGCCTGCGCCGGTAGGGCCAACAATGGCGATTTTTTGACCGGGTTTTGCCATGGCAGAAAAGTCTTTGATTACGATCTTGTCGGTATCCTCATAGCCGAAACGAACATGGTCAAATACCACCTGACCCTTTGCCTGCTTATAGCGCTTCTTTTTGCCGCTTTCATCGGCCATCTCCTCGGCCTCCAAAAACTCAAAGACACGCTCGCCGGCAGCGGCAGCCTGTTGGAGAGACTGCGTTGCCTGACCCAGCTGAGACAGGGGCTGGGTGAAATAGCGAACATACAGCATGAATGCCACAATAACCTCAAAACCGATCTTGCCGTCCATGGTGAGCATAGCGCCAACAACACAGACTGCCACATAGCCGAAGTTCCCGATGAAACCCATCAGCGGCTGCATCATTCCGGCAAGGCACATGGCTTTGAAGCCATTACCTCTCAGGTTTTCATTCAGTTCATGGAAGGTTTTTTGAGATTTTTCTTCCCCATTATAGGCCTTGACCACCGTATGACCGGAGTACATTTCTTCAATATGACCGTTTACCGCACCCAAGGCTTTCTGCTGTGCCGCAAAATACTTTTGAGAGCGGCCCATAATGATGCCCATCAGCGCAAAACCGATGATCGTCGCAACAACGGCGGTAATTGCCAATGTTACATTGGTTTTCAGCATCATGATCAGAGATCCAACAAACAGCGTCAAAGAGGAGATCAGCGTGCCCACACTCTGCTGAAGAGACTGGGCCACCGTATCCACATCGTTGGTCACACGGGAGAGAATGTCACCGGTGGTGGTGCGGTTGTAGTACCACATGGGCAGTCGGTTGATCTTACGGGAAATATCATTTCTCAGACTTCTGGACACACGCTGGGTGGTCTCCGACATCATCAGCTGCTGCACAAGGGAGAGCAACCAGCTGCAGGCGTAAAAGGCCACCAGAGTAAAGCCGATCTTTGCCACGGCATCCATGTCGATGCCGGTCATGATGCCATCCATGATAACACCGGTCAACTCCGAGATCTTATCGGGGCCCAACAGAGTGAGGACAGTGCCTGCCGCTGCCGCGATAATGGCGGCGATCATAGCGGGCCAATACTTTTTACAATATTGAAGCAGCTTCTTCCATGTGCCGGAAAAGTCCTTTGCATTTGCTGCTGCCATATTGGGGCCGGGACCGGGGCCGCCTTCGTGGGGGGTATTGTGTTTCTTTTCCATTATGCCAGTTCCTCCTTTGACAGCTGAGAATAGGCGATCTGCTGATAGACTTCACAATCACGCATCAGCTCGTCGTGAGTTCCCATACCTACGACCTTACCTTCGTCCAGAACGACGATGCGGTCTGCATCGCGGATAGTACCGATACGCTGAGCCACGATCAGCTTGGTACAGTCACGGCAGTCGGTTTCTAGACGCTTTCTCAGTTCACGATCGGTCTTATAGTCCAGAGCAGAGAAAGAATCGTCAAAAATCATGATTTCCGGATTGCGGCAAATAGCTCGGGCAATGGAAAGGCGCTGCTTCTGACCACCGGACAGATTGGAGCCACCCTGTGCAATGTGAGCGTTGTAGCCCCCCTCCATTTTTTCAACGAATTCCGCTGCCTGTGCCGTATAAACAGCCTCCACAACATTGTCATCCACATTGTGCCCGCAGTCACCAAAGGCTACATTGTCCCGCACAGTGCCGGAGAAAAGGATGGCACGCTGAGAAACATAGCCGATTTTATTGCGCAGTTCACGCTGGGTATAGTCCTTTACATTGACGCCATCCACCAGCACTTCACCTTCCGTGGCATCATAGAAACGGGGAACCAGGTTGATCACCGTACTCTTGCCGCTGCCGGTGGAGCCAATAAAGGCAACCGTTTCACCCTTGCGGGCAGTAAAGCTCACATCATGCAGCACGTCTTCCTCGGCATCGGGATAGCGGAAGGAGACATTGCGGAACTCTACCTCGCCGCGCTTGTCGCTGTTTGCCTGTCCATTGCCATCGCGGATGCTCAAGGGCGTCTCCAACACCTCGAGGATTCTCTTTGCAGAAACAGAGGCGCGGGGATAGATCATAAAGAGCATCACCAGCATCATAAAGGCCATGACCACCTGCATGGCGTACTGGGAAAAAACGATCATATCGGCAAACAGCGTGATCTTATCCATCATGCCGGCGCTGTCGATCAGCGCTGCACCAATCCAGTAAATGGCGAGGCTCAGACCGTTCATCACCAGCTGAATGGAAGGCATCATGAAGGCCATAGTGCGTCCCGTAAAGAGATGGGCGCGGGTCAAATCATTGTTGGCCTTTTCAAACTTCTCTTCCTGATACGATTCTGCATTATAAGCACGCACCACCCGCAGACCTGTAAGGTTTTCGCGGGTAACACGGTTAAGCTCATCCGTCATTTTCTGCAGCTTTTTGAATTTGGGAAGCACCAGGGCTGTGCCGATGCAGACGATGAGCAGCAAAATCGCTACCGCCGCAACAGTGGAAAGCATCCACTCTTCACTTTTGCCGGAAATCTTCGTAATGGCCCAAACTGCCATGATAGGTGCCTTCACAATAGACTGCAGACCCATCACGATAAGCATCTGCACCTGCATAACATCGTTGGTAGTGCGGGTAATGAGGCTGGCGGTGGAAAACTGTCCTACCTCTGCCATAGAGAAGGCTTGAACCTTATGGAACAGCTTAGCACGCAGCGTTGCGCCAAAATTAGTGGCAATACCCGCAGCAAAAACCGAGACGATGATCGAAGCTACAAGGCTTCCCACAGCGCACAGGAGCATTTTCCCGCCCGCGCTGAGCACCTGCGACATCTCGTTGCCCGGTGTCTGCACCAACTGGGTGATCTCATTCATATAATCCGGCATTTTTAAGTCCAACCAAACTTGCGCCACAATAAACACCACCGACGCAAGCATGCACAGGACATCTCTTTTTTTCAAGTTTTTAAATATCCTCAGCATGATCCAAAGAATCTCCTTTCTATTTTACGAAGGTCAATGTAACCTGCGAATCTAAACTGAAACGAAACAAACCGGGCGACGACACAACATTCGTGCCGACGCCCGGTTTGAGGAAAGAGGTCACAAATGACCATCTCTACTATATCGTTGTTTTATAAACTGAATCGAAACAAATCCCCTCATTTACTCTATACGCTGGGAAGGATCACGGTAAATGTTGTGGTGCCGTTTTTGCTGGAAACCTCAACGGTGCCCTCGTGGAGTTCCGTAATGCGCTTAACAATGGCAAGACCGATGCCGTTGCCCTCCGTTGCGTGGGATTCATCTGCTTGGTAAAACTTGTTAAATATCTTTTTCTGATGCTGTGGTGCAATTTCGCTACCGGTATTCATAATTGATACCGCAATAGCATCTTCCCGCTCCTCGATCTTCACTTCAATTCGCCCTTTCTCAGGTGTGAATTTCACCGCATTCCCCAAAAGGTTGATCCAAACCTCTTTCATCAGTTCCTCATTTGCATGGATCGTATGCTCGTGAAAATCAAGGATAAATTCCAAATCTTTTTCTTCCCATTTTCCGCTCAGAAGCAGGATGCAGGAACGGATCTGTTCAGAGAGATTGTATTCACTGATATTTGTCAAAATTGTCTGGTTTTCCACTTTGGTGAGATTCAGCACGTTGGTGGCCATTTGAGAAAGGCGGAGGGACTCCTCCTCTATAATGCGCAGATATTCCTCCTTGCTGTCCTCCGGCAGATTACCCCTGCGCAAAAGCTTGGTAAATCCCGCGATGGACACAATAGGGGTTTTAAACTCATGAGAGAAGTTGTTGATAAAATCACTGCGCAGCATCTCCGTGCTCTGCAGCTCCTCTGCCATACGGTTAAAGCTCCTTGCAAATTCTGCAATCGTGGGATGCTTGCCCAGCAGCTCTCCACATACGATCCGCGCCCGATAATCGCCGTTTGCAAGACGATTCATCTGGTTAACGAAATGGTTGACAGGCTTCATAGGGATCTTACCGAAGAAAAAGGTCATACCTGCGCCGATCACCAGCGCAGAGAGTCCAAAGACGATGATCACTCGACTGGCAGAGGGCACTGTATGATCCGGTCCTGTCAGCACACCCAATTGGATCAACATGTAGATGACCACACCCACGACCACCAGCGTCACCAGCATAAAGCATAGGACAAGGGCTGTAAACAACAGTGTCAAAGCTAATCTGTGCTGCCGTTCTTGCTTTTTCATCGTCGTCCTCCTTATTTCTCCCTCAGTGAGCAGTTCCGTCTGCGGCTTACACCTTCTTCATTGCCTTATAGCCAAGACCGCGGACAGAGACGATCTCAAACTCGTTCCAGCCTTCAAATCGTTTCCGCAGCCGGCCAATATGCACCGTGACCGTCTCCCAACCGGTATCACTCTCCGCACCCCAAATTTCATCCATCAGCTGGATGCGGGTAAAAATCTTTCCCGGATAGGACAAGAGCTTATATAAGAGCAAAAACTCCTTTTGGGGAAGCTCCTGCGTCTCACCGTTCTTTGTAACGGTAAAGGCATCATAATCCAGCACCACATCGCCGATGGTCATTTTATGCTCGCTGGCAATCTGTGCCCGACGCAGCAGCGCCTTAATACGCAGAAGCATCTCTTCTTCATCGATGGGCTTTGTAATATAGTCGTCTGTTCCCACAATGAAGCCTTTTCGTTTGTCCTCAGGCATCTGTTTGGCAGAAATCATCAGAATAGGCAGATTATTCTGTGCCTCACGCAGCTGTCTTGTAAATTCGTAGCCATCCATTTTCGGCATCATGATATCCAGCACCACAAGATCGATGTGCTCGCGATCCATGACCTCCAGGGCTGCCTCTCCGTTTTCAGCCGTAAACACTGTATAGTGCTCTGCCTCCAGAACGGCCTTTAACAGAATGCGTGTATTTTTATCATCATCTACAACGAGAATACGAAACATGCCTATCACCTCATTCATACCATAACTGCCGCAGATAAACTGAAACTAAACATATCTACATTCATTTTACACAACTGCCATATTCTTTTCAATGGCGGATAAGTTTATTTTCGGTTTAGTTTCCCCCGTTATCCTTGGACAAACTTTCCCCGAGAGGTTTGTCACAAATGAAAAAGCCCGTTGTTGATTATCGCGAATTTCGTCTCAGAAGGATCAATGAGCCGCAGTTTGCCCATTTGAAGTATCTATTGGGCTGGGTGGGTTATTTTATCCTCTTTTATCTGACGGAAACCTTTATTCCCGCCGAAAAGTGCCATCCTGTATGGTGCCCGCTGGATGATCTGATCCCCTTTTGCGAGGTGTTCGCCATCGCCTATGTCTTTTGGTATGTGCTGATCGTGATCTCGCTGGTCTACTTTGCTCTGTATAGTCCCGACAGCTTCAAAAAACTGATGTCCTTCATCATTGTGACGCAGGTGGTCGCCATGGCCATTTACATCATCTATCCCACTCGACAGGATCTGCGTCCCGAGACCTTCCCGCGGGATAATATCTTAACGCAGGTCATGGGGCTTATTTATAGTATCGATACCAATACAGGCGTGTGTCCCTCTCTCCATGTGGCCTATTCCATAGGCATCGCCTCCACCTGGCTGAAGTACAAGGATGCTTCAAAGCCGTGGAAAATCTTCGTTGTGATCGCTGCTGTTCTCATCTGCCTGTCGGTCGCCTTTGTCAAGCAGCATTCCGTGGTGGATATTTTCGCCGCCCTCCCCCTCTGCCTGCTGGCAGAGATCATCACTTTTGGCAAAAGCTACTGGCAGCCAAAGTTACGGCGGCGTGCCACATAATGCATTCAACCAAACACCTCATCCTCCTAACATAGAATGCCGCAGCGGCTTTGTCCTCTGCGGCATTCTATGTTTTTTGAACATGTTGACATTGAAGTTCAAGAGGTCTCCCCTTTTCGTCGATAACAGCGCAAACCCTCCTCAATGACCATCTCCACAAGGGACAGTTCTTCCAAATAGGCTACCAGATTATTGAAGCCATATTCCAAAATAAGAAAGCTCTCCTCGTTGCGGATGCGGATACCGTACTTTTGGCAATACACCTTCAACCAATTTCCAAGAGTCATCGTCCCCTGTAATTCTCCAAGGATATCCTGCGCTTTTCCTTCATAATAGGTCACGTTTGCCTCAATAATATTGTGGATATCAATGGTGATGGCCTTGTGAGAGAGAATGTAGGCGTTGGCCTCCAGCTTATGCAGACTGCGTTTGCTCTCAATGTCATGGTGCAGAAATTGGGTGGTGGGCATTTTGCTGGCGTGCAGCTCCGGCAGGCTCATAAGGGCATCGGACAGATATGCCACATTGTCGGGTGTCACCACGCCGATATGTCCGCAGCTATGGCCGGGAAGGTGAAGGATCTCAAACTTTGCGCCGCACAGCTCCATCTCACGGACATTGGGCGCAATATAGTCGGTGGCAATGAAGCACTCTTCAAAACTTCCCTTCCCATCGGGCGTGGCAAGACCGTAATTGGCGCAGAAACTGTCGTGGGAAGCGGCAATAGCACCCTCTACAAGGTGGACGGCAACACGACAGCCATATTTCTCCTGCAAATACCGCACATTTCCACTGTGGTCGAGGTGAGCATGGGTGCAGATGATCCCCTTTACCACAAAGCCATGGTGTGTCAGCAGCTCTGTAAGAGGTACGCGGTCTGTGAGGGCGTATCCCGTGTCCAGCAAAATTACATCGTGATCATTGAGTCGATATAAGCCCAGTAAGATGTAAGGTGCTTCAATGGCATAAGTATTGCCGTATACATGATGCAGAGTCATAGGTTTCTCCTTACTGCCGGCGGGGCAACTGCCCCAAATACCGCAGAATGGTAAATGTCAAGGCGATTTGCGCTACATACTCGGGACAGGAAAAATCGCAGTTCATAATGTCGCGAACCTTATCAAGGCGGTAATAGAGCGTATTTCGATGAATGAACAGCTCCTTGCAGGTGGCACTGACAGACTGCTGATTCTTTAAATAGCACTCCAGCGTATATACCAGTGATGCTTGCGGGTCGCTGTCATCCTCCTGCAAAAGGTGCAGCAGCGGCGGGAAACACATTGCCTGCAAATCACCCTTAACAGAGAGTTTTTCCACCATATCCAGCATACGCACCTCGTCATAGAGGCACAAGGTCTCTCCCGGTGCGAACCGATCGCACAGGGCCAGTGCCTGCCGTGCCTGCTGAAGCGATATTCCCGCCTGTGTTGGATTTTCAAACACACTGCCTACGCCCATGCGCAACCCGTTGGCATGGGTATACTCACGCCAGCGTGTCAACTCCTCCTGTGTAATATTCAATGTTTCATCGCGGCTGATCAAAAAGATAAGGTCGTCCTCATGGATCATATACACACAGTTGCCAAACAGACTCTGAAGTGTGCGGCACAACACGTGGATATCGGCAGCAGGCGGAAGATCCGTGTCAAGACGCATGACAATAATATTCTTCCACCGGCGCAGTTCGTAGTGAAAGGCCTTAAACCGCTGCTCATAAGAGGCAATGGTGGGAGGAGATCCCTGCAGCATTTCCAGCAGCAAATGGCTGAAATAGGTGGACTTGCTGATACTGTTAGAGCGGCTCTTCTGCATTTCGAGGCTCAGCAGCCGTGCCGTGCGGGGAAGATACAGCAGCTGCGCAGGCGACAGCGTCTCCCCCTTGGTGACAAAGACACACAGATATCCCCCTTTGACGGTAGCCCCCACAAAGATAGGTACAGAGTAGGCATATGTATTGCGGGGGATATCCTCCACCAACACAGGTGCGCGCCGCTGCATTTTATCCAAATTACCAGAATGGCGCAGGTACTGCACCACATGAGGCTCCACGTACTTAAGCTGGTGATCCTGCAGGAGATGCTCTGTAGGAGGTGCGATATTCTCGGAGATGGCCATGATGTTCAGAGAGTTATCCACAATATCGGAATAGTGCTGATAGATGTCAGCCACCTCATTGATCAGAGCGGTAAGGTCAGCATTTTCCACAATAAGATCCAGCATCCGCTGATGCCGCCGCTCCAAGTCACCGCATTCACGGAAAAAATCTTCAAGAATCTCCAGACATTCTTCAAACATCGCTTCGCCAGATACAGCGGCAACATTGTCATAGTCTCCCCAACGGGCCGTGTCGATATTCTCGCTATCTAAACAGAGAAACAGACAGCTTCCCTCATTCCTCTTCAAAGGCGGCTTTAAAGAAGAATAGCGGGCAAACAGCAAATGCTCGGCAGGAAAAGGCGCCATCGACGCAGGCCAAAGTGCCCGTACCTCCAGCTCAGGTCTGGTTTGCTTCAAAATCTTAATTGTGCGATCGCCTAATGCATCAATTGCGTTTTTCCAAAGCATAGCCCCCTCCAAAAGTGAAAATTTACAGGTGATTTACTTAATTATAAACCAAATCCTCCATTTTCGTCAATACATCTGAAAATATCCATTTCTTTTTATTGTGCAAACGCACGATGAAAAGTTCTATTTACTTTTTTATACTGACACTGTGGAAACCCTGTAGAAAGAAAAGGAGGAATAGATCATGGCACAGAAATCATTGGTAGCTCTGGCAAAGGAGGCCACCATTCAAGAGAGCGTCAGCCGCGTATTCGATCTGTTGGGCGGTGTTACCAACCTCATTGATGAAGGCGACAGCGTTGTCCTCAAACCAAACGCAGGCCACGCCGCGCCTCCCGAATCTGCTGTATGTACCAACCCCGAAGTGGTACGCGCCGTTATCCGTGAAGTAAAAAAAGCCAAACCCGGAAAGTTGGTGATTGCAGAGGCTGCCGCCATCGGCTGCAACACTATGGAGTGCTTCGAGGTCAGCGGCATTGCACAGGTTGCCCGTGAAGAGGGCGTGGAACTCATCGACATCAAGAGTGACAAAGACCTCATTAACATCCCCGTCCGCGGCTATCGCTCCAATATCAAGCGTGTAAAGCTTCCCCGCTTTCTGCTGGAGGCCGATCATATCATCAATTTGCCTATTTTGAAAGCACACGCCAGCATGGTCTTCTCCTGCGCTTTGAAGAACATCAAAGGCACAGTGCAGGATCGCGTGCATATGGATATGCACAAGCAAAATCTGACCATGTCAATGATGGATGTTTGGTACGCTGTCCGTGCGGACATCAATATCGTTGATGCCATCTATGCCGCCGGCGGCTTCTCCCCCCACACTCCCGTTCCCCTGAAGGTCGGCTGCATCCTCGGTTCGAAGGATCCTGTGGCTGTCGACCGTATCGCCTGCGATTTGGTGGGTATCGACACCAATCAGGTGGACTACTTCAAGGCCGCCAAGGAAGCCGGTATGGGCAATCCCGATATTGACAACATTGAGGTAGTCGGCGAGAAGGTGGAGGATTGCTTCACCAAGATGTGGGTTCCCTATGTGGGCGATATGTCCTCCCGCTGGCCCGAATATGATGTCCGCTGCGAAGGCGCCTGTTCCTCCTGCCAGGCCTTGCTGGCGCTGAGCATGGAGAAGCTTAAAGCCATCGGTGCCTACGAAAAATGCCGCAACACCCACATCGTCATCGGCGGCAAAAACGATCTCAGCGATATTGAGGACAACGAGAATCTTGTCCTTCACGGCAACTGCACTTACAAGTATCTCAAAGAACATCCCGGTGCCCGCTGGATCAAAGGCTGTCCTCCCGGCGAGGGCTGCTTCTACCTGACGGTCAGCGAGGGCGTTCTCCATGATGCACAGACAGACGAGGACATCAAGCACCAGCGTCATCAGCTGGAGGTCCACGAACCTGTGTGGAGTTCCTATGTTTACGCCGAGGCCGACAAGTTCTACGAGGCACAGCAATGAGCTACGTCACCGTCCGCAATGATGCGCGGCTAAAAAAACTGCTGCAGGAGATTTTTACCGACGAATTTATGCAGCAGCATACAAATTTCGAAAACTTCACCTACTTCTGCTATTCCAGCGCCGTCATCACCAACTGGGAGGCCGACCCCATGGTATATGACGAGGATCTTTTAAACCGTTTCGTGCAGGAGAGCACGGAATTTGACACCTTTGACAACATGGTTCGTACCGCCACCGATGCGCGGTTCGGACAGAAAACGAGAAAGGACGAATGATTATGGAAAAGAAGCCTTTGGTTCCCTATGTGCAGCTGCCCGGTTTCGACGAGTATAAAGAGTGGTTCAAGGACTACTTTGATATGCGCCGCGAGGACGGCATTTTGGAAGTTACCATGAAGACAGGTGAGCATCCCATGAACTGGTCGGGCGGCGCTCACCGCGCCATGAGCCAGCTGACACGCGTCATCTCCCTAGATCACGAGAATGAGATCCTCATTTGGACCCACAAGGGCCCTCACTGGATGCAGGATTCCGATCCCAACGGTTGGGGACGCTACGGCGAAGAGCGCTTCCAGCACCAGTATTTCGATGACACCAACCTCATCAAGAACATGATCTTTGATCTGGAGATCCCCACCATTGCCGCCATGCAAGGTCCCGGTTTCCACTGGGATTCCGCCATTCTGTGCGATATTACCATTTGCTCTGATGACACCAAGTTCGATGATCCCCATCTGCATTACGGTCTTGTCCCCGGCGACGGCATGGGTCTGTTGCTGCAGCATCTGCTTGGCACAAAGCGCGGCAACTATTATATGTATACTTCCCGCCAGTTCACTGCACAGCAGGCACTGGATATGGGTTGGGTCAGTGAGGTCGTCCCCAAAGAGCAGGTCCTTGACCGAGCATGGGAGCTGGCTCGTATGATCAAATCTGTCCCCTATGAGACTCGTTGCATCACCTCTTATCTGGCGAAACGTCCTTTGGAGAAGATGTACGTTGAGGATCTGAAGTTGCATACCGTCAACGAACAGCTGGCTACCATGATCAAGGTGGCACAGGGCGAGCTGGGCGACTACAGCAAGGGTCAGAAGGATGAGGCTTATCACGGTCTGTATGCTCGCTGGAAGTATGCCAAGGAGACCGACCATATGCTGCAGCCCCAGAATCTGGAAACTTGGGACATCCACCAGATGGCAGTCGATTGGGACAAGAAGAATCCCAAGGGCTATTGATCGGAGGCGCTGAACTGTGGCAAAACAGCTGAAAAACGTTGTTGTGGTGGCCTATGGCCGCAGCGCCATCGCCCGCTCCGGTAAGAAGGGTGCGCTCCGCGAGATGCACCCCGTGGACATGGGCGGCTTGGTACTGAAGGGCATTTTGGAGCGCGATCTCCCCACCCTGCCTTTGGATGCCATTGAAGATGTGATCGTGGGCTGTGCCCAGCCGGATTTGAAGCAGGGCTGCAATATCGCCCGTGCTATCGCCATCCGCGCAGGTCTTCCTTATTCTGTCCCCGGCGTACAGATCAACCGTTTCTGCTCCTCCGGCCTGCAAGCTGTAGCTATGGCAGCGGCACAGATCGAATCGGGCTTGAATGACGTGTTGGTAGCAGGCGGCATCGAATCCATGACAGCAGTCCCCGCCAACTACGACCGCAGTCCTTTCTTCTCCCCATGGATCCTGGAAAATGAACCCAACGTTTACCTCCCTATGGGTATCACCGCAGAAAACGTGGCCAAAAAGTACGGTATAAACCGAGAGGAGATGGACGCTTTCGCCGCAGCTTCACACCAAAAAGCTGACGCTGCGCGAGATGCCGGAAAATTTGCAGACGAGATCATCCCACTCCTCGGCCTTGATGCTGATGGCAATCCCATTACCTTTGACACCGATCAGGGCATCCGCGAGAACTCCACGGCGGAGAGCCTCGCCGCGTTGAAGCCCTGCTTCGTAGAGGACGGCACCGTCACCGCCGCCACCTCTTCTCAGACCTCCGATGGTGCTGCTTTCGTAGTGCTGATGTCCGAGGAGAAGGCCAAAGCGCTGAATATCAAACCCATCGCCAAGTTCATCGGCTTCGCCGTGGCAGGCTGCGACCCCGCCTATATGGGCGAGGGCCCTATCTACGCCGTGCCAAAAGTCATGGAGCTGACGGGTCTCAGCGTAGAGGATATGGACGTGATCGAACTGAACGAGGCCTTTGCCGCGCAGGCCATCCCCTGTATCCGTGAGCTGGGTCTTGATCCTGCGAAGGTCAACCCCAATGGCGGCGCGATCGCCATGGGTCACCCTATGGGTGCTACCGGCGCGTTCCTCACCTGTAAGGCGCTGAACGAGCTGAAGCGTACCGACGGTAAATACGCCCTCATCACCATGTGCATCGGCCATGGTATGGGCGCTGCCGGTATTTACGAAATGTGCTGACCGCACACTTTCCTCATCTGAGGCAGAGGGGCGTTGAAGAGCACAACGCCTCTCTGCACATCCCCTGCGGTTTCACTATATTTTTCCAGCAAGCAAGAACTTTCTGCTTCATTCTCCCCTCATGCGTCCAATCTGCCCGGAGGGAAACATCCCTTCGGGCGTGATTGGACAAATCAGCCATAAAGGAGAAATCATAAACATGAAAAACGTTACTGAAATCAAGAAAGTCGCCATGTACGGCGCCGGCACGATCGGCGGCGGTTTGGCGGCCTATTTTGCCTTAAAGGGACTGGATGTGAATGTCTATGTCCGCAGCGAGGCCTCTATTGAACGCGCCAAGCCCAAGATCCAAATGGCTATTGATGCCTATATAAAATATGACATCGCCCCCGAGGCTGAAACACTGTGGAATCGCATTCACTTCACCACCGATCCTGCCGAGGCCTTCACGGATGTGTACTTCGTGCAGGAAAACGGCGCAGAAGTGCTGGAGCAAAAGCACGAGATGATCGCCACCATGGAGCAGTATCTCCCCGCCGAGGCCGTCATCGCCTCCAGTTCCACCGGCATGCCCACCACGTTGATCGCCCAGAAGGCACAGCACCCCGAGCGCATTATTGTTGCCCACCCCTTCAACCCCGCCTATCTTATTCCTCTTGTGGAGATCTGCAAGGGTGAAAAGACGGAGCAGAAGTATGTGGACTGGGCGGTGGCTTTCTACAAGCAGTTTGACAAGACCCCCATCGTCATGCTGAAGGAAAAGCCCGGTTTCGTTGCCAACCGTCTCGCCCACGCATTGTGGCGCGAGGAGGTGGCGCTGGTCTGTGAGGGCGTGTGCACCATCGAGGATGCCGACAACGCCGTGGCCTATGGCCCGGGTCTCCGCTGGGGCATTATGGGCCCCGCTCTCGGCTATGAGCTGGGTGCAGGCACCATGGGCTTGGGCGAGATGCTGCGGCGCTATGCATCCTCTTCCAATGCCATCTTTGCCGACCTCAGCAATTTTGCCGCCACCCCCGAAATCTTCCCCGAAATCGCCGAGAAGCAGATGCCGGAGTTTATGGCATCGCTGCCCGAGCACATCGGCCACCAGCATAAGGATATTGCCGCCTTCCGCGACAAGATGCTGGTGGAGATGCTGCGAATGCACAAAAAACTTTGATAATTAGAGGAGTGAACACACTATGGCTAAGACTATCATTACCGCCGCGCTGACTGGCGCTGTTACCCCCGCCGGTTACAATATCCCCGAAACTCCCGAGCAGATCGCGCAGGCCGCCTACGAGTGCTGGAAGCTGGGCGCTGCCATTGTCCATATCCACACCCGCCACGAGGACGGCAAGGGCGCAATGAACACCAAGGCCTTTGCCGAGATCGTCAAGCTGATCCGCTCCCACGAGGACTGCGATGTGATCATCAACTGCACCTCCTCCGGCGCTTCCGTGGAGCATCCCGCCACCGATGAGGAGCGCTATCTCCACCACATGACGGTGCCCGGTATCGAGATGGGCTCTTACGACGCAGGCACTTTCAACTGGATGCCCGCCGCCGTGTTTATGAACTCTCCTCAGTTCCTGCAGAAGCTAGGCGATGCCTACATGGAAAAGGGCATTAAGCCCGAGATTGAGATCTTCGATGCCGGTATGCTGGGCATCACCGACTACTTTGTGAAGAAGGGTCATCTCCCCGCCCCCTGCCACTACCAGTTCTGCCTCGGCGTGCTGGGCGGTATGCCTGCCACCGTAGAGAACCTGCTGTATTTGAAGAACCACATTCCCGCCGATGCCACCTGGTCTGCCTTCGGCGTAGGCGCAGGCCATCTGCCCATTATGTACGCCACGCTGGCGCTGGGCGGCCATCTCCGCGTGGGTATGGAGGACAACGTGGTCTTTGGCAAGGATGAGAACGGCAACAAGATCATGGCCACCAACCAGATGCTGGTGCAGCGCGCCGTGGAGGCTGTAAAGACCTTCGGCAATCAGGTCGCCACCCCCGCCGAGGCCCGCGAGATGCTGGGCATCCCCCAGCTGAACATGGCCGATGTCCGCGCCAAGCTGGGTCTGCAGTGAGGGTCGCTCTATGAGTGACATTCTGAACCAAATCAAAGCCAAGGCTGTCACCGCCGCCGAGGCGGTGCAGCTGGTGCAAAGCGGCGATACCGTCTATGCAGGCACCTGCACCAGTATCGCCTACACCCTTTTGGAGGCTCTCGGTGACCGCGCCGATGAACTGGAGAACGTGACTCTCACCTGCTCCCAGATCATCCGTCCCGTCCGCGTCATGCGCGGCGAAGACGAGGCCTTCCGCACCACCACCTACTTCATGGGCGCGCAGGAGCGCAACATGCAGAAGGCGGGGAAGGCGGATTATACCTGCGTGCACCTCAGTCAAGTGGACATTTTCTGCCGCGAGACTGCTCCCGCCGATGTGGTGCTGCTGGAAGTCTCCCTGCCCGATGAGGACGGCTACATGAGCTTTGGTGCCAGCGGCGTGGCCTTGAACTGCTACCTGCTAGAAAAAGCACGCAACGTGGTGCTGCAGGTAAACAAGTACGCCCCCTACGTGCTGGGTGAGAACAACAAGATCCATTTCTCCCAGGCCGATGCCATCATCTTCGCCGATCAGGAGCTGGTGGAAAATCCCGAACTCCCCGTGGACGACACCATCAACACCATCTCCGACTATCTCCTCGATCAGATCCCCGATGGCGCTTGTATCCAGTTGGGTTTGGGCGGCGTTGCCAACGCTGTGGGCTACGGTCTTAAGAAGAAAAACGACCTCGGCGCACATACGGAACTCATGAGCGACTCTATTATGGAGCTGATGAAGCTGGGCGTGCTGAACAACAGCCGCAAGTCCTACATGAAGGGCAAGACGGTCTCCGCTTTCACCTTCGGTTCCAAGGCGCTGTATGACTTCGTTGACCACAACGAGGACATGTATTTCATGCCCTTCCCCGTGGTCAATGACCCCGTCAACATTGCCAAGAACGACAACATGATCTCCATCAACACAGCCCTGTCTATCGACATTTTTGGACAGGTCAACGCCGACAATATCGCAGGCCGCCAACACAGCGCAACGGGCGGTCAGGTGGACTTCGTCCGCGGCGCACAGATGTCCAAGGGCGGCAAGTCTTTCATCGCCGTGACCTCCACCTACAAAAATGGCACGGCAAGCCGTATTGTGCCCCACTTCCCCGTGGGCACCTGCGTGACTACGCCCCGCAGCGATGTGCAGTACGTGGTGACGGAGTTCGGCTGTGTAAACCTCAAGGTCTTGTCCATGCGTGACCGCGTCAAGGCCATGATTTCGTTGGCGCACCCCGATTTCCGCGATGAGCTGACGGCAGAAGCCAAGAAGATGGGCATGTTGTAATTTATCTCCCCATGGAGAAACCTTCATCCATTTTTCCCTAATGGGACAGCCGTGGTGGACACGTCCACCGCGGCTGTTTCCGTGTCTTTCGGCTCGCATCATAGTCAAAAATAGCCTCGGTGTGCTACAGCACACCGAGGCTATTTTTCTTTCTAAATTCAATCAACCACGGCACATTGTGATTTTTCAAGCCAAGCCATAAAATTAAAGTGAGATTTCGTGCGAAAACCCGCGTCTGTTATCGATCAAAATTCTGAAGTCAATACACAGTTGAAGAGGAGGAACTGAAATGACCGAAACGAGATACAAAAAGAACAATCCTACCCTCAAGCCTTTTAAACGCGGTGTGTCCATCATCGGCGTAGGCGCAACGCCTTTTATGAGAACCAAGGATGATCCCGAGCTCAACGGCATTACTGAGGGCGAGCTGTTCGGCTATGCCGCCATCGAGGCCATGGCTGATGCCGGCGTTACCGCCGCCGATGTGGACTTCTTCGTTCACGGACAGGCCGGTCCCGGTTGGACCAGTAACTTTGCCACCCCCAACATGCACGTTGCCAACTGGTTCGGCATGAAGGGCAAGGGTTCTTTCCACCAAAGCGAGGCTTGCTGCACCGGTTATGTGGCACTGGAAGCCGCTGCCAACCTCATCGCCTCCGGCGTGTACGATGTGGTGCTGACGGGCTGCGTGGAAATGCCCCACTCCATTTCCTGTCCCACCCAAGTGCTGACCCAGCGCCGCTATGGTACTGACGCTATTTTCCATGAGGTACTCTGCTCCACCATCCCCCGTGACTATGCTTTTTTGCAGCATTCTGCCGCCGCCTTCGGCGTGGAGGGTTGGCTGGATCGCTATGTGAAGGAAAACGGCTTGAGCGACGAGGATGTGGACAAGGTACTGACCCGAATGTCTGTTAACGCTGGTATTGCCGCCTCCCGCAACCCTTTGAGCTTGACACAGGACAGCTACGAGGACTTGGCGCGCAAGATGGGCATGGAGACGGCTGAGGAATATCTCCACTCTAGATATAACCCCAAAATCGGCAACTATGTCCGCGCCGCACAGATGGAGGTGCGCGGCGATGGCGCAGGTGCCATGGTGCTGTGCGCTACCGACATCGCACACAAATTCTGCGACCACCCCATTGAGATCCTCGCCATCGGCCACTCCTGCTTGGAAAACGGTACCTCCTGCCTTGAGAAGTTCGCTACCGAGCGCGCCTATCAGCAGGTGAAGGAACTGACGGGACTAACGGGCGCTGATATGGATCTGTTTATGACCAACGATTTCTTCCAGCACAGCCAGTTCCTCTCCGCCGAGGTCTGCGAGTACGTGCCCAAGGGCGAGGGGTGGAAGTACATGATGGAGGATAGAATGTCCGTAACCGGCGACAGACCCGTCAACACCAACGGTGGACGCTGCGTTTACGGTCACGCCGCCGCTGCCTCCGGTGTCCACGATCACTATGAAGCCGTTAAGCAGATGCGCGGACAGGCCGGTGAGAATCAGGTCAAGCACCCTATCAAGTACGCTATGCTCCGTGGTTTCGGCGGCGGACAGAATGTTACGTGCACCATTTTGAAGAACAAAGACTGAGAAGGGAGGAACACTGTCATGTTGAAAAAAGACATTAAGTGCATCGTCAAGACTTACTATGACGCACTGGAAGAGGGTAAGATCTTTGGCCGCAAGTGCACTGCCTGCGGCCATGTGGAATATCCTCCCTATCTGGCCTGCAATTTGTGCGGCCATTTGGAGACCGAGTGGGTGGAAATCAGCGGCAAGGCTATGTGTAACCAGATCCTGCCTCCCCCTCTCGCCTTCTTTGAACCTACACTGAAAGAGCGCGTGGGTGACTACTGGCATGGTGCTGTGGAGCCTGAGAACAGCGACGAGAGCAGCGCAGTGCTGGTCAACATCATCCCCTCCAAGCTGGAGGAAGCCATCGCCAAACTGCCCTTAGAGGTGCGCCCTGTGATCGTCCAGCACGATGATGTTAAGACGGTCTACTGGGAGTTCGTTGACCCCTCCCTGCGTTGCACCGCCGATACTGAGAGCGAAACCGCTGCAGATACCGCAGATACCGCCGCCGCTGCCGCAGCAGACGGCGCAGACTTCAAGGACGATCCCGTCGCCATGGCTGTTATTGCCTGTGCTGCTGATGCCTACGGTGTGGATGCCGCAACACTGACGCTGAACACCAATATCCGCGAAGAGCTGGCCAACCAGTCCATGAAGATGATCGTGATGATCTCCGAGATCGAGGATGAATTGAATGTGGAGATCTCTCTGCGTGACGCCGGCACTCTGCTGACCATCGGCGACTTCGTTGCTGCTGTCAAGGCAAAGTTGGAATGATACGTACAGAGGTAGAGGGCCGTGTCCGCAGGATAGGGTCCTCTACCTGCACGAAAGGAACAAGAAAACATGAGTTTCATAGATGCGATTTTTGAGAAGGCGAAAGCCAATAAAAAGCGAGTTGTCATCCCCGAGAGCAACAATCCCAGCATGATGCGTGCCGCCGTCCGCGCCGCCGAGGCAGGTACTGCCGACATCATCTTTGTGGGCGACAGCAACGTGCTGCACAGCGTTGCAAAAGAAAATAACATCGACCTCTCCGGCGTTTCCGTGGTGGATATTGCCGATACTAAATACAAAGAGCAGCTGCTGGAGCGCTACGGCGAACTGCCCCGCCGCGCCATCAGCAAGAAGTCTGCTGCCAAGCGCATGGATACCCCCTTGTACGTAGCTCTCATCATGGAGGCCGTGGGCGATGCCGATTGCACCTTCGGCGGCCTCGACACCACCACCTATGAGTTCGTCATGGGCGCTTCCGGTATCCTCGGCCTCGCTCCCGGTGTCATCTCCGCCTCAGGCATGCTGTTGATGGAGATCGACGGCTACGAGGGCGAGCAGGGTAACCTCTTCGGTATGTCCGACGGTGCCATCAACACCGAGCCTACCGCCGACCATCTGGCAGGCATCTCCGTGGCAAGCTGCGATACCTTCACCAAGCTCACCGGCAAGGAGGCACGCTGCGCCTTCCTCTCCTACTCCACCGACGGCAGCGGCGACAGCCCCTCCGTCTTCCGCGTCCGCGAAGGTCTTGCCAAGGCAAAGGAAGCCCGCCCCGACCTGAAGATCGACGGTGAGTTCCAGGCCGATGCTGCCATCGTCAAGCGCGTGGCTGCCAAAAAGCTGACTCGTGAGAGTGAAGTGGCAGGCGTTGCCAATGTGTTGATCTTCCCCGATGCCGCCGCCTGCAACATCGCCACAAAGCTCATTCAGCAGTTCGCTCCCGGCAAGAGCTATGGTCCCATCTATCAAGGATTTGCAAAGCCTGTACTGGACTGCTCCCGCGGCGACACGGAAGAGCGCATCTTCGCCAACATCGCTTTTTGCAGCGTGATGGCGGCAGGTGCTGAGAAGTAAGGAGAACTACAATGGCTGAATATACGATTTTAACAGTGAACCCCGGCTCTACCAGCACCAAGGTCGGTCTCGTCAAGGGTGAGGAACTTTTGTTGGACCTGAATGTGGACACCGATCCTGCCGAATTTGCTGCTTGTAAAACCTTTGGCGAACAAGCCCCTGCCCGTGAGCAGAAGATCATGGATATGCTCTCCGAGGCGGACGTAGATATATCTCAGATCGATGCCGTGTCCGGCCGCGGCGTGGGTGTCCACTCCTGCGAGGGCGGCACGTATCTCATTGACGATCTGGTCTATGACCACGCCTTCAACGATGTGATCGGAATCAATCACGTGGCCACATTGGGCATCATTCTCGCCAAGCGCATTGCCGATAAGTTGGGGAAACCCGCCTACTTCGTCAATCCTGTCAGCACCGACGAGCTGTGCGACGAGGCACGCATGACGGGTGTGAAGGGTCTTTATCGTCCCTCCCGCGCCCATCCTCTGAACATGAAGCAGGTGGCTATCCAGCACAGCAAGTTGCAGGGCAAGCGCTACGAGGAGTGCAACTATGTCATCATGCACATGGGGGGCGGCATCAGCGTGGGCGCACACCGCAAGGGCAAGGCCATCGACCAGACCCGTATCGGCGATGGGCAAGGCCCTATTTCCCCCAACCGCGCCGGTGATATTTGCACTGCCGATGTGCTCACCCTTCTCAAGCGCGGCTTGAGCCTCGATGAGGTCAAGGGATTGTGCAGCCGTAAGGGTGGTCTCGTCGACCTGTGCGGCACGGACGATGTCCGTAAGATCCGTGGCGAGCTGATCCCCGCAGGGGATAAGCGTGCTGCTATGGCACTGAATGCCATGGAATACACCCTCGTCAAGTGGGCCTCCATGATGGCAGGTGCGCTGAAGGGTGAAGTAGATGCCATTTTGATGACCGGCGGTCTTGCTCACGATAAGGTGTTGGTGGAGCAGTTGAAGGCTGATCTTGAATGGATCGCCCCGGTGTACGTCTACCCCGGCAGCTTTGAGACGGAGGCGCTGGCCTCCGGCGCTATGCGTGTGCTGAAGGGCGAGGAAGATGTCAAGCACTACAGCGGAAAACCCGTATGGGACGGCTTTGATTTTGATAAGGAATAAACATCTTTTTGAGGGTATGGTATGAAAAAGTCTTTGGCAGAACTGGAAGTTAACCACATGAAGAAGACAAGCCCGCTGGAAGCAGCATTTCTGCGGGTGAAAAGCACGGGCTGGCTTATCAATAAAAAACCAATTATCTCCTGCCCTCCTTTGTGTTCTACTAGTTCAAAAAAAGACATCACCGACAGAGAAAATGCAGAACTTCTCTACGGTCACAAAACGCCGCACTGAGTACCCTGCTACCGGGGTGATTTTAATGTGCGCAATGTGATGTTTTTTGGCAGCGATCGCCTACAGGGCCCACCGGTGCCGGTGGCCTATACCCCCGAGATGAGCGCCTATGTGGTGGTGGGCTCTGTCACCGCCCAATACGGCAGCACCTTCTATCTCGATCCCAAAAACCGCTGAAAACGAAGATTCTATTTGCCAACGCGAAAATCTGTGATAAGATGTATTTAGCAGACCCTGTACGCACTCCCCTTACTGCTTGAAGGAGGAAGTTTATGCCTGCATGGAAAGAAATTGTCTCCTACGCCGGAATTCGGCATGATGAAATCATTCGAGAGAGCAATCCCCAGCACGACATCTGCGCCTTTCGCCTGCTGGTCTCCGGCATGCGCGCAGAAAAGGGCTCGTATTTATACTTGATCAACCGCGCAGACCTGTCCAGCATTCAGTTGGAGGAGAACACCTCCATCATCGTGCTGGATGACGGCACGGATGCCCCCATCACGCTGGGAGAGTCGCCCTGTAACTGCGCGGTAGTAAATAAGGAAAATACCGCCGCAGTCGTACGGGAGGTAAACTGGTTGTTCACCTTGTTTGCCCAGTTCGATGTGCTACTGTCCAAACTGCAAAGCTGTGTAGCCAACGGTACCGGCGTGCAAGCCATGATCGACGAGACTTCTGCCGCACTGGGCTTTCCGGTGGATCTGCTAGATAATTCTTTCTGCTTTATTGCAACGGGGCACAATACCACCTCGGCGCTGCGGCAGGAATTTGCCCGCCCAGGCACTCGCCTGCCGGTGGAGTTGCTGAATGAGCTCCGTGACGAAGGTAAGCTGAAAGCGCTGGTGGAGTCCACAGAGCCGGTGCTGGTGGAGCGGCAGATGGGTGACAATCTGTTCTCTGCATGGCTGATCCCCATCACCTTCAATCGTGTGAAGCTGGGCTACCTGGCGGTCTTCTGTCCGGAGGGGCCCATGGACAACTGGTTTCCCAAGGAGTATTTGGGCTATCTCCACTATATTGTGGATTTCTTCTCTCTTGAGCTGAGCCGTGTGAACTTCTACACCCAGAATCAAGGTGAGGTGTTCAGCTACGTGCTCTCCTCACTGCTGGAATCCGATCATGCAAATTTGGATGAGGTGCGGCAGCGGCTGAAACTGGGCAGCTACGACTTGGAGAAGAACCTCTACCTCCTCTGTATCAAGCCCTCCAGCAAGCTGGCAGGGAAACATTGGGCAGATCATGTGGCTATGCACATGCGCAGCTTGTTTGTCAACAGTATCTATGTCAGTAAGGATGATAAACTGTACTATCTCGTCAGCCGCAGCGACAGCCATCCCGTAACCAATTATGAGCAGACCCTTTGGCGGGAGTACCTCTATTCCGCCCGCCTCTGCGCCGGTATGACCGGGCCTTTCCGCGACTTTTCACAGATACAAAACAAAAAGACAGAGGCGGAGTTGGCCCTGTCCGTCAGCACAAAGAAACGCCACTCTCTCATCTGGTTCCAGAACGCACAGATCGACGCACTTTCCGAATATCTCCGTCAGCAAAACATGCGGGAAATGTTCTATCATCAGCCCACAATGGCGCTGATTGCCTACGATAAGGAGCACGGAAGTTGCCTTGTTGATACGCTGCAGAAATACTTGGAAAACCCCAAAGAGCCCAACGCTATCTGCGAGGAGCTGCACATCCATAAAAACACGCTCTATAAACGTTTGGCGAAAATCAAGGAAGTTATGGGCGAGGATTTCGCCGGTGCAGAGACGGTGATGCAGTTTCAGTTGACCCTTCGCCTTTTACACGGTTAATCGAATATGAGGCCTGTGCCGATCAGTGTGCCATAGCACACTGATCGGCATTTTTTTGTTGGAAACAAGCGATGTGGGCACACTGATTTTCCCCTTACAGCCCCGTATAATGAAGATGCTGACAAATAAACAATTTTTACGCAACTGTTTAAATTTGAAAGGAGCACACAACTATGAGAAAGAATCTGATCCCCAGCCATGGCATCCCCATGTTTGTCGATGACACCCGCGATCTGCTGGGCAAGCACGACACTAACTTCGACTCTTGGTACATCATCAGCAACTGGGAGTACGAGGGTCATCAGTACGGCTTTGAGTGGCATCAGCAGACTCTGGGCGACAGCTTCGTCACCTGCGAGTTCTTCCTGATGGACGAGGGCCGCAACATCTATCGCAACTTCGCTCTGGATGGCCCCGTGGACTATGAGAACTACGGCATCGCCTATGATAAGCTCCACGTTTACACTCCCTCCGGCGGCCTGACCGGTACCCGCGAGGAGATGTATCTGAAGGTGGAGAAGGAGGACTGCAAGCTGGACATCACCGTCCGTCCCGGCGACAAGGTGCTGCACAACGGTACCACCGGCATGCTGTACTTCCTGGGTTCTGACTCTTATCAGTACGCCTTCCCCCTGATGGAGATTGAGGGCACCATGACCATCGCCGGCAAGACCATTCCCATCCAGAACACCACCGCTTGGTTTGACCGTCAGTGGGGTCTCGAGCCCAACGAGAACGCCATCTCCAACGCCAGCGCCGGTCTGCGTATGTGCTGGACTTGGCTGGGTATCGTTCTGAACAAGGGCAAGGACGGCGTCGTCTCCCTGTGGGACTCCTACGCTTCCGAGGGTCACTCCAGCTTCTGCACCGTGCTGCAGCCCAACGGCATCGAGTACAACGTTGCCTGCGAGGTTACTTATGAGGGTCTGTGGGTCTCCAAGAAGACCGGCAACACCTATCCCCACTCCGTCAACTTCAAGTGCGATACCATCGGCATGGATCTGACCGCCGTGTTCCTGCCCGAGGATCCCGAGTTCGCCCGTGACTCCATCCCCATCCATGGCTGCCAGAGCCTGTGCAAGGTCACCGGTACCTTCAATGGTCAGCAGATCGACCAGTATCAGATTCTTGAGCTCATCAACGACGTCTGCGGCGACAGCGAGCGCGAGGACTAATTTCATGCTCCGCAGCTGAAATAGCTGTACCATAACACAACGGAACAGGGCTTGTCTCCTCCCGAAACGCAGTGGCTCAAAGTTCGGGCCGCAAAGCCGTGCGGGCGGCGCAAGCCCTCGTTCCTTTTAACCCCTAAAATAAACTATCTCATAATGGAAGGTGAGAATATGATCGTAACAAGCTCCGATGTGAAGTTCGTTGTGGACACCGACCGCTGCTGTGGCTGTAAGGTCTGCGTCCGCCGCTGCATTGAAGATGTGTGGCATTGGGATCCGGAGAAGAATTGCGCCGTTCCCAAGTACCCCGATGAGTGCGTCCTGTGCTATCAGTGCGAGATGGACTGCAAGAACAACTGCATCGAGGTCATCCCTCAGGTCGTCATCAAATCCGACCCGCTGCTGAATAAGCCGCAATACGAATAAGAGACGGGAGGGTACAACATGGCAAATTTGAAAGATTTAGGTAAGGTTTATACCTCTGATATTCTGATCATTGGCGGCGGTATCGCAGGTCTGTGCACCGCCATCAAGGCCAAGGAGACCAACCCCGCACTGGATGTGCTGGTGGTCGACAAGGGCTCTATCGGCTACGCCGGCCAGTCCGGTAAGGCTGGTAACGGCATCACCGGCCGTCTGCCCCACCAGAATCCTCAGGCGATGGCCGACTATCTGGTGGTCAACGGCGGCGACTACATGAACGATCAGGAGTTCCTGCTGGACTATGTTTCCACCAATCAGGAGTCTCTGGAGTTTTTGGATCACTGCGGTGTCAAGCTGTCCAAGAACGAGGACGGCAGCATCCGCGTGTTCCCCATGCCCAACGATTTGTGGGGCTGCGCCGGTATTGAGCTGGGCAGCTGCTTCTCTCTGCGTGACTACGCTTTGAAGGTGGGCGTTCGTCTGCTGGATCGTGTGCAGCTGTTTGAGCTGCTGACCGATAAGGCCGGTGCTGTCATCGGCGCTATCGGCTTCGACTGCGACAAGATGAAGTGCCAGATCTTCAAGGCCAAGGCCGTGGCAGTGGCTACCGACGGCTGCTACTTCAAGAAGGTGGGCGGCATGTTCTGCGGCTATGGCAACGGTATTGCCTCGGCTTACCGCGTGGGCGCACTGATGCGTAATGCCGAGTTCTCCTGCTCTGTGGAGCTGGTGCACAAGGCCAACAACGAGGCCGTTTACGGCGGCTTCAATCTGGTACATAACAAGGACGGCGTCAACGTCTCTCAGGTCTACGCTCCCAACGCCGAGGAGACCACGCCCGACCTGCATATCGGCCTGTGGAAAGAGGTGCAGGAGGGTCGCGGCCCGCTGTACTGCGATCTGCGCGTGCTGGACGACATGAGCGCCCACATCGGCGGCATGGGTCACGTCAACGACGGCCGCATGATGGCCGACAAGCTGCGCTGGATCGGCATCGAGATGGCCAAGGCTGCCCAGACCGGCATCCAGCTGGGTCAGACTCCCGAGGTCACCAGCCGTATGTACATTCAGGGTGAGTTCCTCCGCGCCGACCGCGAGTTCAAGACCAATGTGGAAGGCCTGTGGGCTCCCGGTAAGATCAGCTATCAGGGCAGCGCCTATTGGGGCTGGGTTCGCGGTGACGGTCTGGGCAATGGTGCCCAGTGCGGCATGCGCGCCGGTGCCAGCATGGCAAAGTTCGCCACCGAAAAGGCAGCGGTCGAGCCCGATTACGAGCAGGTCAAGGCTCTGAAGGACAAGATCTACGCACCTCTCAATCGTCCCACCACCCGCAAGCCCAAGGAAGTCTTTGATGCCATGGAGCAGGTGGTCTTCCATCTTGACAACGTCATCGTCAAGAGCGAGAAGAGTATTCAGGCCATCCTCGACATGATCGAGGAGCTGAAGAAGGTCATTCCCGAGCTGACCGCCGAGGATGCCCACACCCTCGCCAAGTGCCACGATGCCGCCGACTCTCTCCTCTGTCTGGAGATCGTGTTCCGCGCCGCACAGATGCGTAAGGAGACCCGCGGCTGTGTCTATCGTCACATCCGCACCGACTATCCCGAGCGTGACAACAAGAACTGGCTGAAGTGGATCAACGTCAAGCAGGGTGAGAACGGCAGCATGGAGCTGTTCACCGAGGACATTCCCATGTGGCGTTACCCCGTGCGCCCCGAGGGCTATGAGATCCCCGAGGGCCACGCGGAAGAATATTATGTGTAAGGAGGCAAACCATGGATACTGTGAAAATCATCATTGACGGCGCAGAAGTAGCCGTCACCAAGGGTGCCACCATTCTGGAAGCGTCCCGCGAGGCAGATGCCAAGCTGTTCAACATGGAGATCATCATCCCCACCCTGTACTACTACAAGGGTCTGGTGGATGTGGATGAGAGCGGCGTCTGCGTGGTGGAAGTAGCTGGCTATGATGCCCCCGTCAATGCCAGCGAAACCGTCGTGGAAGAGGGTATGGTCATCACCACCAACAGCCCCAAGCTGTTTGGCGCACGCCGCGAGGCACTGGCTAAGATTCTAGCTGTCCATCATCATGACTGCATCAACTGCACCCGCAGCGCCCACTGCGAACTACAGGAGCTGCTGCACACCCATGGTTTTAAGAACGAAACCTCCCTACCAGAGGATCAGCTGCTGCCGCTGGATTACTCCAATCCCGTGTTCGTGCGCGACCCCAATAAGTGCATCCGCTGCGGTCGCTGTGTCGCCGCTTGCGGCAAGATACAGGGCATCGGTGCCATCTCTACCTTCGGCGAGGGTCTGAGCGCTCAAGTCGGCCCCAACGACAGCCCCTTCAAATGCGCCATGAAGATCGGCGCCGTGGCCTGCACCAACTGCGGTCAGTGCCTCAGCGTCTGCCCCGTGGGCGCACTGGTGGAAAAGGACTGCACCGACGATGTCTTTGCTGCCATCGCCGATCCCGACAAGTTCGTGGTGGTGCAGGCTGCTCCTGCTGTCCGCGCCGCTCTGGGCGAGGAGTTTGACTTCCCCATGGGTGTGGATGTGGAGGGCCGTTTGGCTGCAGCACTCCGCGAGCTGGGCTTTGACAAGGTGTTCGACACCGTGCTGAGCGCCGATCTCACCGTGATGGAAGAGTCCAACGAGTTGCTGGAGCGTTTGGAAAACGGCGGTTCTCTGCCGCTCATCACCTCCTGCTGCCCCGGCTGGGTCAAGTACTGCGAGACCTATTATCCCGATCTGAACCGTCATCTGTCCTCCTGCAAGTCCCCCCACCAGATGTTCGGTGCTGTTACTAAGTCCTACTATGCCGAGAAGATGGGTATTCCCAAGGAGAAGCTGGTGGTGGTCAGCGTTATGCCCTGTACCGCCAAGAAGTTTGAGATCACTCGTGAGGATGAGTGCGGCGCAGGCGTACCCGATGTGGACTATGTGGTCACCACCCGTGAGCTGGCCCGCATGCTGAACAAGGCCGAGGTGCAGCTGCGCGCCATGCCCAGTGAGGCTTTCGATGAGCCTCTCGGTCTCGGCACCGGCGCAGGTGTCATCTTTGGTGCTACCGGCGGCGTAATGGAGGCTGCCCTCCGCACCGCCGTGGAGAAGGTCACCGGAAAGCCGCTGGAGACGCTGGAGTTCACCGATATCCGCGGCGTTCAGGGCATTAAGGAGGCCTCCTACGAGCTTAACGGCAAGACGCTGAAGGTGGCTGTTGTCTCTGGTCTCGCCAACGCCAAAAAGCTGTTGGACAAGGTTCGCAGCGGTAAGGTAGACTATCAGTTCATCGAGATCATGGCCTGCCCCGGCGGCTGCGTCAACGGCGGCGGTCAGCCTCCTGTGGCAGCTGCCAAGGCCGCTGTCTGCGATGTGAAGGCTGTGCGCGCCGAGGCTCTGTATCGTAACGATGCCGGCAAGGCCATCCGCAAGGCACACGAGAACCCCGCCGTCATGGAACTGTATCGTGAGTATCTGGGCGAGGTCGGCAGCGAAAAGGCCCATACCCTGCTCCATACGACCTACAAGGTTCGCTGAGTTTAGGTGAAGGAGGAATCAACTTTGGTTACAAATAAGGAAAAAACTGCAAAGATCCTCATTGATGCCAAGAAATGTGTCGGATGCGGAAACTGCATGAGAATCTGCATTCAGGACGTTTGGTACTGGAATGAGGCTGAGGGCCATTCCGAGCCCCGTCATGCGGAGGATTGCTTCTACTGCTATCAGTGCGAAATGAGCTGCCCCGCCAACTGCATCGAGGTCGTACCTCCCACCACGCAGTATTATGATGCTTTTGCCCGCTTTGATAACGATGAGCGATACAAGGATACCTACAAGAAGGAGGAGATCAAGGTATGAGCGAACTGAAAAATCTTGGTACAGTGATCAAGTCTGATGTTATGATCCTTGGCGCCGGCATCGCCGGTCTGTCCACCGCCATCAGCATCAAGGAAAATCACCCCCAGCTGGACGTGCTGGTGGTTGATCGCAACCGCGCCGGCTGGGCAGGTCTGTCCGGCAAGTCCGGTCACGGCTTCTTCGACATGGTACCCGGTGTCAACGATCCCGAAGATTTCGTCAAGTATCAGACGGAGAACTTCGGCGAATACCTGACCGATCAGGACTTCCTGCGTCAGAACGCCTTCGCTATCCACTCCACGCTGTTGAAAGCTGAGTCCTGGGGCATTGAGTTCCCCAAGGATCCCGACGGCATCTATCACACGCAGATGCATCCCAACGGTGTCGCCTCTTTGATCGCCATTCCTCTGGACATCAACGTGACGCTGCATAAGAAGGCCTGTGAGGTGGGTGTCCGCTTCATGGAGCGCGTGTATGTCTCCGACCTGCTGAAGACCGGCGAGAAGATCTCCGGCGCACTGGGCTTTGATCTGGATGACCTGACGTGCTTCATCTTCAGCGCCAAGAGTTTCGTCATCGCCACCCACTCCTGCCAGTTCAACGTGCAGAGCATGTTCAACGGCAACGGCGGCGGTATCGCCATGGCCTATCGCGCCGGTGCTGAGATGAGAAACGCCGAGTTCGGCGTGGCCAACGATGTCGTCTACAAAAATGACGGCCATCCCATCTACGGCTCCTGCCAGTCCGTTTACAACAAGGACGGCGTCAACATCTCCCAGATCTACGCTCCCAATCAGCCCGAGGTCTCCCTCGACCTGCAGCTGGGTGCTGAGAAGGAGATGGAAGAGGGCCGCGGCCCCGTCTACATGGACTTCAACGTGGAAACCCACTCCATGAAGTCCGTGGGCTTCCGCGGCAACGCTGATGACAAGCCCGGCTTCGTGGACGGCAAGCGCAGAATCTGGCCCGATGCACTGGTGTGGCAGGGTCACATCATGGAGAAGGCAGAGAAATATCGCGTCATTCAGGACGGCGATCCCACTCGTCCCCTCATCTCCTTCAAGATGGCTCCCGAGACCAGCCCCCTGCGCGTGGACAACAACTACAAGACCTCCCTGCCCAACGTCTGGGCCGCAGGCTTCGTCTGCTACAACGGTTCTGCCACCTTCGAGTGGATCCGCGGCAACGGTCTTGCCATGTGCATGAAGACCGGTATCCGCGCCGCTGTGGGCGCCGGTAACTTTGCCGCCTGCACCGTGCCCGCCGAGATCGACGCGGCACAGGTGGAGGGTCTGAAGAACCACTTCCTCGCCCCGCTGGAGCGCAAGGACGGCATGGATCTGGAGGACATGATGGATCGCATCGCCGAACTGGTGCAGGATCCCAAGTATATTCTCCACCGCAGTGACAAGAGCATGGCCGAGGCACTGGAGAAGGTTGCCGCCATCCGCGCCGACCTGCCCAAGCTGGGTGCCTATGACGGTCACACGCTGGCCAAGTGTCAGGATTGGGATTCCATCCTGCTGATCATCGAGATGATGTATCGCGCCGGCATGATGCGTAAGGAGACCCGCGTCCGCGTGTGGCGTCAGTACCGCGACGATTATCCCACCACCGATAATAAGAATTGGCTGAAGTGGATCATCCTGCAGAAGGGCGAGAACGATGAGATGAAGATCTGGACCGAAGATGTCCCCATCCATCGTTATAAGTACAAGCCCGCAGATATGTAATAAACACACAAAAGAGGGTGTGCCTCCGCCGAGGCACACCCTCTTTTTATGCAGAAAAAACGGAGCCGCTGTTGCAGCCCCGCTTTTATGAGAAAATATGCTGTTGCTTACTTATGCACGCACGCCGGTAACAGCCATGGTGCCCATCTTGATCTTGGCCTTGCCGCTCAGCTCGTCGCCGTTGACCTCGAGGGTAAAGTCAAAGTCCATAACACCGAAGGGGGTCTTCAGAGGTGCCTTGAAGGTGACCTTGTCGCCAACCTTGCCGTCAGTGATTGCCACGGTGCCGTTGCTGTCAGTCAGAGTGCCGGTGAGGACATCGCCCTCAACCACCACATCGATCACGGGGGTCTGGGTGTTCATAGGGGTCTTGATCTTCAAATTCCACTTACCAGTCATAGTGATTTCTCCTTTGTATTTGATATGTAGTGAAAAGTCATTAACTCTTGCTACCATAAAGTATAGCGGATTTCCCCTCAAAGAGCAGTAGTCCTGCGACTATTCCTCGGGTCTTTTTGGGGGTGCTCGGTGTGCTGTGGCACATCGCAGAGGTGTGCCACTGTACATTGAAAGCTCCCTCTTTAGCCGTAACTGTGGACAGTGGTCTACTGTCTTTTACCGGCAGGTGCAGTATAATGAAGACAAGATACTTACAGTACAAGGAGGCACTGCCATATGACACCCGCACCTATGATCAGAGAAGAAGACAAACTGAAAAGCTACTATAAGTACTACGAGGCCGGAATCGCCCCCATTACCCAAGAGGACATCGACTTCGCCAACGGCGAGGGGATGAAAAAGATGGGCGAGGGCTTGGAATTTGCCGACCGCAATCTGCTCTTAAGCCCAGAGAGTCATCCCGCCGCACCCGGCGTATACCCGCTGAAAGCCGGCGGTTATCTGGTGGCCTCCAACATCCCCACGCCCGATATTACCGGCGATATGATGCGGTGGTGGACGGCATGGCACAGCTTGGATTCCTTCCGCTACATTATGTGGGATCCCGATGACCACTATGGCATCGAACTGAGCGATGAAGATCGCGCCCGCGTTCTCGATCCCAATGTGCCTTTGATGGAAAAGACATGGGGCACTACTCAGATCGTCAGTGAAAAAATGCTGGACGAGCCTCCCGAGACGCTGAAGCTCCACATCTGCGATCCGGCAACGATGGGCTTTGATGTCTCCTTAATTGGCACGCCCGCCTGTCGCTATCTCAGCGTAGCCAGAGCAGAAGTCGGCCCTGTTCATGTGGTTGTCGTCGCCACCCTCGCCGAAACGCCCGAGGGCAATGAGTTCCGTGAGCGGTTTTGGGTGGGCTACGATTACGAAAACGGCGTAGAGACCTGCATGTTCCCCGCCGGCGTAGAAATTCCGCCTGTGGCTGAAGCGCAGAAAGGCACACTGCTCCACACCCGTAAGGAGTATCGCAATCTCAACAAGATCCTCCCCAAGCTCTATGCCGAGGAAAAGGATCGTTGGTAAAGAGTTACTTTGATAACTTCTGATTGAATAATGTTTATCTCTTGCATCTCTCCCCCATCTCTGCTATACTCTAACCAACAAAAAGTGCGGTAGGCCGAAATTGGCTTACCGCACTTTAGCATTCCCCCACGCCGCGTCAAAGGAGATGGCGCAGCGTTTGTCGGAAGTCTCCACCGAGTAGATGGGCAGCTGCCGCTCCGTTGTAGACACCGCCGTGGAGGCAGGGAACAGCACGGCACAGAAGATACCCACCGCCGCCAGTGCCGTCACAGCACCCACAATAACACCGCGCCGCAGGAAGATAATGCGCCTGCCTTCCCGCTGCGCCTCCGTATCCTTCTTTCCCAATCTCCATTTCATACCATCCCATCCTTTCGCCATCAGTATACGCAAGGCAGGGCAAAAAAAGACCGCGCAGCGATCTCACCTCCATCCAAAGCAGCATTGAATCAATTCCATTTTAATATTAAAAAGTGCGGTAGGCCGAAGTTGGCCTGCCGCACTTTTTGTTTTGCTGTTTTCAGTGATAGCGGTTGATGACCTGCGCGGCAGCGTGGCGGCTGTGGACCTCCAGCTTGCGGTAGATCTTCTTGGTATAGTCGTTGACGGTGTGCTGGGAGATGACGAGAATATCGGCAATATCACGGTTGCTGTAACCACCGCCAACGAGCTCCAGCACCTCCAGCTCTCGGGCGGTGAGCTGAGAAAGACGGGGATCGGCGGCGATGACGGCCTCGCTCACACTGATCTCCACTACGCAGCCTTCCTCGGCAGAGCTCTCTGCCGCCACCTTCTTCTGGAAGGCGTAGACCAGATAGGGCGAGAGATGCCAATAGATCAAAACGGACACCACCGTAATGGCAAGATAGGCCAAGTACAGCATATTGGGCATGGTGCGCAGAGCCTCCACCAGCGCACTGTGCACCAGCACCGTCACTAATGCCATCCCCATAATGCCTGGGACAATGTAGCGGGAGGGATAGCTCTTCATCATCATAAGACCATACAGTCCCATCATCTGGCAGGGAAGGAAACCAAATCCGATCAGCACGCAGGCAGGATGGGCAAACCACGGCACATATTCAGAGGCAAAGAGCATCAAAAACCCTACCACCGACAACGCCATAAAGACAGACACGGCGCTGAGAGGATGGATATTCCCCTTACGGTAGATCAGATATAAGATCACCGCGCCTACCGCGTCGGCCAAATACGTAAGAAAGACGCCGTTTGGTACCTCTGCCACAGAGGCGGGGCCGGCCAGCATCATCATATCGGCTACGAAGGAGTAGAGGAAAATGCCGGCAAAGAGGGTTTTGGGCACACGGAGACCGTGCTTCTTCCCGGCAAGCTCCGGACAGCTGTCCCGAGAGGCAGGCAGGCGGAAGAAAAACACCAGCAGCATCACCAGCATCACCAGTGTCAGATCGCGGAACACGGGAAAGGACACGGGATAGAGGTCATTCTGCACCACAGCGATAATCACCAACGATACGGAATAGCCCAGCGTCAGGTGGACGATGGCGCTGCGCTCGGTGAAGAGATGGGCGATGATAAAGGTTTCAAAGCTGATCATAAAGCAGCAGCAGAAGGTCTGTAGATACAGCAGCATCGCCAAAGCCGATGCAGGCAAGGGAAGGAAAAGGCCCACCACCGTCACCAGCGCCACCGCCGCCGTAATACGGGCGGCCCACACCACCACATGGGGCAGGACGATGATCAGAATAATGGCCAGCACATAGCCTGCGGCGATGAGGGTGGTCACGTTGTCCATATCAATGGGCAGGGGCGTGCATCCGTCCAGCACCAGCGACGGACCCATAAAATAAATAAAGCCCATCTGCCACACATTGAACATAGCGAAGCACACCAGCATCCAAAATGGCATCGTCAATCGTTTATTTTGGTTCTGTAACAAAACTGCGTGCTTCATGAAATACCCCCTTTGAAATATAACCACCACTTTTGGTAGGTATCCTAAAAACCCCTTGAATAAGGGATAGGAAACCTGCCCATTTTTCCGTACAATGAAACCACAAAATGGCAGAAAGCCACAGGAATCGACAGGAAAAGTTTCTGTAGAGTCAGTATAACAGAGATCGGCGTGTAGTGCAACGAAATCAAAAGGTATCATCCAAAAAACCATCTTTTTGGGTAGGAATCCTACCAAAACAGAAAATCTCTTTCACAGAGAATTCGAAAAAACGGAGGTGCAGCCATGAGCAATGAGATCCATAACCCCCACAGATTTTTCGACTATATGAAGAAAGCGCGGGAGGAACTTCATGCCCTTGTTAAGACCCATCCGGAACTGGGGGCTCTTTCCAAACGGGAGCTGGAGGTGTTTGACCACCTTCTGTCGGATAAGACTCTCTCCCAAATCGCAGAGGAGATGTATCTGTCCTACTCGTCCATACATTTCCACTGCAAGAACATCTACCGCAAGCTGCAACTGTCCGGCAGAAAGCAGCTTTTGATGCAGTACAAAGATTTTTATGAGGTATAAAGGAGGAAAAGAATATGGCATTTTTCGATAAGATCAACGACTTTGCAAAGAACATCAGCGACAAGACCAGCGACGCCATTGAGACCAGCAAGCTCAACAGCAAAATCGCGGCAGAAAAGCTGGCAGCCAACGAGGAACTGCTGAAGATCGGTCAGCACTACTACGACCTCTATCTCGCCGGGCAGGCAGAGGAGGCCATCCTCCCCTTCTGCGAGGCAGCCAAGGGACATCTGGATGCCGCGGAACAGATGCAGGGGGAGATCGACCGTATCAAGGCCGAGAATGAGGCCGCCAAGGCCGCTGCCGCCCCTTCCGCGCCCCAGGCACAGGGTTGCTTCTGCACCAACTGCGGCACGAAGCTGCCTGCGGGTACCCGCTTCTGCTCCGGCTGCGGCACACCCCTGTAAAGGGTAATCAAAGAATAATGGAGGTACATCGTTATGTCATTTTGCATGAATTGTGGTAATCAGCTCCCCGATGGCAGCCGCTTCTGCGGCAACTGCGGCGCCCAGCAGGGTGCAGCCACCGCTGCACCCATGCAGCAGCCTGCACAGCCCGTACTATCCCCCAATCAGATGGAGAAAAACGGCGTGATCTTCACCCGCGCCGATGTGATCGACTATCAGATCTTCGGTGACGATATGCAGCTGGTGGAGATCGAGCTGGATCCCGGCGAGAGCGTGCTGGCTGAGGCCGGCGCCATGAACTATATGGATGCCCGCATCAAGATGGAAACCATCTTCGGCGACGGCAGCGGCGCTGATGCCAATAAGGGCTTTGGCAGCAAGCTCCTCTCGGCAGGTAAACGGGCACTGACGGGCGAGGGGTTGTTCATGACGGTGTTTCAGAATGTCCACCCCGCCGAGAAGGCCATTGTGGCCTTCGCCTCCCCCTATCCCGGCAAGATCATCCCCGTGGATCTGGATACCTTTGACCGGACGCTCATCTGTCAGAAGTCTGCCTTCCTCTGCGCTGCCAAGGGCGTGAACGTGGGCATCCACCTGCAAAAGAAGCTGGGCGCCGGCCTCTTCGGCGGCGAGGGCTTCATCATGCAGCGCCTCACCGGCGACGGCATTGTGTTCCTCAACGCCGGCGGCACTATCATCAAAAAGACGCTGCAGGCGGGTGAGATGTTGAAGATCGACACCGGCTGTTTGGTGGCTATGAGTGAGACGGTGGACTACGACGTGGCTTTCCAAAGCGACATCAAGAGCGGCTTCCTTGGCGGCGAGGGTCTGTTCCTCGCCACCCTCACCGGCCCCGGTGAGGTGTGGCTCCAGTCCCTGCCCTTCAGCCGCATGGCCGATGAGATCATCAAGGCCAGCCGCTCCAACAAGGAGGAGAACAAGGGTATCAACAACCCCATCAGCGAAGTCACAGGCGGCCTCGGCGGCGCACTGGGCGGCCTGCTGAAGTTCTGATGATGTGATAGAAAGAGGAGGTAAAAACGATGGGTTTCTTGGATCGTCAACTGAAAAAGGGCATCCGTAACGGCATCAGCTCCGGCATCAGCGCCGGTATCGGCAAGGCCCTCAACGGCGCCATGGGTCAGCAGCAGCAACAGCAGCAGACCTATCCCCAGCCCCAGTATCAGCAGCCCCAGTATCAGCAGCCTCAGTATTCCCAGCCGGTACAGCAGCCCCAGCCCTCGGCAGCGGCTATGACAGGCGCACTGGGCGGTCTGTTCGGCGCCATTCAAAACACTGTAATGAACGTTGCCAACGAGGCGGCGAAGAATATGAAGATCTGCGACCAGTGCGGGCAGGGCACCTCGGCAGACAAGACCTTCTGTCCCCACTGTGGGGCGGCACTGCCGGAGAAAACGGCGGCGGAGAGCTGCGTTTGCGAAGCCTGCGGCACCCAAAACGATCTGGGCACCAAGTTCTGTTCCGGCTGCGGCGCGAAGATGCCGGAGCTGGGCCCTAAGGAGACACCCACCTGCACGGGATGCGGCGAGGAGCTGCCCGAGGGCATGAGGTTTTGCCCCAACTGCGGCACGCCCGCCCCGCAGGATGAGATACAGCCCAATCTCTGCCCCGGCTGCGGCAAGGAATATACCCCCGGCAGCCGCTTCTGCATGGACTGCGGCACGCCGCTAAAATAACGGCTACATCGGCCCAAAGGAGGGATAGCAGAATGGAACATATACCCATCGCACAGTTCACCATTACCATCACCGCCACAGAGAACGCCTCGTGGCAGGGGACGGTAGAGATGGAAGGACAGCGCTGCTGCTTCCGCAGTGAGATGGAACTGCTGCGTCACCTGCTGGCACACTATCCCTCCCTGCGGCCGGACAGCAGGGAAAAACACAATAAATAACACAATAAAGGAGGACAACACCATGACCATGAAAAAGTTTTTGGCACTCTTGCTGGCAGCCATGATGCTGCTCTCCCTCACCGCCTGCGGCGGTGACAAGACCCCGCCTGCCGACGACGGCGGAGACGAAGGGCAGATCGATGCACAGGATATCGTGGGGCAGGCTCTCGAGGATGCCGAAGAATTTGAATCCTTCAGCGTCGAAGCAGTGGAGCATTTTCTGAAAGCCTACGGCATCTCTCTCGACACACTGGAGCCGGATTGGGACTGGGTACTGGCAAACGACTACTGCGCCTACGCCGATGAACCCGGCAGCGGCTACGGTCACGCGGTCATTCAGTTTCAGGCAGCAGAAGGTGAGCTGACCGATGAACAGATCAATGACTTTTACGCCAAGGTCTTTGCTGCCACCGCCGCCATTTCCGACGACGGTCATAACATCATCGGCTACGAATTCGTCGGCGAAGGTGAGGACGCGCTGGCAGAGGTGACGCTGGAGGAGGCACTGGACAGTTGGATGCCCGGCTGGGGCTTCCGCACCGGCGGCACACTGATGGCGGTCTACGTCAGCAGCGACTACGATAACGACAAGGAAAGTGAACTGGACAGACTCTTCTATTACAACGCCGTGGAGTTCGATATCGGCGTGGGTCTGCAGAAAAGCTTCGATGATACGTGGGCAGAAATGGAGTCGTACTTCGAGGAGAATGAGGACGAGATCCAGCAGGCACTGGAGGATTATCTGGGCTAAGTCCGTTCTTTCACAGAGAAATACTCGGATACGATACGGAATATAAGGAGTCGTATGCCATGAAAAACCTGAAAAAACTGACCCTTCTCCACTCCAACGATATGCACGGAGATTTTCTGGCGGAGGATGAAAACGGCAGACTGGTGGGCGGCGTATCCCTGCTCTCCGGCTACATTCAGAAGGTACGCTCTGAGGAGGAGCATGTCCTCTATGCCATCTCGGGGGATATGTTCCGTGGCTCGGTAATCGACAGCGAGTTCAAGGGTCTTTCTACCATCGAGATCATGAATATGCTCACCCCCGACGTGGCCACCCTGGGCAACCACGAGATCGACTACGGTATCGCCCACCTGCTGTTCCTTGAAAAATGTGCCCGTTTTCCCATCATCAACGCCAATTTGTACCTCACCACCAACCAGATCCGGCTCTTCAACAGCCACATCATTCTAGAGATCGGCGGGATACGGGTGCTGTTCATCGGCGTGCTCACCGAGGAGGTGCTGGCCACTGCCAGGAAGGAGCGGCTCATCGGCTCCTTCATCAATGTCCATGAAGCCGCCGTGGAAGTGGGTCGGATCTGCAATGCCCACCGGACGGAGGACATCGACCTCACTGTGCTGCTGACCCACATCGGCTTTGAGGAGGACAAGAAGCTGGCGGCGCTGCTGGATCCCCACTGGGGAGTGGATCTTATCATCGGAGGTCATACCCATACCTATCTCACTGAGCCCTGCGTAGTGGCGGGCATCCCCATCGTGCAGGCGGTCACCGGTACCGACCAAATAGGTCGGTTTGATCTGATGATCGACACGGATACCAATTCTATTGACCGTTACACATGGGAGCTGATCCCCATTGACGACAGCCACTGCCCCCGTGACACGGCGCTGGAGGAGCTGATCGCCAAATACAGCGCCATCGCTGAGGAAAAATACAGCCGCTACATCACCCGCTTTGCCGGGGTCTACACCCACCCCACCCGCGACCGGGAAACCCAACTGGGTCGACTGATGGCTGATGTGCTGCGTGACAATCTGGGGCTGGACGTAATGCTGTTGGGCTCCGGGAGCATCCGCGTCCCGGAATTGGGTCCTCTGGTGACACTGAAGGAACTGACCGAGATGTTCCCCTTCCAGGAGGAAATCATCCGCGTCACCGTCACCGGACGACAGCTGAAAGACATGATCTCCCACATCTTCCGTCCCGGCGCGTTGGAGGACGACCACGCCGAGTTCTACCAATTCTCCGGAGGGATAAAGGTAGTGGTCTCTCTGTCGGCGCAGCGGGTAACGGAGATCGCCTGGGAGGGCGCTCCCATCGACGACAAGCGGCTGTTCCATGTGGGTGTACAGACCTACCACTATAAGAATATGGAGGAGTTTCTGGGAATCAGTGAGATGGAGACCACCCGAAACGCCCCCGCCAAGACTCTTGCCACCAGTGCCTTCGATGTGCTGGACGAGAACTTGAGCCGGATGGAACTGGTGGTCTGCCCAGAGGACACACGGTGGATCACAGTGGATTGACCTGCAGCCACAGAAGCAGGGATACCTGTTCTTTATGGATATGAAAACGGAGTTTTATTCTCCCAGGAAAAGAAAAAATGCCTCTTGCACCGACGAGCGGACTGCACACGAGTGTTTTTTCAAACATGAATGACCGGACTGCAAAGGCCGGAAAAGAAAAGGAGTACAACATGGTGAAAAAATTATTTGCGCTTTTGCTTGCGTTGATGATGCTGCTCTCCCTTGCCGCCTGCGGCGGTGACAAGACCCCGCCCGCCGATAGCGGCGGCGACGTGCAGCAGGAGCAGCAGAACACACCCAATCCCGCAGAGGGCGAGGACGCGCAGAGCCCCGATGACGGTGATGCCGACCTGAGCGGCTATCTCGGCACCAAGACCGGAAAATTTTACAGCCAATTTGCCGACGGCAGGATGTACATGGAGTACGAGATGGAGATGGAGGGTCAGACTATGACCATGATCTCCGCCACCAACGGCGTAAAGACCTACTCTGAGACGCTGATAGGCGGCATGAGTATGGGCGTCAGCCTTATGGACGGTACCGATATGTATACCATCGACCATGCAAGCAAACTGGTCATCAAGATGGCTCTTCCCGCCGATGCTCAAACCATTGCCGGTACGGTATTGGAGGAGAGCGACGTGGATATGGGCGATTTTAAGACCGGCACCCGTGAGATCGACGGTAAGACCTACGACACCGAGGAGTGGATCGTAGAAGGTGCTGCCTCCATTATGTGCTTCGACGGCGATACGCTGGTCTATATAATCGGCGCTATGGAGGGAATGGAAGTTACGATGAAGATCGTGGAAATTTCCGACAAGGTGGACGAGAGTCTGTTCAATATCCCCGCTGACTATACCGTGATGGAGATGTAAGTCCTGCGAAAACAAATGATAGACAAAGAGGATAACACCATGAAAAAATTATTTGCACTTTTACTCTGTGCGCTTCTGCTGTTGTCTCTATTCTCGGTGACGGCATTTGCGGCGGAGGAAAACGACATATCGAAATTTGAACTGCCTGCCCCGAAAGCCCCCAATTACTTCGTCTATACCGACGGGGATGCAACCGAAGGTCATCACGATGATCTGCGAATGATCATGGTAGCCGATCCGGAGGTGGCACTTCTTGCGGCGGAATACAACCGTGAAGGCGATGCCTTCCGCGAAAAATACGGTCTTTGGTCATTTGAGATCTGTATACAGTACGACGTATCGCTGGATGGCGAGGACAATTGGCAACACAACGAGGAATGGGACACCAACTGGTACACAGACGGTATAGGAAACGGCTATCCGTATGTATCCCTACGAAGTGAACTGATGGAGGACTTCGAGTTCTTCTGGCTGACCTACTACGAAGGCGAGGATGGCAGCGTTTTTGAGCCGTATAAGCCTGCGATCACCACCTATGTATATCACCACGGGGATTGGGACGAAAATATCTATTCCTTCGATGTGGAAAATCACAGTCTTTACATCCGCTGCCGCTACTATATGGAGTGGGAGCCTTTGGTGAAGAACGATGACGGCGAAGGCCCCGGCGAAAAGCAGTCTAAATTCTCCGATTGGTCGGAAAGTGCTGTGTTCGGCAAGAACGGTAC
>JAFQTS010000072.1 GCA_017408915.1 Oscillospiraceae bacterium | reverse complement strand
TCATCCAGACTATACTGTCGGTATCGGAATTGCACCGATTCCTGCCCGTAGGCTCGCGGACTATCACCGCCGGTGGGGACTTTCACCCCGCCCCGAAGACCAGTATTCCGTTGTGTTCATTTGCATCATACTATATCTGCGGCAAAAATGCAAGAGGGAAGTTTCTGCACAATAAAAATCCACCCCTCGCGGGGTGGATTTTCATTATTATAGCAGTTTACTCAGCTTCACCGCTCTCCACGCCTGCCAATTCTGCAGCGCGGGCGAGGGCGTCATCGATGTGGGGGCAGAAGTTGTCGCGGCCCACTTCGTCAATGAAGCCTGCTTTTTCCATCGTGTGCCAAGGCTGCTCGTTGACGTGGGAGAACACGATGTGAATGCCCTTGGCAGCGCAGCGCTCGTGGAGACTCTTCAGCGCGTTCATGGCGGTGGCATCCACGGCGGGCACGGCACGCATACGGATGACGAGGCAGCGGGTAAAGTCCTTCACGGAGATGTCGGCAATACGGTCGGCAGCACCGAAGAACAGAGGGCCGCGAATCTCATACACGCGCACTGCCAGAGGCACTTGGCGCAGGTTAATGCTGTCCTCGGGCTTGTCGGCGTACTTCCAGCCGCGGACGTCCGTCTCGTCGGACATACGCTTGATAAACAGCAGGCAGGCCAGTAGCATACCGATCTCGATGGCCACCACCAGATCGAAGATGACCGTCAGCAGGAAGGTGCCCACCAGCACGATGATGTCGGACTTAGGCGCGGTTTTCACCAGATGGACGAAGGGACGCCACTGGCACATATTGTAGGCCACGATAAAGAGGATGGCGGCGATGGTGGGCATGGGGATCAAGGCGGCGTAGGGCATCAGCACCACCAGCACCAGCAGCAGCACCACAGCGTGCACCATACCTGCAATGGGGGTACGACCGCCGGACTTGATGTTGGCGGCGGTACGGGCGATAGCGCCGGTAGCGGGAATACCGCCGAAGAGGGCAGAGCCCACGTTACCAATACCCTGTGCGATCAGCTCCATGTTGGAGCGGTGACGGGAGGACACCATACCGTCAGCCACCACGCAGGAGAGCAGAGACTCGATACCTGCCAAAATGGCGATGGTGAAGGCATCGGGCAGCAGTGCGCCCATGTCCTTGAGATTGATCGCGGGGATGGTGAGAGAGGGCAGGTCGTTGGAGATGGTGTAGAGATCGCCGATGGTGTTCACAGGCAGATCGAAGATCTTCACCATCAGTGCGCCCACCACCACGGCGATCAAGGAGGGGGGCACGCGCTTCTCAATCTTGGGATAGACAATTAAGATCACGAGGCACACAGCACCCACCAGCAGGGCATAGGGATTCACAGAGCCGATGTTGTGGAAGAAAGCCTCCACCTTCTCCAACGTCTCGATGGGGGCTTCGCCGTGGGCGTAGCTGACGCCGCAGAAGTCCTTCCACTGACCGATGAAGATGGTCACGGCGATACCGGCGGTAAAGCCGGTGGTGATGGTGTAGGGGATGTACTTAATGAGACCGCCGAAACGGCACAGACCCATCACCACAAGGATGATGCCTGCCATGACGGTCGCCAGCACGAGGCCGGACATGCCCTTCTCCGCCACGATACCTGCCACGATGGTGGCGAAGGCGGCGGTAGGACCTGCGATCTGCACCGTAGAGCCGCCGAAGAAGGAGATAAGGAAACCAGCCACAATGGCGGTGTAGATACCCTGCTCGGGGCCCACGCCGCTGGCCAGCGCCAGTGCAATGGACAGAGGCAGGGCGATGATAGCTACAATGATACCGGAGATGATATCCTTCACCAACTGCTGACGGGTATATCCCTTCAAGCTGGTGAAGAGCATGGGAGTAAAGTACTTCATATTCTCGACCTCACAACACACAATATAACAAAGAAATTGCTAATAACACAAACACCGCTATATTACGCCTTAAATGCGGGAAATGCAAGCATAAAAGTGCCGAAAAATGCAGAAAAAACACTGCTTTTTATAGCAGTGTTTTTCAATTAGACAGTTTTTACTTTTCCATGGCCTTTTTGGCGGCCTCTACCTGCCCTTTCACGCCGTTAATGAGCAGCAGCGTGTCGATGCCCATGAGCATGGCATCGTACCCTGCGGCAAAGCCATCGGCAACGCCCTGTGCCGTGCCTGTGAAGTAGAAGCACAGCTTCCCCGCCTTATGTGCCGCCTCGCGGACGCGGCGGAAGGCGGCGGCAACGGTGGGGTGGTCGAACTGCCCCGGCAGACCAAGGGCAATAGACAGGTCGAAAGGCCCGATGAACACGCCGTCCACGCCCTCTAATGCCACGATTTCCTCAATATGCGCCAGCGCCTCCGCTGTCTCGCACTGGGGCAGCAGCAGGGTAGATGCGTTCATCTTCTCCATCGTCTCGGCAACGGTACACTCCTCATCGAAGCCCCAGCCATCCTTGCGGGTGGGGCAGAAGCCACGCTGCCCAATGGGGGCGAACTTGGCATAGTCGATGATCTGCTGCACCTCCTCCACGGAGTGGATGTTGGGCACAATGAGACCGCGCGCTCCCACGTCCAGCAGCTTCAGCACGGCGCTGCGGCTCAAGTCACGGACGCGGCACAGTGCCGTAAGGCCGCTCAACTCCGCAGCACGCATCAGCTCCATTGCCGTCTCCGCCTCGGCGGGGGAGTGCTCACAGTCGATAATGACAAAATCAAGTCCCGTGCGCCCCAAGCACTCGATAGCGGTGGGGCTGTTGAGCCCGCAGAAAGTACCGATAGGCTTCTCGCCGCGGAGCAGCATTTCTTTCAGCTTATTTTTCATACTTCATCATCCAAACTATAGTATTTATCCTCCTTAATGGAGGTCTCCAAGCGATTGAACATGAGAACGTACTTAATGGCGTTGAAACGGGGATGACCCTGCAGCATGTAGGAGTCCTCCTCCGTGGTCACCACCAGCTTTGCGCCCGAAATGATGGTGGCGGCGGTGATGTCGCTCACAGGCAGCGTCAGCTCGCCCATAGTCAGCGTCTTGTCCGTCAGGGTGAGGGTAATTTCGCCCATCTCCTCCCGCTCCGTTCCTTGGTAGCGGCACAGGGAAATGTGGTCATCCTGCCAAATGACGGCGTTTTCTTGAATCTCCTGCTCCTTGACCCAGTGCTTTTCCCCATTGTACCATTCCACCAAGCGGCGGTAGGGGAAGGATTCGTCATCACAGTGAAGCAGCAAATCCTCGCCGTACTCCACCTTGAGGCCGCAGTTGTCGCAGTGGACATACGCGCCCTCAGAGCGAAGTGTCTCCACCTTGCCGCAGCGGGGGCAGAGGAAGAGGAGGCGCTCTAAGTATTCCGCTCTCGTCTTGCTGCGGTAGCGCCCGCCGCCGCTCCAATCCACGTAGCGGATGCCCTCCACCACGGCATTGTAGAGAGTGTCGTCATCCATGGCGGCGATCTCCTCCACACTCAGCTCACGCACCACGCGACCCTCGAAAGGCCCGCGGCGCTTGCCGTGATTCCAGCGGGGGTTCACGCCGTAGCCGCCCTGCAGCTGGTAGAGTAGCACAGGCACTTTCAACATACGAATGAGCTTCACCACAGAAGGGTCAACATAGAAGGAGTAGTCCGCCCACACCCGGTTGCCCGTGGGGAAGAGGAGGATAGAGCCGCCCTCCTTCACCGTCTTGAGGCAGGTGCGGATGCATTTAATATCGGCAGCGGCCTTGTGCTTATAGATGGGGGCAAATGCCCAGCGCAGCAGCCGCTGGAAAAAACCGTTGGAGTTCAGGTGATCCGAGGCGATGATGTAGGGCATCTTATTAAAGCTCAGCACCACGAAAGCGGGATCGAGGAGTGCTTGATGGTTGGACAGGATCAAGTACTGCTTGCCCTCGTCGATACGGAACTTCTCAGCCCGATAGCCGTAATAGACCTTCATGGCCGCCCAGATGATGGGATAGAGGAAGCGGTAGCACCGCTGATGACGAGGATAAATGTGCTGATTGGAAGCCATTTTCTCACCCCTCCTTTTGCTCGCATAGATGGTAATAGTTTAGCACAAAACTCCCTGCAAGTCCATAGAAAAGCCATCGCCGTGATACTAAAAAATGTAAATTAGCAAAGACAACTCCTTCAAAATCAAGGCAAAAGTTACCTTAAAAGGAAAAACTTCACCGCAGCTGTTGCAATCTTTCGTGGAATGTGCTACCATATAAGAACAAAATCAAGGAATTTGTCAACCTCAGAAATACATTTTGTTGTCGAGGAGGAAACAGTCATGCTGCAGATGGAAATGATTTGGAACGCACGGAGCGTTTTGTCCGGTGTCATCAATAAAACCCCTCTCATTCCCGCCGGTACGGTGGAGGAGGGCGGCTCTTTGTTCTTAAAGGCCGAGTGTTTGCAAAAGACGGGCGCATTTAAGCTCCGTGGTGCTTACTATAAAATCGCCACCTTGACCGAAGAGGAGAAGCGCCGTGGCGTCATCGCCTGCTCTGCCGGCAACCATGCACAGGGCGTGGCTTTCGCCGCCCGTGACATGGGTATCCATGCCGTCATCTGCATCCCCGAGGGCGCACCTCTTTCCAAGATCGAGGCCACCCGCAGCTACGGCGCGGAGGTCGTCCTCGTCCCCGGCGTCTATGACGATGCCTACGCCGAGGCCATCCGTCTCCGTGATGAGCATAACTATACCTTCATCCATCCCTTTGACGATCCCGCCATTATGGCGGGACAGGGCACCATCGGCCTTGAGATCCTCGATCAGCTGGAGGATGTGGATGTCATCGTCACCGCCATTGGCGGCGGCGGTCTTATCTCCGGCATTGGCTACGCTGTCAAGCAGCTGAAGCCCTCCTGCAAGGTCATCGGCGTCCAGTCCGAGGGCGCAGCCAGCATGGTGGAGGCTCTTCGCGGCAACGAGATCGTCACCTTGCCCCATGTGGATACCATCGCCGATGGTATCAAGGTCAAGCGCGCCGGCGACAAGACCTTCGAAATGTGCCGCAAGTACGTGGACGAGGTGGTGACCGTCTCTGAGAGCGAGATCGCCGAGTCGATCCTGTGGCTGCTGGAAAAGCAGAAGCTGATCACCGAGGGCGCAGGCGCCGTGTCCGTTGCCGCCATTACCTCCGGTAAGATCGAAGTGGCAGGCAAGAAGGTGGTGGCCCTCCTCTCCGGCGGCAACGTGGATGTGACCACCCTCGAGCGCATCATTAAGCACGGCCTCACTGCCGAGGGCCGCGTCTGCTCTTTCTCCACCGTCCTGCCCGACCAGCCCAACGCACTTGCCACCTTCCTCGCCGCCGTGTCCGCTGTGGGCGTTAACGTGCTGGAAGTCCACCATGACCGCAGCAGCATGAAGGCAGGCGTCAACGCCATCCGCGTCCGCTTGGTGACAGAGACCCGCAATCAGCAGCATATCCAGCAGCTCTACGCCGCCTTGAAGGACAAGGGCTATCCTGTGATCGAATAAAGGAGGGGAGAAGGATGTACCTTCCCCAGCAGTGCCGCACGGAAGATGGCTATCTCGTGCGCCAGAGTTTAATGAAAGATGTGCCCTACGGCTTCTTCACCGCCGCGAAAAAGGGCTGCGGCTTCTTGGCGGTGTATAACGCCGTGCGCTACTTCGGCCTTCCCCATAGCGAGGATGAAGTCCACCGCTATTTCCACCGCAGCGTATTTTTAGGCGGCCTCTTAGGCACCACCGTGTTCCATGTGGCCCGTGGTGTCCGCCGCTTCGGCCTCCGCGTCAAGGGCCTGCGCTACCGCAATTTGACGGGGGTGGATGCGGGCATCCTGTGGTATCACACGGGCAAGACGAAGCATTTCGTCTTTCTGCGCCGTGGTGAGGAGGAGAAATTCCACTATTACAACACCTCCTACGCCCATCAGGAGATGCCCTTCCGCGACTTCTACAGCAACTTCGTCAAGCACACACCGCTTCTCAAATTACCCATCATGCTTACCCTTGCTTTAGGTAAGAAAAAATAAGGAAAACACCTCTCTTTCCCGTAAAGAGAGGTGTTTTTTGTTGTAAAATCAAAAAGCATAATTTCCAATATTCTCCTATTTTGTCGAAAAAATTATTACGATTTTACCACCAATTCGACATAATAACCTTGAAAACGCTGTCTCAATCTGCTAATTTAAATACCAGCACGGCGATATAGTGACCTTTGCCACGAAAAGCAGTTGTGTGAATTTATAGGAAAAGGACGGAATAGGCGATGGAGAAGCAAGTCAAGGTAGTGCTGCTGGACGGAAACGAGGAGTCCCGCCTGTTACTGGGTGAATATTTACAGCGCAGCGAGGGTGTGGTGCTGTCCGAGAGCATCGGTGATGGCGGACGCCTTTTGCAAGTGATGGAGAAGGTGAAGCCCGATGTAGTGGTGATGGATGTGATTCTTCCCGGCGCTGACGGTATGGCGCTGCTGCGGCAGGCGGCCAAGAACGCCAAGGTCATCGTCATCTCCGCTTTTTATAGTGACCGCCTTATCGGTGATGTTCAGCAGATGGGTGCGTGGTACTTCCTGCCTAAGCCTATTAATCCCGACACATTGGTGAGCCATGTCCGCCGCGCCGTACAGCCGGAAGAGCCCGCCCTGCGTCAGCCCACGCTGGAGAGTGCCGTCACCACCATCATTCACGATGTAGGCGTTCCCGCCCATATCAAGGGCTATCAGTACGTCCGCGAGGCCATCATTCTGGCGGTGGAGGATATCGACATTATCAACGCCGTCACCAAGGCGCTGTACCCTGCCGTTGCCAAGCATTTCGGCACTACCCCCTCCCGTGTGGAGCGTGCCATTCGCCACGCCATTGAGGTGGCATGGGACAGAGGCGACCTCGAGACCCTCCAGCGCTATTTCGGCTACACCGTCAACTCCGCCAAGGGCAAGCCCACCAATTCTGAGTTCATCGCTATGATCGCTGACCGCATCCGCCTCCAGCAGCGCAAGCAGGGCGTGGTGTAAGCATAAAAAAACAACGGCCTTCGGTATTACACCGAAGGCCGTTTTCTTACTTCACTTTACAGCAGCACGCCGTTTTTCACATTCTCGGCAGCGGCTTCGCCCTTCAGCTCCTCAATGAGGGCGAGGGCGAAATACATAGCCGTGGCAGGGCCGCGAGAGGTAATAATATTGTTGCGGCTCTTCACCACCATGTTCTCAGAGTAGACAGACTCAGAGAGCTCCTCCTGCATGGTGGGATAGATGGTGGCCTTTTCACCCTTCAAAAGACCCAAACGGCTCAAAATCATGGGTGCGGCGCAGATGGCTGCCAGCGTCACGCCGGAAGCGTGCTTCTCCATCAAAAGGCTCATCAAGCCCTCGTGTGCCTGCAGATTGGTCACACCGGGCAGACCGCCGGGGAGAACCAGCATCTCGGCATTGTGGAAGGACAGTTCCTCAAACAGGGCATCCGCCATCACCGTAATACCGTGACCGCCGCACACTGCCTTGCTGCCCGTAACGGACACAGAGGTAACCTCGCACTTGGCGCGGCGCAGCAGATCTACCACCGTCAGTGCCTCTACCTCTTCAAAACCCTCAGCCAAAAACAGATATACCATGCCCTTGTCCTCCTGTGAAAATTTTTCTTATTCCGTCATGAGCCGACACTCAAAAGAGGTCAGCACCTCGTCCTTAATATAGCAGCTGTACTGATGGCTCGTCCCTTGAATGACCGCCCAGCCGTATGTTCCGTTACCCTCGTCGTACCAGTTGTCAGCGGGGAAGTATTCATAGCCCTCTATCGTCATCGCCGCCGCCTCTAATGAAGCGAGGCTGTCGCCCACACAGATGATGTCCAGCATCTCTGTTCCCACCACATCGGAAGAAACGGCGCGGATAACGGCATCATCGGGCTTGCCGATGAAGCGGTAGGGCACATCCTCATAGTAGAAGTAGGGCGGGTCGCCCTCGGGCACCACCACGGTGTAATCCTCACCGTAGATGGCGACGATCTCCGCAGCCGACAGGCCTGCCAACTCCTCCGCCGTGTAGACCTTGGGGGTGATGTCCTCGTGGGCAGGAGGTGCAGGTTCTTTGCCGCAGCCAACCAGCATTAGCGTCAGTAATGCTGCCAAAATTAGGCAAATACGCTTCATAAAAGAATCTCCTTTTTCTATTGGAAGTCTCCCCTACATAATATAGCTATCTTACACCAAAAGTGTAAGAATAGCAAGGGATTCGGCGGTACTGTTTTCGGTCAGTATTCTCCTATATACATGAAAAAGCGACAATAGGCCCCTTTTAATAACAAAACGTTATCACATCATACGAAATTACTTTTTCTCATTTTCGCAACAAAATGCTATACTAAATCCAGTGATTATATTTGAAAGGGGCTTATATTATGACCAGCCAGCAGAAATTTGACCATGCCATGAGCATGAAACCCTTTGCCAGCCGCAAAGATATCCCCGTTTTCCCCCACACCTGCACCTACGCCGCCGTTCCCGCCGGCGTGACCCAGAAGGACATCTTCAAGGGCAACGACGCTTGGATGGACGCTTACAAGAAGTGCTGCGAAGTGACCGGCTACCCCGATGTGGCTTTCCCCCTCGGCCCCAAGACCGTTACGTACATTGAGCAGATGAAGGTGCGCATCCCCGGTAAGGATCTGGACGACAACGCCCTGTTCCAGTTCGTGGAGGAGTCCATCATGCAGGAGTCCGACTACGATCTCATCGTGGAGAAGGGCTTCGGCGCATGGCAGACCCCCTTCGTGGCCTCCATCCAGAATCCCCCCTTCAAGGGCCCCTTCCTGAAGTTCAAGGTCCTCAAGGGCTTCATCGGCTGCGGTATGGAAGTGAAGAAGAACAAGAAGTTCTGGGATTCCAAGAACATCCCCCTCATGTTCCACTCCGGTACGGCTCCCGCTTTCGATACCTTCTCCATGTCCCGCGGCATGGGCGAGTTCTGCTGCGATCTGTACGACTGCCCTGAGAAGGTGAAGGCCGCCTGCGAGGCCGCTACCCCCGAGATCATCAAGACCGGCATCACCGGCGTCAAGAGCGCCGGCGGTAACCGCATCGCCATCTTCGCCATGCGTTCCTCCGCTACCTTCATCTCCACCGCCATGTTCGAGGAGTTCGCCTGGCCCTACCTCAAGCAGATGATCCTCGCCTTCTACGAGGCAGGCATCACCTCCGTTGTCCACTGTGACGGTAACTGGCTGCCCATGCTGCCCTACTTCAAGGAGCTGCCTAAGGGAAGCTGCATCATCGAGCTGGACGGCGCTACCGACATCGCCAAGGCCTACGAGATCCTCAAGGGCTATCAGGTCATCCGCGGCGACGTGCCTCCCACGCTGATGGCATTCGGCACTCCCGAGGAAGTGACCGCTTACTGCGATAAGCTGCTGGATATGGCTATGGACGGCGGATTCATCCTCGGCACCGGCTGCGAAGTGCCCCTGAACTGCAAGGTGGAGAACCTCAAGGCACTGATCAACTCTGTCCGCTAAGGAATTTAACTGAAGAAAACGACAACCGCCACCCTATCTGGGTGGCGGTTGTGTTGTTTTATCGTATTTTCCTCACAGCCACGTTTCCACATTCTCGCGGCGGGGTGCTTTGTGGTCGGGCGTTACCTTGGGATAGCCCAGCACCATGGAGAGGTACAGCTGATAGCCCTCGGGGATAAATTTTCCCTTGTTGGCGGCGGTCTCCTCCGTGCGGAACACGTCTTTAGAATAGACCGTTAGGGGGCAGATGGACAGACCAAGGGACTGTGCAGCATTCATCATGTTGGCAGCCGCCATATACGCGCCGCAGTCGGGCCACGGGCACTTGGGGTCATAGGAGATCATAATGACTACCGGCGCGCCAAAAAAGTCGGCAGGGAAGGGCCATGTGGCACCGGGAGGCGCTAACTTTTTAAACTCCGGCGGCTCGGGACACACGGCAGCGAGGAGTTCAGCCTTGCCCTCTTCCGTGGTGATCACCGTGAAGTGCCACCCTTGGGCATTATGTCCGCTGGCGGCGTATTTCCCCGCTTCGAGGATTGCCTCCAGCTTTTCCCGCTCCACAGCATCGCTCTTGAAGCTCCTGCAGCAAAAGCGACTTTTCATGTTGGTAAGCACTGCATTTTCGATCATAGGAAACCTCCTGATGCAAATAGCGTTGCTATCATTATACTATTACAAGAGAGTTCGCGCAACTGCAAATAAAAAAAGAGACCTGCATCAACGATGCAAGTCTCTTTGGCAGCGGGAGAAGGATTCGAACCCTCACATACGGAGTCAGAGTCCGCTGTGCTACCATTACACAATCCCGCTGTGTTCTGACGAACATTAACTATTATACGCATCGAGCGGGATTTGTCAATACCCTTTTTTCTTTTTTCGAGGAAAATTTATCCTAACAACACATCCGACACCAGCATGAGGCAGAAGCCCACCAACAGCGCGTACGTAGCACCCCGCTGGGCCCCGTGGGCGTGTGTCTCGGGAATCATCTCATCGCTGATGACATAGAGCATGGTGCCGCCTGCAAAAGCGAGAGCGAAGGGAAGAATGGCGGTGGAGAGGGACACGGCGAAAAAGCCGACCAGCGTGCCCACCACTTCCACCACGCCTGTCATCAGTGCCGCCACCAGCACGCGCCCGCGGGGGATACCCGCCGCCAGCATGGGGCCAATGATGACCATGCCCTCGGGAATGTTCTGCAGCGCGATACCGCCTGCAATCACCATGGCCTGCGCCGTGTTCTCCGAGCCGAAGCCCACGCCAGCCGCCATGCCCTCGGGGAAATTGTGGATGGCAATAGCCAGCACAAACAGCAGCACCTTATCAAGACTGCTGTTGTGGTGCTCCTCCTCGCCTGCGCCTGAGAGCTTGTGAAGGTGGGGCACCAATTTATCCGCCAAGTTGACGCACAGTGCGCCGGCAAACACGCCGAGAATCGTCATGGGCAGACCCTTCGCTCCGCCGCCATACTCCACAGACGGCAGGATAAGCCCCAGCATCGCCGCCGCCAGCATGACGCCCGCTGCGAAAGAGAGGATAATATCTGTAAAGCGGTGGGAGATGTTTTTGAAGGCAAAGCCAATCAGCGCACCCACCATGGTGGCGCCGCCCACACCGAGGGCGGTCAATAATACCAATCTCATAGGGAACTCCTTTTACTCCTCCACCTCGGGACAGTGATAGCGTGGCTTGCCCACCGAGGCGCGGCCATACTCAATGGCGGCGGTGGGACAGTCGCAGATACAGGCCATGCAGTGGGTGCAGTTGCCCTTCCACACAGGCTTGCCCTCCACAAGGTGGATGTTGTTCATAATGCAGCCCTCCACGCACTTGCCGCAGGAGATACACCCATCCGACACGCGGAAAGCCTTATCCTTCACAAAAAGGGGATAGAACAGGCCATTGACGATGCCCGACATCAGCTTGCCGCCAATCCCTGCCGCCTTGGTGGGGATGTCCTCCTCACCTGCGATACACCGCGCCGCCTTCTTAAGAGCGCGCTGCCCTGCATGGACGATGCGTTTGGCCTCCTCCTCTTGGGGGACGGCGAACATAGCCACATAGTTCTCGGGCATCACCACGGGCATGGTGCCGCGATAGCGAAGCCCCTTTTCTTCACACAATGCCTTATTATACGCACCCGCCCCGCCAATACTGCTGCCGCAGGTCATGACAAAGTAGGCATCATCACTGCCGTCAAAGTTGCCGCTGCGAATAAAATCGGCAAAAATGCGGGGCAGCTGCCATGCGTAGGTGGGGCTGACGAACACCCACGGCTTGCCGCTGATGAACTCGGCGGCGATGCCATCGCGGATGAAGTGGAAGGCATCAATGCACTGATCCTCCAAGTGCCGCGCCAAAAACTCGGCGCAGTAACGGCTGTTGCCCGTGCCCGAAAAATAGACGATCATAGGAAAACTCCTTCTTCCTTATTTCAGCTGCAGGCCGTCCTTGAAGGCGTTGCCCACCTTCTCGCCCAGCACCAAATAGTCGTGGTTCACAGGATCGTAAACGATGGGGCGCAGCTTGGCAGGATCAATCTTGCCATCGGTCAGCACGGATTCCTCGGCACTGACATTGACAATGCGGCCCACCATGCGGCAGCTCTCGGCATCGTAGCTCACCAGCTCGCACTCCAGTGCCATAGGCAGTTCGTCAATGACAGGTGCATCCACCTTGGCAGCGGGGGAGGCGTGGAAGCCTGCGCGGACAAATTTATCGGCGGTGTCGTTGCCGCTGACAATGCCCACATAATCGCAGGCGGTGGCGTAGTCCGCCGTGCCCACGCTGACGGTAAAGGCGCGGCGTGCCAAAATGTTCTCCACCGTCTTATGCTCGGCGGAGAGGCACATGGAGATCTCCGCCTCCTCGCTGATGCCGCCCCATGCGGCGTTCATCACGTTGGGCGTGCCGTCCGCGCCGTAAGAGGCGATCATCAATACAGGCATGGGATAGAGCCAAGGCTTTGCACCGAAATCTTTTCTCATAGTCGTGTCCTCCGTAAGTATCATTGTTGCCACTATTTTACCCTACCGCCGCTTTGTACGCAAGAGGATTTCCGTTGCAATCGTCCCTCAAAGGGGGTAAAATAGTGGCAGAATCGGCAAAGGAGGTGGGAAATATGAAGTTCGATGCTCAAGTGATCCGCTCATCGCGGCGCACCGTGGCGGTGGAGATCACCCGCGACCGCCGCGTCCTCGTCCGTGCGCCCTTGCGGATGAAAGACCGTGATATTGAGACGTTTTTGGAGCTGAAAAGCCCGTGGATCGCCGCCCACTTAGCCCGCCCCGCCGCCACCCAACCGCCCTTGACGGAGGCGGAAAAAGCCGCCCTCATGGCTGCGGCTCGCGAGGATATTCCCCGCCGCGTGGCGCAGTTCGCCCCGCAAGTGGGGGTCAGCGTAGGGCTCATTACCATCCGCTGTCAGCACACCCGCTGGGGCTCATGTTCAAGTAAGGGAAATTTGAATTTCAACTGCCTGCTCATGCTCTGCCCCGAGTGGGTGCGGGACTATGTAGTGATCCATGAGCTGTGCCACCGCTGCGAGATGAACCATTCCCCCCGCTTTTGGGCGCTGGTCGCGGCCAATTGCCCCGATTACAATGCCGCCCGCCGCTGGCTCAAAACACAAGGCTGCGCCATCATGGAGCGGGTATAAACACAGACCACGAACACCTGAAAACAGTGTGTTCGTGGTTTTTTCCATAATAGGTCGAATCATTATGTAAAAAATGCCAAATTTTCTATTTTTCGTTGCAGTTTTCCAAAATCAGGCGTACAATAGTATCCGTTAAATTGGGCCAAAATCCCCATGGGGATTTTCTATTTTCCGATGGAAAATAGAAAGACTTTTGAAACAAGAAAAAACGTTGCGCCCAGGCGCAAAATCCCAAGAAAATTGGAGGAGAGAAAACCATGAAGAAGATCACAGCATTGATCTTAGCGCTCGTCATGACGCTGAGCCTGCTGCCCATGAGCGTGTGGGCGGAAGGTGAGGCGCAGTTGTATTGGCGTTATCATGCAGGAGAAGCTTGGCGGAATGAAACGATGCACGCCACGTATGGTGGTAGTGACATACTTTATCTAGCAGCAGATTCCTCGGGTGCTAAATTACAGGATTGGAATGTTTCTGCGTCCTCCGCGGCTATAGGAAACTTTTCTAAAACGGATGAAGGTTTTTTGTACTGGGATCACAGCGCCGTCAAGAGTAACGCCAAGGGTACTATTACCATCCACAGCGGCGAAGCAACCTATACCATCCCTGTAGAGGTCGGAGCACCTGAAATTATGGTATACACCACGAAGACAGGTGATGTATTTAGCGGTGAAAAATTTGCTGATGCTGATTCCAACTTTACCTATACCTCTGGCAGTGAGGTAACGTTCTACTTTGTGGCCCGTGATGAAAGTATTACAATCACGGGATATGATAGAATCCCTAATGAATGGATTAGCTTCGATATCAATGATGGTAAGGTTCTCACCCTCACGATTCCTGCCAATGCATATGGTCGTCAGGAAATTCAAGTGTTCTATACTCACAGCTGGATGGAGGGATCGGAACAAAGGAGTAACGATGGAGATAGATTCTTTGTATTCCGTGACACGAACGACAACTGCGAGCTGTTTTGGAATTATAATCCGGAGTATGACGGCTGGCGAAATGAAAGACTCTCTGCACCGTGTGGCGGTAGCAGTGTGATCCATCTGGGAATGGATGCGGCTGGCACACCTCTTGCAGAAGGTTGGACTGCATCCGTTTCCTCCACAGATATCGGAGTTGTTTCTAAAACAGAAGACGGTTGTCTCTACTGGAATCACAGTGAGGCTGTCATTGGCGCCCGTGGTACTATTACCATCGGTAGCGGCACGGACTCTTATGCAATCCCCGTGGGCATCGAAGCACCGCAGATTTGGGTATACAACTCCAAAACAGGCGATACCTATAGTAATCCACAGTTCGCCGATGCTGATAATAACTATGTTTACACCTCCGGCAGCGATGTTACGATTTATTTTGTAGCAAGAGAAGATATCACAATCAAGAAGGTCAGTGGAAGTGCGAACGCTGTGATTGGTGACGGTGGAAAAACCGCCACGGTAACTATCTCCGCAAACGAGTACGGACAGCAGGATATTTGGGTTGAGTATGAAGGTCAAGGATGGGGCGATAACAGGCCTTTCTGGTTCCGCGATACCAACGATACCAGTGAGTTGTTCTGGAGCTATAATCCGGAGTATGACGGCTGGCGAAATGAAAGACTCCATACTACTTTTGGTGGCAGTGACTGGCTGAATCTGGCAACGGATAACAAGGGAACAGCACTTACGGGTACCGATTGGACGGCAACTGCAACCTCTGGAATCGGTACTGTGGAGATGAGTGCAGATGGCCGGTTGGTCTGGGATCATAGTCAGGTTAGAAGCAGCACCAGCGGTGCCATTACTGTTTCCAACGGGACGATTTCTTATAAGATTCCCGTAGCAATTGAGCCCCCTGAAATCTTTGTGTTTAACACAAAGACGGCTGAGGGTTACGATGATGTACAGTTTGCTGATGCCGATTACAGCTTTACCTATACCTCTGGTGATGAAGCGGAGATTTATTTTGTAGCCCGTGATGAAAGTATTACAATCACGGGATTTGAGGATATTGATAATAGCTGGGTCTCTATTGCTGACGATGGCAGTAGTGCTACACTTGTGTTCCCTGCTGAGGAGTATGGTCGTCATGACTTCAGAGTAATATTTGAGCAAAAGCGCGGAGATTGGACAGATCGTCGTGATATGTATTTCTGGTTCCGCGATACCAACGATGAAGGCACCATTTTCTATCGCCATCATGAGTCTGATCCTTGGCACAATTGGCGGATGGAAGAGCCTGTTGGTGGAAACAGCAGAATCTTCCTGGCACTGGATGAAGAAGGAACGCTTCTGGATATCAGCACTCCGTGGACAGCAAGCGCTTCTGAAGATATCGGCAAAGTGATCGTGTTCGGTGACATCCTGTATTGGGATCGCAGCCAAGCACTGCCCGGTGCTACCGGCACCATCACCATCACCAATGGCACCGATACGTATAGACTGCCCGTCTCCATTGGTGTGCCTTGGATGCTGATGTTCGAAGGTGAGATAAGCCCTGAAAAGCTGGTAAATCCCGATGAAAACGACAGCTATTATTATCCCACTGACGAAGACAAAAAGAACACCGTTGTATTCGTACCCAGTGCAGACTATGTGACCATCGACAGTGTGGATGCTCCCAGCGATATTGATGTCCGTATCGCTGAGGATAAGAAGAGTGTCACAGTTACCATTCCCGAGGGAAGACACGGCGAGTTCCACCTGATGTTTAATTTTACTGAAACCTTCGGTGAGGAGCAGCATAAAAACTACCGCTCCCTGTGGGTTCGCGATGACGGCGCGAAGGCAAAGCTGACCACCGGAAAGCTGATCAAGGAGAGCGATTATATCCAGTGGGAGAGCAAGGATGAAATCTTCCATGTGAATGAAAATGTGCCCGTGCCCTTCACGCTCAGCATTGACGGCAAGGAGCAGACCTTCTACATGCTGCCTGCCATGATCAACGAGGGTGTCCTTTCCAGCGCTTGGCTGAACTGGTGCGGCATTGCCACTTGGTCTAACGAAGGCGGTCTGTATTACGCTGTCGACTATTGGACCAGTGACAACGGCGGAAAAGACCTTGCCCCCATCAGCGATGAACTGCGCGGTAAAATCAACGCCATGGTAGAGAGCGCGTCCATTACCATTGCCCCCGTAGCGGGATATGAGGGAAATGTGGGTACACGTTACCCCTCCTCTGCAAGAGGTGACGATATTCCCAGAAATATTCGCGAGACCTTTGGTAACCGCCTCGCCGCTGTGGGATACTGCCACAATCTTGACACCTTGGGCATGTGGCAGGTGAAAACCACGGTGAAGTTTAAGAACGGTCTGGAACTCACCACCGCCCTCAGCAGCAAGAGCGAATATCTTGCTGTGTATGATCACCCGATGGAAGCTGACGCAACCGTTGCCGATATCAATGCCTACATCGCCAGCTTTAAGGAGAACTATCCCAACGCAAATCCCCAGCAGTCCACGCTGAACTTGAGCCTCCCCGGTAAGGAGCTGCATGGTCTCATTGTGGTTGATCCTGAGACTGCGCCGAAGGAGATCCAGCTCATGGGCTGCGAGGATGGCGTAGGCGAGACGGTGCTGTACGGCAGTGTTTATGCAAACAACTTCAGCACGCGCCTTATGAACATCCGCATGGTTGGTGCAGGCAAGACAAACAATAAGTATAAGGAAGCTTGGAACTCTGATTGTGCTGATGAGCTGATCGGTACGCCTAACTACGGTGTCTATGGCTCTGCTTACGGCTATATCCACTGCTGCAGCTTTACCGGCTATCGGACAGCGGTCTACTCCAAGGCGGACTGGTATCGCTTCGGTATGGGCTACTCCTTGTTCTACGACAACCATACCGCCCTGTATATGGAGTGCACCGACCCCAATGGCGGCGGTGTGCCGACCATGGCGGGCAATGTCTATATGAATAACCAGTTTGCTCTGTGGCTGGAGCGGTTCCCCACCAACTTCGATACCTCCACGTTCGGAACCGATGATAACATCTTCATCGATAACCAGAAGGATATCCACAGCGGCAACCGCAGCTACTTTGCACCCGGCAATGCCTTTGGTACCCTCACTTCCAATGGCAACAAGGCTGTGCCCAACACCACCGGTAAGGCACATGCTGCACCCTATTATGGCGTGACAGATACCGGCTTGGCGGTATTGTCCGGCAACCTGTCGCAGCTCCCCCTGGATACCTTGTCTCAGGAGCTGAGCACTTGGATCGGCGATGTAAAGCTGTATCCCAACAACTGGGCTGTGCCCAACTACGGCGATGCCGAGATTTACATGATCTCCGTGGACGATATTACGGATGGCATGACCATCTCCACCATCGACAAGACCAGCGACAGCGACAACGATGTGCTCGGCACGATCAAGCTGAAGAAGAATAAGTAAGGGGAGGACTGAGTAATGAAAAAGATTATTGTAATGATCCTTTCCCTTGTGATGGTGCTGGCACTGAGCGTGTGTGCCTTTGCCGACAACGATAGTTTCGATCCTACCTTGAAGGTTGAACCTTCTGCCGATGGCAAGACCATCACTGTGACCATGAACGACTTGCCCGATGGTGTGGAGGCAGAGCTAATCATTCCCTGTGCCGGTTGGGATGGTGCCACAGTGAAGGATTCTTCCGGCAAGACGGTAGAGGCCACCTTTGATAAGTCGGCAGATACGGTTACTTTTGCAGCTGTTGGCGGCACCTATACCATCACCAAGAGCAACGCACCTTCCGGCGGAACTCCCGGTGGTTACTACCCCGTCGTGACCCCCACCACTCCCTCTGAGACCCCCACTGAGACCAAGCCTACCACTCCTACACAGCCTACCACACCTCCTGCTGAGGTGACGGTACCTGTGTCCGGCGAGGAGAACACCATCAATGTGGAGGCTTCCGTCAGCGGTAGCACTGCTACCATCGACAAGGTGGATATGACCAAGCTGGAGGGTGTCATCGGTGATGATGTGGCCGTGGGTACTGTGACCATCGACTTCTCCGATCTGGAGAGTAGCGAGACCATCGACACGGTGGAGATCCCTGCCGATGTGGTGAAGGAGATCGCCGAGGCGGTGGCTGATCCCAACAACGATGCCGAGAGCCTTGAGATCGTCCTTTCCGACGGCGCATCCATCGAATTTGACGCTGCTGCACTGGCTGAGAAGGTTTCTCAGGCAGGCGGTGCGGACATCACCATCTCCATCAAGCAGGCTGTGGAGAATGTCCTCAGTGCCGCACAGCAGACGACAGTGGGTGACCGCGTGGCCTTTGACATCAACGTGACCAGCGGCGGTGTCCATATCTCCGATATGGGCGGCAAGATCACCATCCACGCACCCTACGAACTGCGTGATGGCGAGACCGCCGAGGGCATCGTGGTCTACTATGTGGACGACGAAGGCAATCAGGAGAAGTGCGAGACTTCCTACGACAGCGTCAAAAAGCGTGTCAACTGGAAGACTGACCACTTGTCCGTGTACATGATCGCCCATGAAGCCCCCGCTACTGACGATGCACCTGCCGATGATGCAACCCAGAACGACAGCGGTAACAGCGTCGGCCTGTGGATCGGCGTCGTGCTGGTAGTGCTTGTGGCAGCAATTGTTGTTTTGATGATTCTCATCAAGCGCAAAAAGGCATAACCCCTAACAACACAAAAGAGGAGGGCAGATGCCCTCCTCTTTTCTACAGAGACAAAAAAAGAAGACCCTCGCGGGTCTTCTTTCTATTTGCACTTGAATTAATAGTTCTCGGCGTGGATCTCGAAGTAAGCCTGAGGATGGGCGCAGGTGGGGCAGATCTCGGGGGCGGCGGTGCCAACCACGATGTGACCGCAGTTGCGGCACTCCCAAACCTTGACCTCGCTCTTGGCGAAGACCTCGGCCATCTCCACGTTCTTCAGCAGGGCGCGATAGCGCTCCTCATGGTGCTTCTCCACGGCGGCGACGAGACGGAAACGGGCGGCCAGCTCATGGAAGCCCTCCTCCTCGGCGGTCTTGGCAAAGCCATCATACATATCGGTCCACTCGTAGTTCTCGCCCTCGGCGGCGGACAGCAGGTTCTGTGCGGTGTCGCCCAGCAGACCCAGCTCCTTGAACCACAGCTTGGCGTGCTCCTTCTCGTTGTCAGCAGTCTTCAGGAACAGAGCGGAGATCTGCTCAAAGCCCTGCTTCTTGGCAACGGATGCGAAATAGGTATACTTATTACGAGCCTCGGACTCGCCTGCAAAGGCGGTCATCAGGTTCTTCTCGGTCTGAGTACCGGCGTATTTATTAGACATTTTCATTTCCTCCTAAAAGCAAATATTGTATCCCTTTGGATGTTTTCATTATACCCGTTTATAGCTTTTTAACAAGTGGCTTTTGCAACATTTTTTGAAAATTTCCAAAAAAATACTATTGACAAATTGAATAAATCTGATAGAATCATTTTAGCAAATTTCCCGAAAAATTGAATCCCCTTATCAAGAGTGGCGGAGGGAACGGCCCGATGAAACCACGGCAACCTGTTTTTCAAGGTGCCAAATCCGACGATGAATCGAAAGATGAGGAAGAGCAACGAAAAATTGCAGCACTCTGTCGATTCTGACAGTGTGCTTTTTTTATTGCATTCCGCCAAACACCGCACTGCCCTTCGCGGCAGCAGAACACAAAAGAAAAGGAGAACTACTATGGCAAAGCATCTGTTTACTTCCGAGTCCGTTACCGAGGGACATCCCGATAAGATCTGCGATCAGATCAGCGACGCTGTGCTGGACGCCATCTTTGAAAAAGACCCCCATGGCCGCGTGGCCTGCGAGACTACCGTCACCACCGGTCTTATCCACATTATGGGTGAGATCACCACCTCCTGCTACGTGGACATCGCCAAGATCGCTCGCGAGGTGGTGCGCGACATCGGCTATGACCGCGCCAAGTACGGTTTCGACTGCGATACCTGCGGCGTGATCCTCAACATCGACGAGCAGTCCGGCGACATTGCACTGGGCGTGGACAAGTCCCTTGAGGCCAAGGAGTCCGGCGACGCTGAGCTGGACAACGGCGCAGGCGATCAGGGCATGATGTTCGGCTATGCCTGTGATGAGACCCCCGAGCTGATGCCTCTGGCTATCTCCCTGTCCCACAAGATGGCAAAGCGTCTTACCGACGTGCGCAAGGAGGGGCTGGTGGACTATCTCCGTCCCGATGGTAAGACCCAGGTCACCGTGGAGTACGATGAGAGCGGCAAGCCCTGCCGTGTGGACACCGTGGTGGTCTCCACTCAGCACAGCCCCGAGGTGGAGCTGGAGCAGATCCGCAAGGATATGATCGAGCTGGTCATCAAGCCCACCGTTCCCGCAGGTCTGCTGGACGAGAACACCAAGTACTACGTCAACCCCACCGGTCGTTTCGTTATCGGCGGCCCTCAGGGTGACTCCGGCCTCACCGGCCGCAAGATCAACGTGGATACCTACGGCGGCAGCGCACCCCACGGCGGCGG
>JAFQTS010000071.1 GCA_017408915.1 Oscillospiraceae bacterium | reverse complement strand
TGCCCGCGTGCGCTTGCTGCGGCAGCTGAAGTCCTCCCTCCTCTATCCCGCCGTCCTCTTGGCGGTCATGCTGGTGGTGGTCTTGGTGCTGCTCGTTTGGGTGCTGCCCGTGTTTAACGATGTGTACGGTCGCCTCGGCAGCCGCTTGACGGGCATTGCAGGTGGTCTGTTGGCTTTCGGTGCAGGGCTGCGCCGCTTGCTGCCCCTCCTGTGCATCCTCTTGGCAGTGGTGGTCGTTGCCGCCATCGTCATCGCCGCTTCTCCCGCCCTCCGTGAAAAGATCCTCGCCCTCTATCGCCGCACACAGGGTGACAAGGGCATCACCCGCCGCCTCAACACGGCGCGGTTTATCCAAGCCCTCGCCATGGGCATCCACTGCGGCATGACAGACGCCGAAGCCGCCGCTCTCGCCGCGCGGCTCAGTGAGGGCGCGCCTGCCTTTTCTGCCCGCTGCCAGCAGTGTATCGCTCTTCTTGACGAGGGACGGGGGCTCTCCGAAGCCCTCCGCGAAAGCGGATTGCTCAGTGTGTCGGAGAGCCGCCTTCTCGAAACAGGTATCCGCAGCGGACGCAGCGGCGAGACTATGGATCAGCTGGCATTGCGCCTCAGTGAAGAGAGCGAAGAAGCCCTCGCCTCTGCCGCAGGCCGCGTTGAGCCTGCGCTGGTGGCTCTCATGTCCATCTTGGTTGGCCTCATCCTCCTCTCCGTCATGCTGCCCCTGCTGCAGATCATGACCGCCATCGGGTGACGCCTATGGGTAGAAACCGTATTTCCGCCATCTTCCGATGGCTGGCGGCCCTTCTCGCCGCCCTGTGCCTCATCTTCTTCATTACCTCCCTCGCCTCTGTTGACCGTCAGCAGGGGGAAGAGGGGCGGCAGCAGTTGGAAACGGCCCTGCGCCGCGCCGCCGTAGCCTGTTACGCCGCCGAGGGTGTCTATCCTCCCACAGTGGAGTATCTGCAGCAGCATTACGGCGTGCAGATCGAGGAAGAACGCTACATCGTCTTTTATGAAATCTTCGCCAATAACTTGATGCCCGACATTACGGTGCTGGAAAAGGAACGCTGATGAAACTTGACCGCCGACACAAGGGAATATCGTCACTGGCAGCATTATTGATGCTGCTGGTCTTTGCCGTTGCGTTGTTGGCGGTGCTGCTGGGCGGTGCCAACGTCTACGACCGCCTTACCGCCCGCGACAGCGAGAGCTACGACAGCCGCACCTGCGTGCAGTATCTCACCACCAAGGTGCGCCAGAGTGAAAACGCCGCCATGGTGTCCCTCTCTCAGTTCGGCGATGGCGACTGCCTCACCATCACCGAGCATATCAACGGCGTTGCCTTTACCACACAGGTCTACTGCCATGATGGGTGGCTTATGGAACTGTTCACCTTGAAGGGTGCAGGTCTCCCTCCTGAGGGCGGTGCGAAGATCATTCAGGCCCAAGCCCTCACCCTTACCCAAGAGGGGGCGCTGCTCCACATGAACATCGTGGACGGCAACGGCACACCTTCCTCCATTTCCCTCCACCTGCGAGGGGGAGAGGAGGGGCAGCCATGAGAAATAAAGCACCCCTCGCCCTTTTGGAGCAGATTTTGATGCTCCTTATCTTCGCCCTCGCTGCCGTTATCTGTCTCCGTGTCTTTTTGTGGTCGGACGATGCCTCGCGGCACAGTGCCGACCGTGATGAGGCCCTCATCCACGCCCAAACAGTGGCAGAAACGGTGAAAGCCCACGGCGGCGACTTCGTTGCAGCTGCCGCTGCCCTCCACGGCACAGTGGAGGACGGCGCACTGGTGATAGAGGGGGAAACTTACACCCTCCGCGCCGAAAGGCAAGCACCCGCCCCCTATTTGGGACGGGCAGAAATCGTGGTGGAGGCAGAGGGCGACACTCTCTTCACCCTCCCTATCGCATGGCAGGAGGTGGGCTCATGAGTGAAAAGCGCACCTTCTCCCCGCCCGTGGTGGTGGGAGCGGTGAGTCTCCTCACCATTTTCGCCGTGCTGTGCCTCACGGTGTTTGCCCTCCTCTCCCTCTCCACGGTGCAGGCAGATCAGCGCCTCAGCGACAAATCCTTCGCCGCCGTAGAGGGCTACTACGCAGCCGACTGCGCCGCGGAAGAAATTCTCGCCCAGCTTCGGGCAGGAGAGATCCCCGCGGGCGTGACCGCCTATGAGGGCGGCCTCTATCGCTACGGCTGCCCCATCTCCGACACCCAAACACTGGTGGTGGAGGTGGCAGTTGAGGACACCGATTACACCATTATCCGCTGGCAGGCCCGCAGCACTGCTGATTGGGTCGCCGATGATTCCCTCCCCGTTTGGAACGGTGGAAGCATGCAGGAGGAATAAAGTGATGACATTACTGGATTATTTGACCGAGGCCGCCCACAGCGGCGCATCCGATCTCTTTCTCGTCACGGGCGCGCCTGTGTCCGTGAAGGTGGAGGGCGTGCTGCGCCCACTGGAGGAAGAGCGCATTGTCCCCTCCCGCGGCGAGGCGTTGGTGAAGGAACTCTACACCCTCGCCCAGCGCAGTTCCACCACCTTTATGCAGACGGGGGATGACGATTTCTCCTTCTCCGTGGCAGGTCTTGCCCGCTTCCGCGTCAACACCTACCGTCAGCGTGGCAGCGTGGCCGCCGTCATCCGCGTGGTGGCTTTCTCCATCCCCGATTACCGCACGCTGAATATTCCCTCCGAGGTCATCTCCCTTGCCGACTACACCTCGGGCATGGTACTGGTGACGGGCACGGCAGGCAGCGGCAAATCCACCACCCTTGCCTGCATTGTAGATCGCATCAACCACACCCGCCCCTGCCACATTATCACGTTGGAAGACCCCATTGAGTACCTCCACCGCAATCAGCTGAGCATCGTCAGCCAGCGTGAGATCGCCGTGGACACAGAGAATTACCTCTCCGCTCTCCGCGCATGTCTCCGCCAAGCTCCCGATGTGATCCAGCTGGGCGAAATGCGGGACTTGGAGACCATCCGCACCGCCATGACGGCGGCGGAGACAGGCCACTATCTCCTTGGCACGCTCCACACCCGCGGCGCAGTCAACAGCATTGACCGCATTATTGACGCCTTCCCTGCCGAAGCGCAGGAGCAAGTCCGCGTGCAGTTAAGCGCCGTCCTCCGCACGGTGGTGTCGCAGCAGCTGCTGCCCACCATCAACGGCGACCTCGTCCCCGCCTTCGAGATCCTCCATCTCAACAGCGCCGTCCGCAGCATGATCCGCGAAAATAAGACCCACCAGATCGCCGCTGCCATGGCCTCGGGCGGCGCGGAGGGTATGCGCACCATGGATCAGTCCATTTTGGAGCTCCTCCGGGATGGTATCATCTCCCGGGAGACCGCCCTCACCTATGCCGACAACCCCGAGCAGCTCCTGCGAAGGATTAAGTAAAGGAAGAAGTAAAGAAAGCGCATCCCTTTGCGGATGCGCTTTTTTGCTGCCGAATTTATTGAAAATCGAAACTTTATCCCCTGCGATAACCTAAAAAATTTTGCAAAAGACTATATTTTTGTTTCCATCTTTACAAGTCGTTAAGATTGCTTTACAATCATCTATGTGAGATTTTTGCAGACTTTATTTGACTTTAGGAGGAGATTTCTATGGAACTGCAGATCATCCCTCTGATTATCGTCGTGGCCTATCTGGTAGGCATGATGGTGGTCGGATTTATCGTCGGTAAGCTGAACATTAAGGACAGCTCCGACTACATGCTGGCAGGTCGCCGCATGGGCCTTTTCATGGTGGCGTTCTCTCTGTCTGCCAACAACATCGGCGGCGGCTCTACCACCGGCCTTGCCCAGAAGGCATTTGGCGACTGGGGCATGAGCGCCATTTGGTATGTGCTGGCTGCCTCTATCGCCATGATCCCCCTGGCCTACTTTGCCCCCAAGATCCGTAAGACTATGGCTGTCACCATCCCCGAGGTGGTGGGTCGCCGTTTCGGTAAGGGTTCTAGCACCTTCACCGCCGTGCTGAGCATCCTGTCCCTGTTCTGCCTGACCTCTTCTCAGATCGCCGCTTCCGGTACCGTGGTCTCCACCCTCACCGGTATCCCCATGAACGTGGCGCTGATCATCGCAGGTATCGTAGTCATCCTCTACACCACCTTCGGCGGTATGATCGCAGACCAGATCTCCGATATGGTTCAGTTCATCGTCATCCTGGCAGGTCTTGCCATCGCTACCCCATTCGTCATCAAGGGCTGCGGCGGTTGGGAGGCCATCTCTGCAGCCCTGCCCGGTGAGCAGCTGAGCGTTACCAAGATCGGTTGGGTGCCCATCTTCGGCTACATCTTCAACTACTTCTGCACCTTCCTTGCCGGCCCCGAGATGGTGTCCCGCTTCGAGACTGCCAAGGATGAAAAGACTGCCCGCAACGCCTCCTGGCTCTCCGCCATTTTGATGGCTGCCATGTCCATCTTCCCCACGCTGCTGGGTCTTGCTGCTCTGTCGCTGAAGGATCAGATCCCCATGCTGGCAGAGAACGGCTCCAACGCCATGATGGCTGTCACCAGCCAGTTTGCCCCCGGTGCCATCGTGGGCCTCATCTCCGCTGCCATCATCTGCGCCACCATGTCCTCTGCCGACTCTAACCTTTTGTGCATGTCCACCATTATCATCAACGACCTGTACTTAGGCCTCGGCAAGAAGAAGGAACTGAGCGAGAAGCGCATCATCTTCGTCACCCGTATGTGCAACGTCATCGCCGCTGTGGTGGCTATGTTCATCTCCATGCTGGGTGTGCCCATCGCCGTCATGAACACCTTCGCCTTCGGTATCCGGTGCGCAGGCCCCTTCGCGGCCTACGGCCTTGGTCTCGTTGTGCCCAACGCCACCAAGAATGCCGGTGTGGTGTCCCTCGTTGCCGGTACCATCGGCTTCTGCTTCTGGCAGTGGCTCACCGGCGGCGACCTCGCCAAGGGCTGGGGTATCCTGCCTGTGGTCTTTGGTTGCGCCGTGTCCGTGGTGGTGTTCTTCGTGGTCAACGCCATCGAGCGCAAGCGCGGCGTTGCACCTGCACCCTCTGCCTACGTGGATTAATTGAAATTTCGGAAAACCACCGCATAATTTGCGGTGGTTTTCTTCTTTGGTTACCATAAGGAAAGCAGTGACATGATGGTAACTACAGTAGAAGAACTTATAACAGATATTAAAACAAAAAGCAGCAGAAATGGCGGGAAAAGGCCACGGTTTGGTTGACTAAAATGGGGAATTTTGTTAGAATTTTCAATGTAACCAAATAACGCCTGCGGTGACCGGCGGAAGTGGAAAAACCACAAGGAGTCGCAGGCAGAAAGCCGACCGCCTGGGCAGACCGAAGAACATCGAATAGATGCTGATTTGGCTTGCCCTTTTTTGTCATGTAATCATCTTCAAGGAGGTACGAGGATATGAAAGTTGGCGTTGTTATGGGCAGCACCAGTGACCTGAGCGTTGTGGAGAAGGGCATTGCCGTGCTGAAGGAATACGGCGTTCCCTTTGAGGTGCATGTGTTCTCTGCGCACCGCTGCCCCGAGGAGGCACGGGACTTTGCCGCCACCGCCCGTGAGAAGGGCTTCGGCGTGTTGATCGCCGCCGCCGGCATGGCAGCCCATCTGGCAGGTGCTTTGGCAGCCAATACCACGTTGCCTGTCATCGGCATCCCCTGCAAGTCCACCAACTTCGACGGCATGGACGCCCTTTTGTCCACCGTGATGATGCCCTCCGGCATCCCCGTTGCCACCGTGGCGGTGGATGGGGCTAAGAACGCCGCCCTCCTCGCCATCGAAATGCTGGCTATCACCGATGGTGAGCTGGCCGCCAAATTGCAGAAAGCCCGCGATGAGGGCCGTGACGCTGTGCTGAAAGCCGATGCCGAAGTGATGGCGCGGTTCAATTGATAGAGAAAAAATTTTTTGAAATATTTTACAGGAGGCAGAAAACTATGAAACATGTTTACACCGGAAAGACCAAGGACGTTTTTGCACTGGATAATGGCAATTACCTGCTGAAGTTTAAGGACGACTGCACCGGCAAGGATGGCGTGTTCGATCCCGGCGAGAATGCTGTGGGCCTGACCATCGACGGCGTGGGTGATGTGAACCTGCGTATGTCCATCTACTTCTTTGAGAAGATCAATGCCGCCGGCATCCGCACCCACTATGTGAGCGCCGATCTTGCCAACACCACCATGGAAGTCCTGCCCGCCAAGGTGTTCGGTCAGGGTCTCGAGGTCATCTGCCGCCATAAGGCCGTGGGCAGCTTCCTGCGCCGCTACGGTCAGTATGTTGCCGAGGGTGCCGATCTCCCCGCCTACGTGGAGACCACCTTTAAGAACGACGCGCTGGGCGATCCTCTGGTCACCAAGGATGGTCTGGTGGTGCTGGGTGTTATGACCGAGCAGCAGTATGACGACATGAAGGACATGACCCAGAAGATCACCAAGATCGTGGCTGACGATCTGCTGGAGAAGGGTCTGGTGCTGTATGACATCAAGTTCGAGTACGGTTACGATGCCGATGGCAATGTAATGCTCATCGACGAGATCGCATCCGGTAACATGCGGGTCTACAAGGACGGCGAATACGTAGATCCCATGACTTTGTCTGAGCTGTTCTTTGCATAATGGGCGGCTTCTTCGGAGCAGTCTCCAAGAAAGACTGCGTATTGGATATTTTCTTCGGTGTGGACTACCACACCCATCTGGGCGCCAAGCGCGGCGGTATGGCTATCTTTGATAGCGAGACCGGCTTTAAGCGTCAGATCCACAGCATTGAGACCACGCCTTTCCGCACCAAGTTCGAGGACGATCTGAAGGATTTCCACGGCAACAGCGGCATCGGCTGTATCAGCGATACCGACCCCCAGCCCCTGCTGGTACGCTCCCATCTGGGTCTGTTCGCCATTACCACCGTGGGCGTTATCAACAACGCCGAGGAGCTGGTGAAGGAGTATTTCTCCGACCACGGCCGTCAGTTCATGGCCATGAGCTCCGGCGCGGTGAATGCCTCTGAGCTGGTGGCTGCCCTTATTAACCTGAAGGACGATGTGGTCAGCGGTATTCGCCACGCACAGGAGCTTATCGACGGCTCTATGACGCTGCTTCTGCTTACCGATAAGGGAGAGATCATCGCCGCACGCGACAAGGTGGGTCGTCTGCCCGTGCTGATCGGTCAGAATGAGAACGGCTGCTGCGTGTCTTTCGAGCCCTTTGCCTATCAGAAGCTGGATTACGCCGACGCCTACGAGCTGGGCCCCGGTGAGATCGTGAAGATCAATGCCGAGGGCTATGAGACGCTGTCCCCCGCAGGGGAGAAGATGCGTATCTGCTCTTTCCTGTGGAGCTATTTCGGCTACCCCAACTCCACCTACGAAGGCTCCAATGTGGAGTGCATGCGCTATAAGAACGGCGCCAATATGGCGGAGATGGAGATGAAGGAGGGCACTATGCCTGACGCGGACTTCGTGGCAGGTATGCCCGATTCCGGCATCCCCCACGCCATCGGCTATGCCAACCGCAGCGGCAAGCCCTATGCCCGTCCCTTCATTAAGTACACCCCCACTTGGCCCCGCTCTTTCATGTCCTCCAATCAGGAGGTGCGCAAGCAGGTGGCAAAGATGAAGCAGATCCCCGTCAATGAGCTGATCCGCGGTAAAAAGCTGCTGTTTATCGATGATTCCATCGTCCGCGGTACCCAGCTGCAGGGTACGGTGGAGTTCCTCTATGAGAGCGGCGCTAAGGAAGTGCATATGCGCTCTGCCTGCCCGCCCATCATGTATGCCTGCAAGTACCTCAACTTCTCCCGCAGCAATTCCGATATGGATCTCCTGTGCCGCCGTACCATTCAGGAACTGGAGGGCAACATCGGTCAGGAGCATGTGGATGAATATGCCGATCCCAACACCGAGCGCGGCAAGTGCATGCGCGAGGTGATCTGCAAGAAGCTGGGCTTCGACTCTCTGGTGTACCAGTCTCTGGACGGTTTGCTGGAGTCCATCGGCCTCGACCCCGACAAGGTCTGCACCTATTGCTGGACCGGAAAGGAATAAGAAACATGAACGAGAAATCCTACTCCGCTTCCTATGCCGCCGCCGGCGTGGACATTACCGCCGGCTACAAGGGCGTGAAGCTTATGAGCGCTGATGTCAAGCGCACCCATATTCCCGGTGTCGTGTCCGACATCGGTGGTTTCGGCGGCCTCTTTGCCCCCGACATGACCGGCATGACCGAGCCTGTGCTGGTCTCCGGCACCGACGGCGTGGGCACCAAGCTGCGCCTTGCCATGCTGATGGACAAGCATGACACCATCGGTATCGACTGCGTTGCCATGTGCGTCAACGATGTCATCTGCTGCGGTGCAAAGCCCCTGTTCTTCCTTGACTACATCGCCATCGGCAAGAACGTCCCCGAGAAGGTGGCTACCATCGTCTCCGGCGTTGCCGAGGGCTGCGTACAGGCCGGCTGCGCCCTCATCGGCGGCGAGACCGCCGAGCATCCCGGCATGATGCCTGCCGACGATTACGATCTGGCAGGCTTCACCGTGGGTATCGTGGATAAGCCCAAGGTCATCGACTCCAAGCGTATGCAGGCCGGCGATGTGGTCATCGCCCTGCCTTCTTCCGGCTTCCACTCCAATGGCTACTCCCTCGTCCGCAAGGTCTTTGATGTGGAGAACGCCGATCTCAATGAGTTCTTCCCCGAGCTGGGCTGCACTCTCGGCGAGGCACTCCTCAAGCCCACCGTCATCTACGTCAAGCCCGTCCTCAAGTGCATCGAGGTAGCCGACGTGAAGGGCATCAGCCACATCACCGGCGGCGGCTTCTTCGAGAACATTCCCCGCTGCCTGCCCGAGGGCCTCAGCGCCAAGATCGACAAGGCCGCTATCAAGACGCCCGCCATCTTCAAGATGCTGCAGGAGAAGGGCAACATCGACGAGCACGATATGTTCAACACCTACAACATGGGTGTTGGCATGGTGGTCATCACCTCCCCCGAGACCGCAGAAACCGCCATGGCTACCCTCCGCGCCGAGGGCGTGGATGCCTATGTCATCGGCGAGATCGTCAGCGGGGAAGGGAACGTGGAGCTATGCTGAAACGCTCCTTGAGCCTCGCCATCGCCGCCGGTATCTTCATCTCCATCGGCGGCGCGGTGTTCCTCTCCTGCGAAAACAGCGTGGTGGGTGCAGTGTTCTTCTCTGTGGCGCTGCTGTCCATCTGCTTTATGGGTCTCTACCTCTTCACCGGTAAGGTGGGCTTTTTGGCTGTGAGCCATACAGGCCGCGAGATCGCCGAGGTGGCGCTGACGCTGCTGGGCAATCTCATCGGCACTTTTGTCGGCGGCATCCTCGTTTCCGCTGCCAAGCCGAAGCTAATGGAAAATGCCGTCGCCCGCTGCCTGCCCCGACTGGAGATGGGGGTGCTGCCCATCCTTATCACCGCCTTTTTCTGCGGTATCCTCATGTATACCGCCGTGGCCATCTACAAGGAGAAGGGCTCTCCCTTGGGCATCTTCTTCTGCGTCCCCGTGTTTATCTTAAGCGGCTTTGAACACTCCATTGCCGATATGTTCTATTTCTTCTGCGCCCGTATGTTCAGCGGTGAGGTGTTCCTCTTCCTGCTGCTGGTGGTGATCGGCAACGCCGTGGGCGGTATGTTCATCCCCGCGCTGCGCCGTTTGGCAGAGGAGAAGAACGTATGACAAAGACGAAAATTGCCGTGCTGGTCTCCGGCGGCGGCACCAATCTGCAGGCTTTGATCGATGCTCAGCAGGGGGGCGCACTGCCCTCCGGCGAGATCGTGCTGGTGGTATCCAGCCAGCGCGGCGCTTACGCCATCGAGCGTGCCGCCAAGGCGGGCATCCCCTCCGTGGTCTGCAACAAGAAAGAATTAGGCGGCACACAGGAGGCCTTTGAAAGCGCTATCTGCGCCGCCCTCGATGAAGCGGGCGTGGAGCTTATCATTCTCGCGGGCTTTATGAGCATCCTCAGCGAGAGCTTCACCACCCGGTATCGTGACCGCATCATCAATGTCCATCCCTCTCTGATCCCCTCTTTCTGCGGCAAGGGTATGTATGGCCTCAAGGTACACGAGGCCGCCCTTTCCTACGGGGTGAAGGTCACCGGTGCCACGGTGCATCTGGTAAACGAGATCCCCGACGGCGGCAGAATTCTGCTGCAAAAGGCCGTGGAGATCTTAGAAGGCGACACCCCCGAGACGCTGCAGCGCCGCGTCATGGAGCAGGCGGAGTGGAAGCTGCTGCCTGCCGCCGCGGAGCTGATGTCCGCCGCCATTATGAACGAAAAGGAGAACGCGTAAATGAACATTCATCTCACCGGCTCTCTCACCGAGAAGCTCGCTTCCAATACGTATCCCGGTCGCGGCATCGTGCTGGGCATGCTCCCCGACGGCAAGACCTCCGTGGCTGCCTACTTTATCATGGGCCGCAGCGTCAACAGCCGTAACCGCGTCTTTATGGAAGAGCCCGACGGCATCCGCACCGAGGCTTTCGATCCTTCCAAGCTCTCTGACCCCAGCCTCATCATCTATCATCCCGTCCGCCAGCTCGGTCGCAGCCTCATCGTCACCAACGGCGATCAGACCGATACCATCCGCGACTTTATGGAGCGCGGCGAGACCTTGGAGCAGGC
>JAFQTS010000008.1 GCA_017408915.1 Oscillospiraceae bacterium | reverse complement strand
CCTGCGGCGGCGATGAGAAGAAGATCGGCGAGATGATCATGGGTATCGTCGCTGAGCGCGGCAAGCAGCAGAACCCCGTCACCGGTTCCGGCGGTATGTTCAAGGGCGTTGTCTCTCACATCGGTGAGGACCTGCTGGCTAAGCCCGGCTTCGACCTGAAGGTTGGCGACAAGATCGTCTCCCTGGTCTCCCTGTCCATGACTCCTCTGCGCATTGACAAGATCCTGGCCATCCACAAGGATATCGACCGCGTCGACATCGAGGGTAAGGCCATCCTGTTCGAGTCCGCTCTGTATGCCAAGATGCCCGAGGATATGTCCGAGCCTCTGGCCCTGGCCGCTCTGGACGTGGCCGGCGCTCCCGCTCAGGCCCGCAAGCTGCCCCACGAGGGTGACAACGTCCTGATCCTGGGCGCCAACGGTAAGTCCGGCGTTCTGTGCGGTTGGGAAGCTATGAAGAAGGTCGGCCCCAACGGTAAGGTTGTCGGCGTCGTCCGTAACCCCAAGCAGGTTGCCGATCTGATGGAACTGGGCGTCTACACTGACGTTATCGTTGCTGACTGCACCAAGCCCGTCGAGGTTATGGAGGCTGCTCTGGCCGTCACCGGCGGTAAGGAGTACGACCTGTCCATCTGCTGCGTCAACATCGAGTCCTGCGAGATGTCCGCCATCCTGCCCGTCCGTGACGATGGTAAGGTGTACTTCTTCTCCATGGCTACCTCCTTCACCAAGGCTGCTCTGGGCGCCGAGGGTATCGGTAAGGACGTTGAGATGATCGTTGGTAACGGCTACACCAAGAACCACGCCAACATCACTCTGGACGTGCTGCGCGAGAATGCCAAGCTGCGCAAGCTGTTCGACGAGAAGTATTGCTAATCGCTCTTTCCCATCTGATTTTCATTAAAAATTCAAAGGAGAAAAGACTATGAAGACTCGTAACGGTCTGTTTGCCGATGTTCCCGAGAATCTGTGGAACGACTGGCATTGGCAGGTTGCCAACCGCGCTGAGACGGTTGAGGATCTGAAGAAGTACATGACCCTGACCCCCGAGGAGGAGGCCAGTGCTGCCAAGACGCTGGGCATCCTGCGCATGGCTGTCACTCCCTACTACCTGTCCCTGATCGATCTGGACGATCCCTTTGATCCCATCCGCAAGATGGCTATCCCCACCGACGCAGAGCTGTTCCACGCTGACTATGAGGACGCCGATCCTCTGCACGAGGATACCGACTCTCCCTGCCCCGGTCTTACCCATCGTTATCCCGACCGCGTGCTGATGCTGATCACCGACCAGTGCGCTATGTACTGCCGTCACTGCACCCGTCGCCGCTTCGCCGGCCAGAACGACTGCGATGTGCCTACCGCTCAGATCGATAAGTGCATCGAGTACGTCGCCAACCATCCCGAGGTTCGTGACGTGCTGCTCTCCGGCGGTGACTCCCTGCTGGTCTCCGACGAGATGCTGGAGTACATCATCTCCCGCGTCCGCGCCATCCCCCACGTGGAGATCGTCCGTCTGGGCTCCCGCACTCCCGTCGTGATGCCTCAGCGTATCACCCCCGAGCTGTGCAACATGCTGAAGAAGTATCATCCCGTGTGGCTGAATACCCACTTCAACACCCCCAAGGAAGTTACCCCCGAGGCAAAGAAGGCCTGCGCTATGCTGGCTGATGCCGGTATCCCCCTGGGCAACCAGTCCGTGCTGCTGGCAGGCGTGAACGATTGCTCTCACGTCATGATGGATCTGGTCCACGAGCTGGTCAAGATGCGCGTGCGTCCTTACTACATCTATGCCTGCGATCCCTCTCTGGGTCTGAGCCACTTCCGTACTCCCGTCTCCAAGGGTCTGGAGATCATGGAAGCTCTGCGCGGTCATACCTCCGGCTACTGCGTGCCCACCTTCGTGGTCGACGCTCCCGGCGGCGGCGGCAAGACTCCCGTCATGCCCAACTATATGATCTCCCAGACGCCTCATAAGGTCATCCTGCGTAACTTCGAGGGTGTTATCACTTCCTACACCCAGCCCATGGATTACGTGGAGAACTGCCACTGCGACGTCTGCACCGGCAAGAAGAAGGTTGAGAAGACCGGTGTCGCATGGGTCGCTCAGGGCACTGCTCAGCACTTCCTTGAGCCCACCAAGCTCCTGCGCCACGAGCGCCACACCAAGTAAGTGATGTTTGATACGCGGCATCCCGACAAATTTGTCGGGGTGCCCGCGTTGCGTCATCCAATCAGAAATTTTTCGAATTTGAGGTAACAAGAATGGAAAGCAAACTCGGCTTGAATTTAGAACTGGTCGAAAAGGCTCGTGCCTCTGCCAAGCGCGTGGCTGAGGATACCCAGAACTTTATCGATCAGCACACCACCGTGACGGTGGAGCGTGCCGTTTGCCGTCTGCTGGGCATCGATGGCGTCAATGAGATGGACGTCCCCATGCCCAACGTGCTGGTGGATCACCTGCTGGCCGTTGGCGTGCTGCCCATGGGCGCGGCATGGACCATCGGTAACGCCATGCTGGAGACCGGTCTCGATCCCCAGGGCGTGGCAGAGGCTATCGACCGCGGCGAGCTGGATCTGAGCAAGGTCCCCGCCCATGACGATGCCGCCGTGCGTGAGGCAGTGGCCCCCTATGTGAAGGCTACCATCGAGCGCATCAACACCAACGTCGCCGGTCGTAACGACTTCCTGAAGGAGTTCGGCGACAAGGAAGGCGCTTACCTGTACGTCATCGTGGCTACCGGTAACATCTACGAGGATATCACCCAGGCTAAGGCTGCTGCCAAGCAGGGCGCCGATATCATCGCCGTCATCCGTACCACCGGTCAGTCCCTGCTGGACTACGTGCCTTACGGTGCTACCACCGAGGGCTTCGGCGGTACTTACGCCACCCAGGAGAACTTCCGCCTGATGCGTGAGGCTCTGGACGAGGTGGGCCGCGAGCAGGGCCGTTACATCCGCCTGTGCAACTATTGCTCCGGCCTGTGCATGCCCGAGATCGCCGCTATGGGCGCTCTGGAGCGCCTGGATGTTATGCTGAACGATGCTCTGTACGGCATCCTGTTCCGCGACATCAACATGCAGCGTACCATCGTTGACCAGTACTTCTCCCGTGTTATCAACGGTTATGCCGGCGTGATCATCAACACCGGTGAGGATAACTATCTGACCACCGACGATGCCGTTACTTCCGCTCATACCGTGCTGGCCTCCCAGTTCCTGAACGAGGCCTTCGCCAAGAGCGCCGGCATGCGCGAGGAGCAGATGGGTCTGGGTCACGCATTTGAGATGGATCCCGAGGTGGAGAACGCCTTCGTCATGGAGCTGGCTCAGGCTCAGATGGCACGCGAGATCTTCCCCAAGGCTCCTCTGAAGTACATGCCTCCCACGAAGTTCATGACCGGTAACGTCTTCCGCGGCCATATCCAGGACGCCCTGTTCAACATGGTGACCGTCCTGACCGGCCAGAAGCTGCACCTGCTGGGCATGATGACCGAGGCTATCCACACGCCCTTCATGTCCGACCGTGCACTGGCTATCGAGAACGCTCAGTACATCTTCCGTACCATGAAGGATCTGGGCAGCGAGCTGATCTACAAAGAGGACGGTATCATCCGCAATCGTGCCAACGAGGTGCTGACCAAGGCTACCGACCTGCTGGTAGAGATCGAGCAGCTGGGCCTGTTCACCACCATCGAGAAGGGTATCTTCGCAGACGTGAAGCGTCCCAAGGATGGCGGTAAGGGCCTCAACGGCGTTGTTGTGAAGGATGAGAAGCACTTCAACCCGTTCATTGAAGAGATGAAAGGTAAGGTGGCAGCAGAATGAGCAGCGGACTGTATAATACTCATAAGGTAGATTTTGATACTACCCTCGATCTGACCCGCCTGAAGCCCTATGGCGACACCATGAACGACGGTAAGGTGCAGACCAGCTTCACCCTGCCCGTCAAGGATGACGAGCGCGGCGAAGAGGCTGCCCGTCAGATCGCCAAGAAGATGGGTCTGGAAGAGCCCAACGTGGCTTACCATGCCGCTCTGGACAAGGAGTTCACCTTCTATGTGGTGTACGGCAGCTGCGTCCACAGCGTCAACTATGAGGATATCCATGTCATCACCGTCGAGTCCGACGTTATGAGCATGGAGGAGACCAACGACTACATCCGTGAGAACATCGGTCGCAAGGTCGTGATGGTGGGTGCATCCACCGGTACCGACGCCCACACCGTGGGTATCGATGCCATCATGAACCGTAAGGGCTTCGCCGGTCACTACGGCGTGGAGCGCTACGAGATGGTGGAGGCTTACAACCTGGGTTCTCAGGTCCCCAACGAGGAGTTCATCAAGAAGGCCGTCGAGCTCAACGCCGACGCTCTGCTGGTGAGCCAGACTGTTACCCAGAAGGATGTCCACATCCAGAACCTGACCAACCTCATCGAGCTGCTGGAGGCCGAGGGTCTGCGCGATCGTTTCGTCGTGATCTGCGGCGGTCCCCGTATCACCCACGAGCTCGCCAAGGAGCTGGGCTTTGATGCCGGCTTCGGCGCAGGCAAGTACGGTGACGACGTGGCCAGCTTCGTTGTGACGGAGATGGTCAAGCGCGGCATGAAGTAAGAAACCTCTTACAAAAGAAAAGAGGCGGCTGTGCCAGACAGCACAGCCGCCTTTTCCTCGCTTTGCGTGGTAAAATCTGTGCAAAATAGTGAAAAAACACGGAAAAAATCTACATTGCGGACGAGGGCGTTCCCTTGCATTTTTATGCGAGGTGGACTATAATGGACAATGAAAAATAGCGGAGACTATTTTTTAGTTCAACCGATGATAACAAGGAGGAACAGACATGGCAAAGAAACCTGTGATTACTGCCAAAGAGGCAGCAGCAATGATTCCTGAAGGCGCTACCATTATGTGCGGTGGCTTCCTGGCCTGCGGTCAGGCAAGAGCTATCGTGAAGGAGCTGGTGGCTTCCGGTAAGGGTGGCTTCACCCTGATCGCCAACGATATGGCCCGTGCAGTGGGTCCCATGGGCGAGGAGTTCTACGGCATCGCTGAGCTGATCCACAACAATCAGGTCAAGCGCGTCATCGCTACCCACGTGGGTATGACTCCCGAAGTCGGCGAGAAGCACACCGCCGGCGAGCTGGAAGTCTTCCTGCTGCCCCAGGGCACTCTGGCTGAGTGCATCCGCGCCGACGGCGCTGGCCTCGGCGGCGTGCTGACCCCCACCGGTGTTGACACTCTGGTTGAGGACAGCCCCTTCTGCCTGGGCAAGCAGAACATCAACGGCAAGGATTACCTGCTGATGGCTCCCATCCATGCTGACGTGGCTCTGCTGGGCACCTATAAGTGCGACGAGTCCGGTAACTGCTGGTACAAGGGCACCATGCGTAACTTCAACACCGTGATGGCTACCGCTGCTGACCTGGTCATCGCTGAGACCGAGTATGTGGTTCCCGTGGGCGAGATCGAGCCCGAGAACGTCCATACCCCCGGTATCTGCGTCAACTACATCGTGGAAGGAGAAAAGAAGTAATGGATAAGTCTGAGATCAAAGGCTTTATTGCCAAGCGTTGTGCAAAAGAACTGAAGAATGGCGACGTGGTCAACCTGGGTATCGGTCTGCCCACCATGATCCCCCGCTACCTGCCCGAGGGCGTTGAGCTGGTCATCCATGCCGAGCTGGGTATCGTCGGTGCCGGCGCTAACCCCAAGGAGGGCGACGCCAACTATATGCCTTACCATGTGACCGATGCCGGCGGCGCTCCCGCCAGCGTGGCTTTCGATGGCTCCTTCGCCGATTCCGCCACCAACTTCGGCCTGATCCGCGGCGGCCATGTGGACGCTTGCTTCCTGGGCGCTCTGGAAGTTGACATGGAGGGTAACCTGGCCAACTGGATCATCCCCGGCAAGAAAATGCCCGGTATGGGTGGCGCAATGGATCTGTGCACCGGCGCTAAGAAGTGCATCGTCTGCATGGAGCATACCGCCAAGGGTAACCCCAAGATCTTTGAGAAGTGCCGTCTGCCCCTGACCGCTGCCAAGTGCGTCAACAAGATCATCACCGAGATGTGCGTCATGGAAGTGACCCCCGAGGGTCTGATGATCACCGAGATCAACCCCGAGTTCACCGTCGAGGACGTCAAGGCTGCTACCGCCTGCCCCGTCCTGGTGGCCGAGGATCTCAAGAGCATGATCTAAGTTCATAAAACCTACAAAAGAGACGGCTTCGGCCGTCTCTTTTTTTGCAATCTGTTAACTTGTTTTCCTTCTGAAACTATGGCATAATGGTCGAAGATTTGTATTTTAAGGAGGAGACCAAGATGGCCTCTAAGGTTTTTGATTTTATCGCTCAGGAGCAGGAGCGTCAGAAGAATACGGTGGAGCTGATCGCCAGCGAAAACTTCGTGAGCGAGGACGTGCTCCGCGCTGTGGGCAGCTGCCTTACCAACAAGTATTCCGAGGGCTATCCCGCCCAGCGTGAACTGGGCAACAAGGGCCGCTACTACGGCGGCTGCCATGTGGTGGATCAGCTGGAGGAGTACTGTGTGCAGAAGTGGAAGGAAGTGTTCCACACCGACTACCATGTGAACGTTCAGCCCCACAGTGGTGCCAGCGCCAATCAGGTAGCCTATACCGCCGTGCTGAAGCCCGGTGATACCATCCTCGCCATGAACCTCAATAACGGCGGTCATCTCACCCACGGCAGCGCCGTCAACTTCTCCGGTCGTATCTATAATGCCTGCTTCTATGATGTGGACGAGAACGGCTGCATCGACTACGACGCCATGGAGCGTATCGCCCACGAGGTGAAGCCCCAGCTGATTTTGGCAGGTGCTTCCGCCTACAGCCGCATTATCGATTTCGAGCGCTTTGCCAAGGTGGCAAAGGATGTGGGTGCCTACTTCATGGTGGATATGGCCCATATTGCCGGTCTCGTGGCAGGTGGGGAGCATCCCTCTCCCTTCGGCTTGGCGGACTTGGTGTCCACCACCACCCACAAGACCCTTCGCGGCCCTCGCGGCGGTATGGTGTTTTGCAAGCCCGAACTTGCCAAGAAGTTGGACTCCGCTGTGTTCCCCGGTCTGCAGGGCGGCCCCTTGCAGCACGTCATCGCCGGTAAGGCTGTGGCAGCAGAGGAGGCCTGCACTAAGGAGTATCGTGAGTACATCCACAACGTGGTGGTGAACTGCAAGGCCATGTGCGACGAGTTCCTCGCTATGGGCTACGATGTGGTCACCGGCGGCACCGACAACCACCTGTTCCTGCTGGATCTCACCAAGACCGGTCTCACCGGCAAGGCCGTGCAGGAGGAGCTGGATCGCAACGGCATTACGCTGAACAAGAACTGCGTGCCCAACGAGAAGCGCAGCCCCATGCAGGCCAGCGGCGTCCGTATCGGTACGGCAGCCATGACCACCCACGGCTTCACCGCCGAGGATTTCCGCGCTGTTGCCCACCGCATCGACGCAGTCATCAAGAAGATGATGGCAGAGAATCAGTAAACAAAAAATATCCCTTCGGTATGACCGAAGGGATATTTTTTTATCGTTTCAAAACATTTCGCAGTAGCAGGAGGGACAGCACCAGTACCACCGCCTCGGAGATGACGGGGGTGAACCAAATGGCATCGCCGCCCAACGTGGCGGCCAGCGTAAGGAGCGCTGCTGCCTGCACAATGAGACCACGTCCTGTGGAGATGGCGATGGCACTCTTGGGACGCTCCCGCGCCGTTAAGTAGCCGCCGATGAACACATTGAAGCCCAGCAGCAGATAGGAAATACCGTAGCGGCGGAAGGCATCCACGGTGTACTCGTTCAGCGCCAAATCCTCCAAACCGAGGAAGGCCTGCGTCAGCTGCGGTGCGAAGATCCACAGTACCACGAAGCAGCCAATGGACACCGCCGCAGCGGAAATAAGGCCGTACTTTAGCAGCTTGCGGCAGCTGCCCTCATCCTTGCGCCCGTAGTGGAAGCTGATGAGGGGCTGTGCGCCTTGGGAGATGCCCATGGTGGTGTTGATAATGAGGGTATTGGCATAGGCGATAATGGTGTAGCTCACCAAGCCCCGCTCGCCGATGCAGCGGAGAATGGTGTGGTTAAAGAGGAAAATCATCACGCCGTTGCACAGCTCTGTCAAGCTGTCGGACACGCCGATAGGCAGCAGACGGCGATAGATGGAGAAATCGAAGCGGAAGCGGGTAAAGTGGAAGGTGCTGCGCTTGCTCATGAAATGGCGCAGATACAGCACCACCGTCAGCAGCTGAGAAACGCCCGTTGCCACGGCTGCGCCGAAGATGCCCCAATCCAAAAGGAAGATGGCTACATAGTCCAGCACGCAGTTGGCGAGGCAGCCCGTAATGACCGTCAGCAGCGCCACGCGGGGATGCCCGTCCGTTTTCACCAGAATTTCCATATTGTAGGACACCATGAAGCAGAAGGCGAAGGGTGCAAGACCCAGCAGGTAGTCCTTCACATAGGGCAGCGTCATCTCCTCTGCGCCCAGCAGCAGGGCAAAGGGCTCAAGAAAGACGATGACCAGCACCGACAGCGCCACGCCCATCACCAGCAGCAGCACGGCATTCTGGGTAAAAAGGCTGTTGGCATTCTCGCCTTTTCCCTCGCCCAAATAGATGGCGATGATGGTGGAAGTACCCACAGCGAACAGAAGCGCAATGGAGAACATGGCGTTCATGAAGGGTACGGCGAGATTGACGGCGCTCATGGCGTATTCTCCCACGCCTCTTGCCACGAACAGACCATCCACGATGGAGTACAGGGAAAAGACCATGAGGGAGGCAATGGTGGCGGTGGAGAAACGGATGAAATTGGATAGCAGACTGCGCTCAGACAGCATTTTGGATTGAAGCTCCTTTCTTCTTAACAGATGTTCCCCACATTATAGCCCAAGGTGCAGAGGTTGTCAAATTAAGACCTTGCCAAAGAGGAGGCGTGCCGCTATACTGTACAGTAAGAAAACGAGGGAGGTAACGTAAATGAAAGCCTATGTGATGGATGCCTTTTCCGCCCAAATATTCGGCGGTAACCAAGCAGGTGTGGCACTGCCCGAAACAACCTTGAGTGATGCCCTCATGCAGCAGATCGCCGCAGAGTTTAAGCACTCGGAGACCGCCTTTGTGCAGAAAGAAGCCGACGGCACTGTGACCCTTCGCTACTTCACCCCCGCAGGGGAGGTGGAGCTGTGCGGTCACGCCACCATCGCTTCTTTTGCCCTGCTCCGCTCCCTCGACCTGCTTCAAGATGATCTCCACACCGCCCACACCAAGGCAGGTGACTTGACCATCGACGTTTCGGGTGACACCGTGTGGATGGATATGGCACCTCCTGTCCTGCTCCGTGAGCTGCCCGAGGCGGAATGGCCTGCCCTCTATGAGGCCTACGGCCTCACGGTGGCAGATCGTCCCGAGGGCTTCGTGCCCAAAATCGTGTCTACGGGACTTGCCGACATTATGATGCCTGTCCGCGACCATGAGACCTTGATGCGCGCCGTGCAGAACGCCCCCGTGGTGACCGACCTCAGCAAATTCTACGATGTGACGGGTGTTCATATGTTCTGCCTCGGCGAGGATTGCACCGCCTATTGCAGCAACTATGCCCCCCTTTACGACATCCCCGAGGAGTGCGCCACGGGCACTTCCAACGGCGCATTAACCTACTACCTCTACTTGCAGGGCTTGGTGAAAGCAGGGGAGGAGAACGTGTTCGTTCAAGGTGAGCACATGAATCGTCCTTCCGAAATTCGCAGCCGTTTGAAGGTGGAGGGTGATGCTGTTACCGTGCAGGTGGGCGGCCGCGCCGTCATGAGCATGGAATGTGAAGTGAAGCTGTAAAAAATAATCGCCTCTCTTCGATGAAGAGAGGCGATTTGCTTATTCTTTTTGCGCGAAGATAACGCCCACGGTAATGAGCACCGCGCCGATGATGCTCATGATGGAGATAGGCTCGCGGAGCAGCAGCCAGCCAACGAACACCGTCACGAAGGGGGAGGCGTAGAGGTAGTTGTTGGTGACCACCACGCCCAGCGCCTTGAAGGCGATGTTCCAAATGGCGAAGCACACGGCGTTGCCCATGACACCGAGGAACAGCCAGCTCACCAGCACCTTGGGCTGGGTGAACAGGGGCATCAAAGTGGGGAGACCGTCGGTGAAGAGGCACAGGGGGATGGCGGTGAGGAACGCCCAGAAGAATACACGGCGTGTTACGAGGAAGTTGTCGTACTTCTCCGTGTAGGGCTTAATGAGGATGGAGTACACCGCCCACATCAGTGCCGCTGCCAGCGCCAGCAGATCGCCTGTGGGGCTGAGGTGGAAGGTGAGCTGACCGTTCAGCACCACCAGCACCACGCCCACCACGGCGAACACTGCGCCGAGATACACCTTCTTGCCCAACTTCTCACCGCGGCGGGAGAACAAGGCTGCCAGCACCACCGTCAGCAGGGGGCTCATACCCACAAGGATGCTGACATTGGCGGCGTATGTATGGTCGAGAGCGGTATTTTGCAGGAAGAAGTAAAAGCTGCCGCCTGTAATACCGATGAGGAGGAAGAGAAGTTCATCCTTCCAGTTGAGCTTCAAAAGTTTAGGCCGCAGTGCCCATAGCGTGAGGTAGGCAAGCCCCATCCGCAGGGGGATAATTTGAATGGGCGTATAGTCCACCAGCAGATTCTTCGTCAGCACAAAGCAGCTACCCCACACCACCACGGTGATGATGGCGAAGAGATGGCCTAAGAGTTTACTTTTATTCATAGCAGTCCTCGCCTCCCAAGGGAGAATTTCATAACTTAACTATTATACTCCCAAAATTGACAAAAAACAAGCGCCCTGTTTTGGGGCAGTCCCATAAGGAAGTAATCTCTATGTAGGTACGGTGTAACCCCGTGAGGGGTTGCACCGTTTCCTTTTTTATGCCACATAGCGGAATTGTTGGGGATCTTTCTTAATTTCCTCTATCATAGCACGTATTTCCTCTGCGGTAGGAATATCAATCATACCTACTGCGGAGAAATAAATATCGACCTTCACGTAGATTTTTAAAAGAATTTGTGCTATAATATGTTCTGTTATTTTGTGCGCACACACAAAAGTGGAAATAAAAACACTTCAAGGGACTGTCCCTTGTTTGCAACCGAAAGAAGGTGTCTCCTATGCTGAATATAGCCGTCTGTGATGATGAAAAGCTTTGGCTTGAAAATACGATTGGATTACTAAACGACTATTATGTAAGTCATAACGAAACAACCGTAAAAATCCATGCCTTTCAATCCGCCTATGATCTTTTAGAGAGTGTAGATGAAGGTGTCGGGTTTGATTTATATATTCTCGACGTGATGATGCCGGAGATGACCGGCATTCAGGTAGGCGCAAAACTCCGTGCGGCGGAAAAGCGCGGCTTGATCATCTATCTTACAACCTCGAAGGATTTTGCACTTGATGCCTATTCGGTACAACCATTTCACTATCTGATAAAACCGGTGGAAAAAGATAGTCTTTTTACAGTACTGGATAAAGCAACCGCTATTTTGAAGGATCGGCACACAAAAGCAATCTCTGTCAAAACAAAGGACGGAACGATACAGATTCTATTTGACAGTATCGTGTACGTTGAGTTTGCCGACCGTTGCTGTCATTTTCATCTGCAGAACGGTGACGTTGTAATCGGGAATCAGCTTCACGCTTCCTTTT
>JAFQTS010000070.1 GCA_017408915.1 Oscillospiraceae bacterium | reverse complement strand
GCCCCCGTTGGCGGCTATCAGGAGTTCCTGCTGAACGAGGCACGCTACAGCCGCCTCACCCGCGAGTTCCCCGAGCGCGCAGGCGAGCTGTTCGAGCGCAACGAGGCCGAGGCCAAGGAGCGTTACGAGCACCTGCTGAAGTTGGTGGAGCTGTACAACAAGTAAATTCCACAACAAAAATCGTCCCCCGAAATGGGGGACGATTTTTTTGCTCTTTATAACCACATCTCAACTTTTGTTGTCGTTTTTGGATATAGGTTTGCTTTTTCTTTTTCTTGCGCAAGTATGTAACTTGTGCTATACTGTTTAGCTGTAAAAATATGCTATTTTCTCGAAAAGAGGTCGATAGATGTGAACATTCGCGCATTATTTGCCGCCCATAATATGACCGAGGGCGCGCCGTGGAAGCGCCTGTTGGAGTTCTCCATCCCCATGCTGATCGGCAACTTCGCCCAGCAGCTGTATAACACGGTGGACTCCATCGTGGTCGGCGAGTATATCGGCGACTTGGCCCTGTCCGCCGTAGGCAGCGCCGCCCCCATCCTCAATCTGCTGCTGGCGCTGTTCGTGGGCGTCTCCACCGGTGCGGGCATCGTGGTTTCCCAGTACTACGGCGCTGGCGCCCGGGAGAAGCTGTCCCGTGCCGTGGGCAACTGCATCACCCTCGGCTTTATTGCCACCGTCGCCACCATGGTCATCGGCGTACTGATCGCCCGCCCCATGCTGACGCTGCTGGACACCCCCGCCACCATCTATGAGTGGTGCGCCGACTATCTGACCCTCTATTTCCTCGGCGCCATCGGCTTTACCTTCTATAACATCCTCTCTGGTATTCTCCGCGGCTTGGGCGACTCTGTTTCGGCGCTCCTGTTCCTGCTGGTGTCTGCCGGTCTCAACATCGTGCTGGACATTTGGTTCGTGGCAGGTCTTAAGATGGGTGTGCCCGGTGTGGCACTGGCTACTGTCCTTGCACAGGGCATCTCCGCTGTCCTCTGCCTTTTGAAGCTGATGCGGATGCGCTCCGTGTTCGACCTCACCTTCCCCATGCTCTCCCTGCGTAAGGATGTGGCGCTGCGTATCGTCAAGCTGGGTTTGCCCTCCGGCATCACTCAGGCCATCATCTCCGTGGCTATGCTGACGGTGCAGGCACTGACCAACAGCATGGGCGAGATGATCATCGCCGCCGCCGTGGTCATTATGCGCGTGGACGGTTTCGCCATGCTGCCCAACCTGTCCTTCGGTCAGGCCATGACCGTTTACACGGGGCAGAACGTGGGCGCCCGCCGCCTTGACCGCGTCCATGAGGGCACCAAGCAGGGTCTTATTATGAACGTGGCTATTTCCGCAGCCATCACGGTCATCATCCTCATCTTCGGGCCCTTCCTCTTTGATCTCTTTACCGACACCCCCGAACTGATCGATCTGGCGACCCGTATGATGCGTATTCTCGCCGTGGGCTATGTCTGCATGGCAGTTTCCCAGACACTGGGCGGTGTCATGCGCGGCGCGGGTGATACTATGACCCCCATGTGGATCTCCCTCATCACCACCATCATCGTCCGCGTGCCTCTTGCCTACACCCTGGCTCACTTCACCGCCTGCCCCGAGTGGCCCAACGGCCGCCCCGAGGCGCTGTGGGGTTCCCTCTTTATCTGCTGGGCACTGGGCGCACTGATCCACTACTTCTTCTTCCGCCGCGGCAAGTGGAAGCGCAAGGCGGAAATTTCCATGCAATAAAATATATGTATTACGCACGGCGTCCGACCCCATTTTGGCCGGTGGCCGTGCGTATTCTATATCGACACCTAAAGGAGGTGCCACATGAAAGAGCTCCACAGTATTGTCCTTCAGCTGCGGCAGGCACAGCAAGATCCGCAGGCCGCCGACGACTTCATCGAACAATATCTGCCCTTCATCCGCTCGGAAACGGCGAAATGCACAGGTCGTCCCCTTCACGAAACAGAGGACGAGCTGAGCATTGCCATGTTCGCATTTTACGAGGCTATGATGGCCTATCGCAGCGACAAAGGTGCCTTTTTGCCCCTCGCCGCCGTGGCCATCCGCAATCGTCTCATTGACCTCAACCGCCGTAATCCCCGCCATCGCCCATCCCTTTCGCTGGATGCGCCCCAAGGAGAGGAAGATTCCCGCACCCTTGCCGACACGGTGGCAGATACCGACGATGCCCTCAGCAGCTACCATGACCGCGCCGCTACAGCACAGGAGATTGAGGAGTTCTCCACCTCTCTTGCCGCCTTTTCCCTGTCTTTAACAGAGGTGGCGGAGAACTGCCCCCAGCAGGAGCGGACACTCCACGCCTGTATGGCGGCGGTGGACTACGCCAAGCACCAGCCCCAGCTTCTCGAGCAGCTCCTCACCACAGGAAAGCTGCCCATCACGCAGCTGGCCCAGGGCAGCGGCACACCGAGAAAAACACTGGAACGCCACCGCAAATATTTGGTGGCAGCGCTGTTGGCCTACACCAACGGTTTTGAAATCATCCGCGGCCATTTACAGGCCGTAAAGAGAAGGGAGGCGCTGGAAGCATGACCTATTTGGTAATGGAATGTCACTATGGCTATGCCATCGTGTTGGATACACAGGGCCGCTATCTGAAAGTCGCCAACCGCAACTATTTGGTAGGGCAGCAGGTAACAGATGTGATCCCCTTTGAAGCGCCCAAAAAGCAAATAAACACCCGCCGCTGGGCAAATATCGGCGCTTTTGCTGCCTGCCTCTGCATGGTGGTAAGCCTGTGGCTGGTGATGCTGCTGCCTTTCGGCACGGTTCGGCTGCAAATTAACCCCGATGTCCTGCTGACCGTAAACCGCCTCAATTTCGTCATCAAAGCCGAGGGTCTCAACGAGGACGGTAAGGCGCTGCTGCAGGGCTTTGACTATCACCGCATGAAGTTGCCGCAGGTGTCCGACGCGCTGGCTGACCGCGCCACAGCCGAGGGCTATCTCACCGAGGACGGCGTCATCCTCGTCACCGTTTCCTGCCGCAACGAGCAGTGGCAAGCGGAGACAGAGGCCGCGCTGGTAGCCGAGCTGCGGCAGCACATGAACGACACCGTCACCGTTGCGCCCAACGCCGAATCGCACCAGCAGTGGGCTGACGACGATTGGGATGATGACTGGGATGGCGATGACGATGATGATTGGGACGACGATTGGGATGACGATGACTGGGACGATTAAAATTTTTCTTCCCTGACCCCACTTTTTGAAAAATTCCTCCGTAATCTGTGTACAACAAAACAACACAATAAGGAGGAACACAACATGAAATCTACCATCAAAAAGACTTTGTCTCTCGTTCTCGCCCTCGGCCTGGTGCTGACGGCACTGGGCTGCAGCATGGCGTATGCCGATTCCCGTAGAGAATTCCCTAACACGCCTGTGGCTGTGGAAAGGCCCGACAAGCAGGAGGCATCCACCCCCGCAGCGCCCGCAAAGCCCGCTGCCCCCGCCGTCTCTCCGTCCGCTCCCCCCGCACCCGCTGTGCCCGCCGCACCTGCTGCCGACACCATTACCGCAGAGCAGGCCAAGGCGCTGGCACTGCAGGTTCTTGGTCTCAGCGATGCCCACTTCACCGATGTGGAGCGGGACGACGGCAAGTTCGAGCTGGAGCTGTGCGACGGCACGCGCGAGTACGATGTGGAGGTGGTCATCCGCACCGGACGCGTGGTGGAAGTTGACCGTGACGACGATCCCTGCGACCGCTGCGAGTGGGATGACGATGACCGGGATGCCCGCTATGATGACGATTGGGATGATCGTTACGACGACTGGGATGACCATTGGGACGACTGATCGTTTTTTCTCCAAATACATTCCCCACAAGACCTGCACGCCTTCTGGCGTGCAGGTCTTGCGTTCTTATGAAAAGCATTGTATAATATAATAGTTAGCGCAAAACACAAAAACTGTGTCTATATTAGGGGAGGAATCGTTCTATGATCAGAATTTATCAGACTGCCGATTATGAGGCAATGAGCCGCCGCGCCGCCCATATCATCGCCGCCGAGGTCTATCGCAATCCCGCCTGTGTGCTGGGTCTTGCTACGGGCTCTACCCCCGTGGGCGCTTACAAGTGCCTTTCCGAGATGGTGGCTAAGGGCGATCTGAGCTTTAAAGAAGTCAAGTCCGTGAACTTGGATGAGTACAAGGGTCTTGCCCCCACTCACGATCAGAGCTATCGCTACTTCATGGAGGATAACCTCTTCAACCATGTGGATATCGACCTTGCCAACACCAACGTGCCCAACGGCCTTGCCGAGGACGCTGAGGCAGAGTGCAAGCGTTATGACGAGCTGGTGGCCTCTCTGGGCTATGCCGATCTCCAGCTGCTGGGTCTGGGCCACAACGGTCACATCGGCTTCAATGAGCCCGACGACCATTTCACCAAGGAGACCCACGTTGTCTCTCTCGCTCAGAGCACCATCGATGCCAACGCCCGTTTCTTCGCCTCCGCTGACGAGGTGCCCCGTCAGGCACTGACCATGGGCGTGGGCTGCATCATGGCTGCACGCCGCGTGCTGCTGATCGCCAGCGGCGAGGGTAAGGCCGATGCCCTGTATGCCGCTTTCTGCGGCCCCATCACCCCCGAGTGCCCCGCCTCCATCCTCCAGCTCCACAACGATGTGGTGGTGGTGGCTGACAAGGCCGCTCTCAGCAAGCTGACTGCCGCAGGCGTGGCTGTCTGCGAGTAATTCACCCCGATACGACAAAAGCACCACCCGCGAGGGTGGTGCTTTTCTTTGTTCTTTGTTTTATTGACTTTTAGATCACATCCAGCAGCTGACGAATGCTGTCCATGTTGTAGTCGCCAGCCTTCTCCTGTGCCGCATATATTGAGGGGCTGGAAACCCTCGGTGAACGTGAAGACACTGTTGAACAATGGCGCACATTGTTGTATAATATCCGCAAAAGGCCGTCTGCCAGTTGGAGCGCAGCTCCGGCAAGATATGCGAAAAGCTCTACATTGTAGGCAGCGGGGCAAAGATCAATTCCTCAACTGCCTCACCAGAGAGACTACGAAGAAAACCGTAATCGCCCTGCCCATTGAGGTCACTGCACCGGGCAATCTCAAGATTCAGACAGCGGGGAAATGCCATAAGCTGCATTGAGGAAAAAGCCAATGAAAAAGCGGGTGGTTTACTGCAAGGGCTGCGGTAAGCCTGTGGATGGCCAGTGGTATCCCCAGATTGAAAATACGAAGCAGACGGGCTGTGCAAGAGAGGATAAGGAAAGATGAAAGATATTTTTACCGCTCCCTTTGTGGAGGAGATGAAGAATACTACCGCCAATATGTACCGCATGGGTTGGGATGAGCGCAACGGCGGCAATATCAGCGTACTGCTGGACAACGATGAGGTCTCCGAGTATCTCGATCTCAACCACGTGATCCGCACCATCCCCACGGGTTTTGATGCCACCGCCCTCATCGGCAAGATCTTCATCGTCACGGGCACCGGCAAGTACTTCAAAAACGTGATAGACGACCCCGAGACCAACCTCGGCATCATCCGCATTGCCGAGGACGGCACCACTGCCGAGCTGCTGTGGGGCTACAAGGACGGCGGCAAGTTCACCTCCGAGCTGCCCGCCCACCTCATGAGCCACATTACGCGCTTGGAGGTCAACCCCAACAACCGTGTCATCATGCACACCCATCCCACCAATCTGTTGGCAATGACTTACGTTCACACCTTGGACGAGCGTGAGTTCACCCGCACCTTGTGGCGCATGTGTACCGAGTGCATCGTGGTGTTCCCCGATGGTCTCAATGTCCTGCCCTGGATGGTCTGCGGCACAAATGAGATCGGCGAGGCTACCGCTGAGAAGATGACTACCGCGCGCCTCGTGGTGTGGGGTCAGCACGGAATCTACGGCGCAGGCGCAGATCTTGACGAGACCTTCGGCCTTATTGAAACTGCCGAGAAAGCCGCTGAGCTCTATCTCAAAATTGCACACCTGCCCCGCGTCAACACCATCTCCGATGAGCAGCTCCATCTGCTGGAGGATCACTTCAAGGTGAAGGCGCGCGAGGGTTGGCTGGACTGATTCCATTATCGATACACACTTTAGGAGGAAACGTTTATGAATACTCTCGATGCCATCTTTACCCGCAAGTCCGTCCGCAATTTCTGCGGCGCACCCTCTGCCGAGGAACTGAACACCGTTCTCAAGGCCGCTTACGCCGCACCCGTGGGCCGCGCTCTGTATGACACCGTCCATCTGACGGTGATCTCCAACGCTGAACTGATCGGCAAGATCAACGAGGCCGCCCGCGTGTTCTTCAACAACCCCGAGGCCAACCCCATGTACGATGCTCCCGTCTACATTCTGGTGTCCACCAAGCTCAGCGGCACCAACGACAACGTCCCCTATTCCAACTGCGCCACCATCGTGGAGAACATGGTGCTGGCCAGCGTGGAGCTGGGTCTGGGCGCCTGCCACATCTGGGGCGCTACCGCCGCTCTCAGCATGAACGCCGATCTCATCAAGGAGCTGAACCTCCCCGAGGGCTTCTCCCCCTGCTGCGGCATGATCGTGGGTAAGACTACCGATACCTACACCGCCCGCGAGATCCCCGAGGGCCGCATCGCCACCGCTTACATTAAGTAATCTCCCCGCAAATCGTAACAGCACCACCCGCAGGGGTGGTGCTGTTGTCGTTTAGGAGAGGTTGCTGAACACAAAACTGGTAGTGTGGTCGAATGTTTCCCCCGCTTTCAGCACTGCTGTGGGGAAGTTGGGATGATGGATGGCATCGGGATACTGCTGGGTTTCGAGACAGAAGCCATTGCGGGGATAGTAGACTGCGCCGCCCTTGCCGCCGCGCCCCGTTTCCTCAATGTAGTTGGCGGTGTAGAAGTGCATGCCGGGCAGGGTGGTGCTGACCGCCATAGAAATGCCGCTCTCCTCGCAAGTCACCTCTGCCACCTTTTTCATAGTACCCACCGTATCATTGACGGCGAAGTTGTGGTCGTAGCCCTTGGCCTGTCGGAGCTGCCAAAAATCCTCCTCAATGTGAGCGCCAATAGGGGTAGGCATGCGCAGATCCATGGGCGTGCCCGCCACGGGGTCGATGGCCCCCGTGGGGATGCTCTCAGCATCACTGGGAGTATAGGTCTCAGCAAAGATAGCGATTTTCTGCTTCAACACATCGCCGCTATTGTGCCCGCCTAAATTGAAATAGCTGTGGTTGGTAAGGCTGCAAAGGGTGTCTTGATCGGCCTGCGCTTCATAGTGGAGACAGAGCCCCGTTTCTTTCAACTCATAGGTCACGGAAACAGTCATATTGCCGCCGTAGCCCTCTTCGCCATCCTCGCTGCGGAGCGTCAGCGTCGCCGCCGTTTCTGTCACTTCTCCGATGTCCCACACGCGGTGGGAAAAGCCCACCTTGCCGCCGTGGAGATGGTTGTTGCCATCGTTGCGGAAAAG
>JAFQTS010000069.1 GCA_017408915.1 Oscillospiraceae bacterium | reverse complement strand
TCGCTAGATTCAGGTTCTAGTGCTCATTACGGGCGTGCGGGTTCAATTCCCGCCTCGCGCACCAAATAAAAAAGACACCCGATTGGGTGTCTTTTTTATTTGGTACGCGCCTGTGGCGCGGTTATTAAATTTCGAGAGGGTCATACCCTCCCCTCTCGCGCTCTCCCCATGCAAGGTTGAACCATGGCGGGACTTGAACCCCCACGCCTACCAAAAAAACTCCCTCACACGAGGGAGTTTTTTGCATGTAGGTTGCCGTGGAGCTCCACGAGGCCGTACTTGCCACGAATCCGCTGGAAGGTATCCAATAGCGGCTCGGCGGCAACGAAGAGAAACAGCGCCGTGGTGGCGGCGTGGACGCAGTCCATGGGGAGACCCGTGAGATAATAAGTCAGCAGCGTCTTGCCCGTCACCTGCGTGCCGTAGAGAATGAGGGCGGAGGCGGGATTCATAATGCCGCCGTAGAGTGCCAGCACCGCCACGAAGCCGAAGAGGGCCATGGTCCACCGCGTCCGCCGCAGGAGACCGCTGTGGAAGAGGAGCGAGGCCACAAAGCCGATGAGCCCCATGGTGAACATCTGCCACGGCGTCCACGGCCCTTGTCCAAAGAGCATGTTGGACACCAGCATGGACACTGCCCCCACCAAAAAGCCCGTCTCGCCGCCGAAGGCCGCGCCCGCGATGATACTGAGTGCCGTCACGGGCTTGCACTGGGGCAGCATGAAGAAGGCGGCGCGTCCCGCTACGCCGAGGGCGCACAGTGCCGCCAGCAACACCAGCTCCCGCGCCTTGGGTCTGCGCCCTTCAAAGACGAGGAAAAAGGGCAGCATGCACTCGATGAGCACCAGCGCGGAGACGAGACCATGCTGACTTCGCGGCAGCAAAATGCCGCCGAAATAGGCCGTCACGGGAATCATCACCACCGTGACGATGAGCCCCACGATACTGCGCCGTGATAATTTCTGCCGCAGCTGCTTTTGAGGTCGCTCCCCCCGCCGCGTGAAGCAGGCGGCGCAGCCGAAGGCCAGCACCAGCAGTACCACGTACCGCCACAGCATGGCGATACCCTCAGCGGTAATGGTCGTGCCCTGCATCATTACAGAGAAGTCGTTACTGACCCCTACCCATACGCCAACGGCGAGGGCGACGAGGGCGCAGAACGTACCGAAAATCTTCCGCCACAAGGGCAGTTTTTCCCGTTTCTTTGCCACCTCTTTGGGGGGCGCAGCACGCCCGCCAAACTGGGGCGGCGGTGGCGGGGGCGGTACATGACCGCCCAGCACCGCAGCCACTTCCTCCACCGTGACGGCATCTGCCACCATGTGCCGCGCCATGCGGTTGGCGGCGGTGGTATAAAAGCTGTTGCCCGAGAAGAAGTCACGGGGCGTCCCCTCCGCGGCGATGCTGCCGCCGAAGAAGAGGGCGCAGCGGTGTGCAACGGCGGCGCAGAAATCCACATCGTGGCTCACCATGATGATGGTGACGCCCTTTTCCGTCAGCGCACGCAAAATGGCGGCAAAGGTGTCCTTAAATGCCGCGTCAAGGCCCTTACTGGGCTCGTCCAGCAGGAGGATTTCGGGCTGCAAAAGGAGCAATTTGCAAAGTCCCAACCGCTGCTGCTCACCACCCGACAAGTCGAAGGGATGGCGCGCTGTGAGGTGGGAAAGACCGCAGAGGGCGAGGACATCCCCGATGGCTGCCTCGTCTGCACTTACCTCCCGCAGCTCTTCCCACACGGTGGTCTTTACGAACAGCGCGCGGGGGTCTTGGGGCAGCGCCGCCACCCGCCCGTGGCACGTTACCGTACCGCGATAAGGCTTGCGAATGCCCGATAAGAGCCGCAACGTGGTAGATTTACCTGCGCCGTTGCCGCCCATGAGGGCGTACAGCTCACCGCGGCGCACCGTCATGTTGAGCCCCTTCACCACACCGGGGGCGTTCTTCTCATAGCGGAAGTATCCGTTCTTCACCTCCACCACTACCTCACCTGCGGCGGGAATGTCCGCAGGAGGCAGGGGGTGCAAGGGGTGGTCTTTTCCATATTCTGTCACGAAGGCGCGACCCTCCCCCACGGTGATGGGACAGGGTGCATCGCTCTCCACCGCGCCCCACAATCGCATAGCCGAGGGCATGGCGCGGAACATACGGTGGTCAGCGTCCTTCAGCTGCCGCCCCACGGCATTACAATCGCCGTGGGCCACAATGCGACCGCCTTCCATCACCGCCACACGGTCGGCGATGGGCAGCAGTTCTTCCAAGCGCTGCTCCGTCACAATGACGGTCGTGCCAAGCTCACGGTGGATGCGCCCTAAGACGGAGAAAAACTCCGTAGCGGCGATGGGGTCAAGCTGGGAAGTGGGCTCGTCCAGCACCAAGACTTTGGGCTGCAAGACCATGACGGCGGCGAGGTTTAGTAGCTGCTTCTGACCGCCCGACAGCTCCTCCACGCTCTTTTCAAACCAATGTTCAATGCCGAAGAAGGAGGCCATCTCCGCCACGCGGCGGCGAATGTGGTCGCTACTGTAGCCCAAGCTCTCCATACCGAAGGACAGCTCGTGCCACACCTTGTCCGTCACGATTTGGTCATCGGGGGACTGGAACACGAAGCCGATTTCTTGGCTCTGCTGCCGCTCGGAAATTACGCCGAGGGGCTGCCCATCGAAGAAAATCTCCCCCGCTTTCTCCCCGTGTGGGGTGAGTGCAGGCTTCAAGTGCCGCAGCAGGGTAGATTTACCGCTGCCCGACACGCCGCAGAGGGCAAGGAACTCCCCCGCCTCCACCTGCAAGTCCACCCCATGCAAGGTGGGGGCAGCCGCGGCGGGATAGGAAAATGTCAGTTGTCGAATGTCAATGAGCGCCATTGTGCCTCCTCCTTCCATTTGATGAGCAGCGGCAAGCCGCAGCCGAGAGCGTAAATTACGCAGGTCGCCACGCTCCACGCCGAGAGCGTGCCTGTCACGTAGGGATAATATTGCCAGTAGAGCTGCCCCGTTGCCCCGCCTGCAATCAACATAGCGGCGCAGAGGGCGAGAAATACAGTAGCCGCCACGTCCCGCCCCTCAAAGGTGTAGCAGTCAAAGGTGGTGCGACCCTGCAAGCCGTAGCCACGGGACTTCATGGCATCTCCCGTGTCGATGGCTTTCTCCAGTGACCATGTCACCAGTACCGACAGCATGGCAGCGCCACGGGCGATGCGCTCACGGACAGTGCCCTCCTCGCGGTAGCCCAGCGTCCGCTGCGCCTCCCGCACCTGCTGCAAGCGCCGCCCAAAAAGGGGCACAAACCGCAGGGTCATAGATACCACCAGCGACAGGGCGGGGACGATACGACCAAAGAGGTAGAGGAATTTATCGGTGGTGATGACCACGCTGAAAGCGCGGAACCACAAGATGACCGTCATCAGCATCACGGCGGAAGAAAGGCCATAGAGGGTGCTCTCCATAGTGATGTCCGCACCCCACAGGGTAAAGAGGACGGTCACACCCTCGTGGCTGACGAACATATTGATAAGGGTGGAGCAAAGGCACAGGGGCACCAGCCAGCGCAGCATTTTCCACACCTTGCTGCCCTCCAAGGCAATGCAGTAGCTAAACGCGAGGACAAGGCCAAGGACTTGACATACCCCGTGGCGCAGCGCCATGCCCGCCCCGATGACGAGGACGAAGTAGAGCATATTCACAATGGGGTGATAGTGAGAAAAAGCATCGCGGCGCATACCTCGCCCTCCTTTCTGAAAAATAAAAATGAAAAACCCGCCGTGCCTACACACAGCGGAAGCCAGCAAAATGCGTCCCCTCCGGTTTCGGCAGAGTGGAGGCGCACCCATAAGGTATCCCGACTTATCCCGCATTTGCAGGCTTCACGGTGACCGACTCGCAGGGGCTTTTCACCCCTTTCCCCTCCGCGCAAGCGCGACGGGAGCGCCCGTTTGAAATTGTCCTAAGGTATTATACTCCTCCAAAGATAAAATGTAAAGGGGTATCCTTTGGGGATACCCCTTTTATCACTGGTTTTTACCGCGTGGCGCTGACATTCTCGGCGATTTTCAGCGCCGTATCAGCATCCAGCCCTTGGGTAATCACCGACAAGAGCCATGTGGGGTCAGCCTCCCACGACCAGATGATCTGCACCATTTCCTCCCCTACGATCAGCTGCGCCTCCGTGCCGTGGAGAGAGATGGTGGACATCTGGGCATCCTCCGTGCTGTAAGACATACTCCCCGTGGTCAGCTCCGTCGCAAGGACGCTGATGATGTCCTCCTCCGCGTTCATATACTGCACCCACGCCGTCATCAGCGTCGTCCCCTCATGGTCGAGGGTAAAGCCCTCGGGTATCCAATTCGCCGTAAGGACAGGCGCAGGGGTAATGTGGGAGTTCTCATCCTCCACCATGCTGAAGGTCATGTGGTCGTCAAAGAGGTCGATGACCAAATTAAAGGTCTTGATGCGGAAGGGCTCAATGGTGGCAAGAGCAGTGGTGAATAGCAGCACTGCCACCAGTGCTGCTACTGCGGCCTTAGCAAGGCCGCGGCCCGCCCTGCGGCGTTTTACGCGGTTTTTCTCCTGCCGACGGCACTTTGCCATCACCTGCCGACACCGCTGATCTGCCGCTGCACTTATGGGCACTTCCTCGTCGCCAAGCTGTGCCTGCTCTTCCAGCAGGCGATCGCCTTCCCGCTCCGCCACCTCGCTGAGAAGCAGCGTAAAGAGGGCATTTTCATAGTTTTCCAGTGCTTTTTCCCGCTGTGTCATGTTGCCGTCTCCTTTCTTGCAAGGATCTTCACTACATTGCGCCGCGCCCGCGTTAGCTTCATGCGGATGCTCTCGGCCTTGCAGCCCAGCGCATCCCCCAGCTCACTGTCGCTCAACTGCAGGAAATACTTCCCCTCCAGCAAAAAGCGGTCGTGTTCGGAAAGCTCCCGCCATGCCCGCGCCAGTTCTGCGCGGCGCTCAGCAACCACCAGCAGCTCATCCATGGTCAAAGGGACTTCCTCCCCCTGCACCTCTTCTTCATAGGGGATGGTTCTCCCCTGCTGGCGGCTTTGCTTCCGCAGATGGTTGATGGCGGTGTTTCTAACTGTAGAGACAAGATAGGAGGCCAAAGTGCAACGCTTCATCTCCTGCAAAATGTCCACTTTTCCCATTAACCGCACCAAGCTGTCCTGTACGATCTCCTCGGCGTCGTGGCCATCGGAGGCGTATTTTCGCGCCGTAGCGAAAAGCAGCCGCCTATTCTCCTCGTATAGCCGCTCCATGAAGTCCCGTTCGCGGGGTTCTTCCAGTGCGGCGATCATTACCAGCATATCCTTCTATGCCTCACTTTCCCAATGGTATCCCTTCCTCAGCGCGGACAAGGCTCATATCACATCGCCCTCCACGCCGCTATGGGCCCCTTCTACATAGAGCCCCGCCTCAAATTCGATAGACTTTGCCCAGTGGGCCACATCGGCGGCGTAGGATGCCGCTTCCTCTTCCAGCACGGCAAACTGCACCAGCCAGAAAGCGTCTCCCGACTTGAACACATAGTCGTAGTAATAATAGGTATCCCCCGCTTCGGGGTCTGCAAAGAGATGGTCAAAATAGATAAGTCCATTTTCATCCCGCTTCACGGCGGTGTCCATGGCGTTGGCCTCAATGGTCAGCTGGGCATATTCCTCCAGCGTGTACCCTTCAAAGCCCGCCACCAGTGAAAATTCCTCCTTCAGCGTGATGACCGTCACCGCGCCGTTGCTGTAGACGGTGTTATAGCCGCCCGCGTCCCCCGTCGCCCATGTGGTGTTTAAAAATTCATCCGTCAAGGTAATGGAAATCCCATCGGCAGAGAAGGTCTTGTCCCCAGAGGGCGTATCGTCGGCTGCATCGAGGATACCCGAGGAGGCAAGACCCGACAGCACGCCGATGATGACGGCGCAAACCACAAGAATGGCCATTCGCCCCTTGCCTACCTTACCTACCCGATAGCGGCTGCCCTGCTGCTCCAATATCTCATTGAGCCGCTGGGCCAGCGGCTTCGTCACCCGCGCGCCGCCGTCGATGAAAATACGCTTGCGCCCCACCAGCACAGAGATGGAGCTGAGATATACCTGAATATGGCTGATGCGGGAGAAGGAATGGATGCTCTTCTTCCCGAACATATTGGTATAGCGGAAGGTATCCTCGTCCAAAATCTTGATGGATTGATTCTTCCACCACAAAAACCACAGGATACCCAGAGGGAGATACACGCAGCTCAAAAGAACCTCTGCCCAGTTTTCCGTCAGGATACCCAGCACCAGCACCAGCGCGTCACAGAGGAAAATCAGGATCAGGCACACCAGCATGGCCCGTGGCATAAACATATCGGCCTTGGGCGGTGCCGCCCGCTTTCCCGTATGGATGATCTTCATGGCACTTCTCTCTTTCTTCGTGATTTGGCGACTTCCTTCCGCCGCTTATTCATAAGACAACGCAGCCAAGCAACCTGCAACCATCTTTTTGAAAAATTTTTGCGCCACAGCGCAATTACATGGTCTAAGCACTACGTTAGCAGCACCCGCTTTAAGTCTGCATGGGGGAGCACGAGGGGGAGGGTATGCCCCCTCGTGTTAAATAAATTCTTTTTTGCGCCACAGCGCAAAAGTAAAGGGGTATCCTTTGCGGATACCCCTCCTAATTTCCCATTTACAGCACGAACTGCAGCGCCATGAAGGACACATAGATGCCCAGTAGCACGATGCCCTGCCAGCGGGAGAGCCGCTCCTTCACAAGAGCGGGCACAGCCAGCAGCACCATCACCGCCAGCACCACAGGCAGATCCAGCACCAGCGAGGAGTTGATGCCGCCGATGGTGCCCGACAGGGGCAGCGGGAAGGGGCTGATGGTAATGGCAGCACCGCTGACCAGCACCAAGTTGAAGAGGTTTGCACCGATGATGTTGCCCAAAGACAGGGAGCTGTAGCCCTTTACAAGGGCGGTAATGGCGGTGACGAACTCGGGCAGAGACGTACCGATGGCCACGATGGTGAGGCCGATGACCTTTTCCGACACGCCCAGCGCCTGTGCCACAACGATGGCGTTATCAACAAGCAGATTTGCACCCAGTGCAATGAACGCCGCGCCGATGACGAGGAAGAGGATGTCCTTCCACAGCTTGTCCTTCGTCCCCTTCTCCTCCGACTCCACGGTGTAATCCTCGCCGCTTTTTGCCTCCAGTGCTTCCTCCGTCAGTCCTTCGCCGCCAATGCTGCCATCTTTCTTCATCCGCAGCACTATGACGACCATATACACCACGAACAGCCCCAGCAGCACGATGCCCACCACCCGGGAGAACGTCCCCAGCACATAGGCGGCAAAACCGTACACAGCGAAGGCCGCAAAGAAGAAGCTCACCGGCAGCACCAGACTTTTACGGGCGGCGCTATTGGGACGGACGGCGATGGTCAGCGCCGCAATGAGGGCGGTATTGCAGATAATAGAGCCCAGCGCGTTGCCGTAGGCGATGGAGCCGCTGCCCATCACCGCCGCATCTACAGACACCATCACCTCGGGCAGCGTGGTGCCGATAGACACCACCGTAGCACCGATGAGGATCTCGGGCAGGTAAAAGCGGCGGGCAATGCCCGATGCGCCGTCCACGAACCAGTCGCCGCCCTTAATGAGCAGCACCAGTCCCACAAGCAGTAACAGTACAGGAATCCACATAGGCGAGCCTCCTTTGCAGGGCAGTTTACTTTCTATGATGATAGTATACCCCTTCTTGCGCCATTCAGATATTGCTTTTGCAACATATAGCGCACATTTATCCGCAGTCAATAGGTAACGCCACAGACTCGTACACGATCGCTGCACCAGAGGATAGTTACCGTCCAGCAAAAATCCGTCAATTCGTATATCTACACATTACAAAAGGAGAAGAAAGCTGTTGAAAAACAACAAACCTGCTGTTATAATGCACATGGATATCCATTATACGATGTGTTTAGAAAGGAACAATTAGAATGAAAAAAAGAGTATTGCTTCTTTGTGCACTGCTGGCAGGACTGCTTTTGCTCAGTGCCTGCGGCAGCGAAAAACCTGTCGGCGGCGAGGTTACCCCGGGTGGAGAGGATGTAGAGGTCGGCGGTGAGATCGTCTCCAATGACGCAGCTGAGGAAGAAAATCTTGCGGACACGCCTCTTTCCATTGGTCGCATGGAGGGTGGCGTGTATACCAACGAGTATCTCGGTGTCGCTGCCACCTTGGATGAGAATTGGACATTTTTCTCTGCCGAGGAGCTGCAGGAGCTACCCGCTTCAGTTTTTGATAGCCTCGAAGGGACGGAGCTTGGCGAGCTTTCACAGGATGTGGAGTATTTCACCGATATGCAGGCAGAAAATGTCACCGATTTGACGGTACTCTCTATCGGCTATGAGCGCTTTAACATGGCCACGCGCCTTCTCTATAATCAGATGACAGATGAGATGATCCTCGATACAGTCCTTGAACAGGAAGATATGCTCATCGAGGGTTATGCGCAGGCAGGCATCGTGACTGAGAGCATGGAGAAAAAGACAGTTGAGTTCCTCGGTGAAGAGTACTGGGCACTCCATACCGTTGCAAGCATTGAAGGCACCCCCTACTATATTTTGCAGATCTTTGCCTATGACATTGGTGAATGGGGCGTAACGATGACCTTCGCCAGCTTTATCGAGGATAATACCGAGAACTTACTGGATCTGTTTTACAAAATTTAACCAAAAAAGAGGACACCGCCTAACGGCGTGTCCTCTTTTTTGGCGCAGAAGGAGGGATCCGCTTTTCTGCGGAAAAGCCAGGTTGGTTGCAACTTCCCTGTTGCGGTGCCCGAAAAAATCTTCGGGCTTACGCTTATCCTTGATTTTTTCGACCGCTGCCACTCGCTCACCTCGCTGTATCTGCCACTGGCAGCGCTCGGCTCACTCCCCACCGGACTGTTGCTAAGAGCCGCCTTTCGAATCCCTCTTGTAGAAGTACAAGCCCTACTCTTGCATGGGGAGAGCGCGAGAGGGCACCCGCCCGCAGGCGGGCGTGCGAGAGCGCAACCGCCCGAAGGGCGGCTCTTAGCGCGTAGCTGAGGGTATGACCCTCTCCTTGTGTTGCGGATTCTTCCAAGTCTGCATGGGGGGAGCTCGAGGGGGGAGGGTATGCCCCCCTCGTATTAAATGTTTCCACTGCGCCATGAAAAAAGCACCTGATTTCGCAGGTGCTTTACCTGGCGCAGTGGGAGGGATTCGAACCCTCG
>JAFQTS010000068.1 GCA_017408915.1 Oscillospiraceae bacterium | reverse complement strand
GTTCGAGCGCGCAGAGTCACCCCTGCGTTTCTCGCACAGCTTCACATATATCACCAATGTCGCAATCCAAATAGTCACAAATGCGCAGCAGGACAGACAGCGCCACTTCTTCGCCCTTGTTGAGCTTACTCATCGTTCCGGCGGCGATGCCTAAATCCTTTCTTAGCGTTACCTTGCTGATATCTCTTTGGATAAGTAACATCCACAGCTTTTTGTAACATATTCTCATATAAGCACCTCTTATTTTCATGTAATGAAAGATACACTTTAAGTATATCACAAAAAGTCAACAATTCAATATTCCGTTCTAATAGTTCAATGGTTTCATCCAAGAACTCGATTTTTATGCTATGATCTAAGTTGTGATGCTTACATTATAGTATGAACTATAAAATGCTGTCAATATGCATATAGCATCATCCCCGAAATCAGCTATGAAGGGGTTCCTCTTGAACCTTAATGTCGTGCACTTAAAAATAGATATCAACGTTCGGATAAGCGGTATGGAGCCTTTGCCGCAAAATGTCGAAATCGTGATCTCGCAGGTTATGCGTAGGATATGTTGCTGCAAGGTGCGCAATGTACTGGGCGAGATTGATAAAAGCTTCGTTATTGAGATTGACATCGCTCTTTAAGTAGGTTTTAATTGCTGAGTTGATGCGAAGAATATCGCTTACGAACACGTTGTATTCCGGATGCGCCTCGAGCTTAGTGTAGATCCGTCTAAGCGGTCCATACATCGGGGTGATTTTCGGCGCATGCAGAAGCCAGAGAGAACGGACGTATTGAATAAGAAAGAGCATTTTTTTATTTTCAACATTCCTCGCGCTGCGCCCATTGCCGCCTGCGCCGCCACCGCCACCATTTCGGGGTTCGGTCAAAACCCCCATCTTGCGGGGCAGAGGGAGGCCCGCTGCTTTCGCGAGAGCCTTCCCTACAGCCGCACTAAACGCAGGGAAATAAACAATACCATTTTCTATGTCCACGACCTTAAAAATGATTACTTCATGTACAATTGTTCTTCCGCCAGTTGCGAAACTTTCGATTCCCTGATCAGGAAGAAGCTTCTCGTAGGATTCGACCTCGACGTGAAAGTCGCGGATAAGCTTAGCCCGCGCAGCATCACCCCAGCAGTAGGAGCGAGCGAAAGCTTTATTTTGTTCGGGGGTAGCCATTTTAATTTTCATAAATCCTCCTAATGGTTGACAGATGGTAAAACCAACTATGTATCGAATGCCTATCTTGTGTCCGGGGGAGTTTCTGTAGGGCCGTTCGAACTTCATAGGTTGTATGGGCGAATGTTCTTATTAAGATAGTCGAAAGGATCTTCTTGCTCTGATGAGATATACTTTTTCACATCGCTAGACACACGGAGGGAAATCTTTTGGATTTGCTCTTGATAAGGGCTGAGAGAGGATGGTGTCTCTTGGATGGATTCCTCTAAAGCTTCGCCATACTCACAAATCTCCTCGCATTCGCTATCCACAACCATCTCATAGCCATCCCTATAGATTTCTCCATTCATATCTATGGTATCTACTACCGCGTAGTCATCATTGTCACCATATGCACCATGAATAGTTTCGTCAACTTCATCGTTACCATCGGTGCATACTTCGCTCTTTTGAACGTCTTCTGTCATGATAGGCACGAACTCAGATTGTGTGGGAAAGTACGTCTGGGGATAATCGCATTCAGGCGCAGAAACGCTACACAGCAGTTCTCTTTCACAACTCAAAAAGTCGAAATCATCCGCGCTAATCGTTCTTTTGCGACTGTGATCCAGGCTATTTGTATTCCCGACGAGAGGATATCCGCGCTTATTGTAATGCGTAAAGGAAACAGTTTCTCCTGTTTCAATATCGTAATAGGCGATCAAGAGTGTCCGCATACAGCGACTAAGAAGATCTACCATGAGAGGGTTTTTGGATCCCACAATGGAGATTGGTGTGCCATTAAGGAAAAACTTTCTCAACTGCATAAGATTAGGATAACGACAGATCACAATAGGCTCTTTGACATCAGGCCGTAGCTGTAAAAACTGCTTCTCATCCTGTTGGTAGTCTGCTGTTGAATAGGAACTGACGCACTCGCGATATGTTGTAGCGGCACTCCGCGACGGCAAAAGGTAGATGTTGTCGTAGCCTCTTAGTTTGTCGACTTTAAATCTCTGCACTCCTGTTCCTGTTACACTGTTTGTTTTCTTTTTTCCATCAGGTACCACACCGTCTAAGTATCCGTGAAACAGTGAGGGAATATAAACTAGACTGTTTGCCAAAATGTATGCCGATTTTTTCGGCTTATCCCAGTAAAAGTCTTGTAATGTTTCCTGAATGGCTGCGTCAAAATCTTGCTCCGCTCTAACTGAAAGCGCAGTGATTTTTTCCTCCATTTCATAAAGTGTAATGACCTCATCGGTTTTGAAGATCATCCCGATTCTCCTAGAGGCGTTTTTCAGAAGTCGGTTTTCGTAGGCGTTTTTGTAGGCGCTTCGTATTTCTAGCCGTGAATAGCAAATACCACGGGACAGAAAAATATCGCGTATCTGCTCTTCTGTGTATTTTTGTTTGCTTTGTGTTCTTTTGCTGAAGAATGCATATTTTTGTACCAATTCAACAAACTCGGCGAACGACGGTTTCTCGCTGCACAGCGAGAACATGCGCATGCTTCTCGCAGCATAAACAGCAGAAGAGTGTCCCAACATTGCGCGCTGATCTCTTGTGTTCTTACAGCTGCCAAGCGGGTATTCCCTTTTAGATGCAAGATTGTTTTCTAATATGTAGGTCTGCCCTCGCGCACTAAGACAAAGGTGCTGCTTTCCAAATGCATTAACCGCTTCGATATATCCGTTCTTCTGCAATCTATCAACCGCCTTGGTCAACACCTTGGTATGGGCTGTGTATCTATCTTCACAATGCAACTGGTCATTGGGGTAGAACAGCATTGCTCCGAGCTGCTGCCGAGTGACCATACCTACCTGCTCCAGAACACACAATACCCTTTCCGAGAGACTACCTTTTTGAAGTGTACCCATTTCTATATCCTTTCGATTTCGTAAACCACTTTCCCCGACCCTGCTTTTTTCAGAGGGGAAAAGGCTTGTATTTAGTGGGGTTTTGGCCTTTTTCGAAGGGGTATTAATCTCTATTTTGCAATTCATATAAATACCCCATGAAACTCCAAGTTTTTCGCACGGATTTTTCCTCTTTTTTCTTTATCCGTACAGCAGATACATTTTTAACGCACGATGGCTTTTGAGTGGTTTTCTTGTGCCTTGAAAGGCCTGTGGCCTTACGGTGAAATCACCCAAAAAAGGGGGAACCCTCATCACAGCTAAATACCCCGAAAAGTTCCACTAATGTTCCGGATTTATGCGGCTTTCATGTGGGTTCCCCAATCCATGCAACAAGGGTTCCCTCTTTCTAAATATTGTCTTGGGGGTAATCGACATAGTTGAACGGACTGATACTCTTTGTGAAGGTGCTCAGCTCGATGATGCAGTTATATGAGGAAATTGTCTTTTCGGTCAGCGCTTTTGAGTAAATAATCTTTGTTCGCCGAGAGAACTCCCCCAAAAAAGACGTGTTAATGTTGTCTGCATCAGGAAAGCGATTGCTTCCATAGTCGATGTAACGGGTGACTGTCAAGGCCAAATCGCCCTCAAGGTCAAAGGCACAATCTTTATCCTCTCTTTGAGCCCATTCGCGAAGAATCGCTTCTTGTTCGTCGCAAAGGTCGCGTCCTGCCTCGTTTGCAAGTGAATATGGAGACATCGTACGCATTCTTACTGTAGCAAGTCGATGTGTAGCCATTGAGTCTATTTTTTCATTAAATTCAATTTCTTTTAGCATTGCTTCTTCGGGAGAACTTTTTCGCTTCGCCAGTAACGAGTTTCGCGAATAAAGTCGCGAGGTTTTGTGGGCCTTATCATTGATGTAGGGTGTCCGTAATGCGGCGATCATGACGGTAAGTGCGTGCGCAAGATGGAGCAGGAAGTATCCGGTTTCCTTATCAAGAAAGCCGTTTTCCACCTCCACGCACTCTCTCGCGTCGAGGAGCTTTTCGATTGCTGCAACTGCTCTCAGGAGCCTATCGCGTTTCGTTTGATTAATACGGTATTGTTGCTTAGAAGTAGGTTCCGTTTCATAGATGCTGTTCACATATTCAGTGTGGCAACGCAACCTGTCAACATTGCTACGTGATGTGATTACAATTTCGGTTCGTGGATTAGTGGACTCGCACCAAACATAACACGCATCAAAAAGCCAAGGGGCATCATCGAGGCCCATAGCGTTAACGAGGGTGTCTGTGATACAGTGTACCTCTCGGTTCTCCATCGTCCCCATAGCTACATCTGCACAGTGGCAGAATTGCTTAACAATAATGCAACCGTCGTGCAGCTTTTCGAACTCTGCTCCATCTTGCAATGCTCGTTTCAGAGCCATCTTCGTCAGGTAGGAAATGTATTCAGTGTTTCCGCCAGGGCGATCTCCTAAGGGAGGTGCTTTCACAAAGTATTCTCCAAAAAGGGTAGGCTCAATTGTAATGATGTTGTTGTGAGGAAGTAGCTTGTTGACATATCGCAAGGTTCGCTTATCACAGACAACCTCGCTGCTTTCCTTATTCATTCGCTCAACGAATGTGAGGATGCCATAGTGGGCTCGCTCAAGCAGCGTAAGCCAAGCCAATCGGGCGGCACTAGCCATTCTTTCTGGCCGGTATTTGCTTCCAGCAAGCAACTGTGCAAGGCGTGCAAAGTCCTTTCGCAGCTGCGGATACTCAAGATAAACAACTTTTTGTGCTACCATAGAAACCTCCCAAGTGTATGAAATTAGTGGAAAAGGGTCAGCGCGCTGTTTTGTGTCGAGACTCCTGCGAAGAGAAAGGGGAATTGTTTCACGAGCACCCTCTTTTTTTGATCATGTCGATTACAATTTCCTCAGAGGTTGTTCGGATGTGGTTGGGGCGCAGAATGATAGTATAGTCGAGCACCTGACAGAGTCTTGCCAGAGTCTCAAGTGTGAGGTTTCCTCTAGACAAAACATTGCTAATGTGTGCTGAGCTCTTGTAGCCGAGTTTCTCTGCGGCATACTTCTGGGTAGTTCCTGTTCTGAAAAACAGGATTTTGAGCGCTTCAGAAATATTCATAGATGCCTCCTTAAATTGAAAAGATGAGAATAATAGGGTGGGAAGAAAAAGAAAGACATAAAAGCTTTGATCAAGTAAGGAAGTTATACCAAGCGTACCTGGACAAACTTTTTCATTGATCCTTTTGCGGAACTGGGGTAATTGCAATCTGTTGGTTCGGCGCCACTCTATTTTTAGGCTCTTGAGTGAGGGAGGAGATAGGCGCAGTCCCCCCCTAAAAAGGGAGGGACTCGCCTTATTGCCGTTAGGCCCCGTCGGTCGGTCGTGTCAAAGGCGTCCTGCTAGTTTGGCTTTCGCCAAATCTCACGTTTTACTGGTCAACCACCGCCCTGACCTCCGTGAGACCCCCCATTTTCGGTGGTCCACCGCGCCGAATATTTTTTGGGCTCCGCGCTCTGCCCATTGAGGAGTGCAGCACGAGCAGGAACGTGCATGGAGTCACCCCGGGCTGTTTTAGGCATTGGCCGCCCACACCTCCTTTGTTTGCCCTGCCCACCAAGAAGGCAGGGCTCGCAGTTTGTTGCATCTCTGCGCCGATTCAATTAAATGTAAAAGCCCGATTCCGTCACACTGTCGGAATCGGGCTTTGTTAGGAAAGAAGTTATCTCTTTTTTATCTCTTCTTTCCGGAAAATTTTGTCTACTTGTGGCAACATATGACAGCGGGTGTCATTCTGTGGCAACAAACAAAAAAACCCGAGAATCCGTTGGATTCTCGGGTTTTGATGAAAAAGTGTACTCGTTTAGCGCTTGGAGAACTGAGGTGCGCGACGAGCGGCCTTCAGACCGTACTTCTTACGCTCCTTCATACGAGGATCGCGGGTCAGGAAGCCAGCCTTCTTCAGGATGGGACGGAAGTCGGGGTTCACCAGCAGCAGAGCGCGGGAGATACCATGACGCAGAGCGCCGGCCTGGCCGGACACGCCGCCGCCCTCGACGGTAGCGATGATGTCAACCTTGCCCAGGGTCTCGGTAGCGTTCAGGGGCTGACGGACGACCATCTTCAGGGTCTCGAGGCCGAAATACTCCTCGACGTCACGGCCGTTGATGGTGATGTTGCCGCTGCCGTTGGGATAAACGCGAACGCGGGCCACGGAGGACTTTCTACGGCCGGTGCCGTACATGTAGGGATTCTTAGACTGATACATTCTTCTTATCCTCCTTCAATTACTTGACCAGCTCGGGCTTCTGAGCCTGATGCTCGTGAGTATCACCAGCATAGATGTGCAGACGCTTCAGAGAGTCCTTGGTGACGGTGTTGCGGGGCATCATGCCGCGGACGGCCACGCGCATAGCCAGCTCGGGCTTGTCCTGCATCAGGATGCGATACTTGGTCTCCTTCAGACCGCCGACCCAACCGGAGTGAGTACGATAGTACTTATCCTCCATCTTGTTACCGGTCAGAACAGCCTTGCCGGCGTTGATAACGATGACGTTATCGCCGCAGTCAGCGTGGGGGGTGTAGGTGACTTTGCCCTTGCCGCGCAGCAGGTCGGCGACGATGACAGCGGTCTTGCCCAGGGGCTTGCCGGCGGCATCAACGACATACCACTTGCGCTCAATGTTGGCCTTGTTTGCCATAAAAGTGGACATGGTGTTTTTCCTCCAATTTATATTTATATTGCTTTACATTTTCGAGCTCCCTTGTTACAATCGGGAGAGAGAAAACGAACATACTTATCGCGCAAACGCGCAAGGATATTTATAGCATAGCTTTGCAAATTTGTCAACGGCATTTTGATTTATGATAAAAACATCTGCTGTTTTCTCTTGTTTGCTCTCGTTTTCTCTTGATTTCTAATATCGCAATTTTAATTTTTGTTGTTGAAGGAGGGACAGACCATGCAGCAGCTCTTAGGCCGCGTGCGCCGATGCATCGAGGATTACCGCATGATTGAGGCAGGAGACCGCATTGCCGTGGGTGTCAGCGGTGGAAAAGACAGCCTCGTGACCCTCCTTGCGCTGGCACGCCTGCGGCGCTTTTTGCCTACGCCTTTTTCTCTCGAGGCCATCACGCTGGAGATGGGGATGCCCGAGATGGACTATACCCCCGTGGCGCAGCTGTGCGAGGCGTTGGACGTACCCTACACCCGCATCAATGTCCCTGTCTATGAGATCCTTTTTGAAGAGCGGAAGGAGAAAAATCCCTGCTCGCTGTGTGCAAAACTGCGCCGCGGCAGCCTCAACACGGCGCTGACGGAGCGGGGGATCTCCAAGATCGCGCTGGGACATCACTACGATGACGCGGTGGAGACGCTGATGATGAACCTCCTCTTTGAAGGGCGCATTGGCTGCTTCCAGCCTGTGACCTTCCTTGACCGCACAGGCGTGACCCAAATTCGCCCTCTCCTCTATTGCCATGAGGAGGAGATCCAGCGGATCGCCAACCGCGAGAAGCTGCCCATTGTCCACAACACCTGTCCCATTGACGGCCACAGCCGCCGCCAAGAGGTGAAGGAACTCCTCGGCTCCATGGAAAAGACGTATCCCGACTTGAAGCAGAAGATTTTCGGCGCCATGCAGCGCTATCCCCTCTACGGTTGGCGCGACGGCGGCGCTGAGCGGTAAAAAAGGCCGCGCCTGCGGCGCGACCTATTAAAAACTTATTCACTATTCACTATTACTTCTCACTTAGTATGTACCGCCCAGCACCCACTTGACCAGCAGCAGAAGGCCCAAACCTGGAACGCCCAGCAGGGCGATGGTGAGGGCGTTGAAGAGGTTGAGCCCCAGTGACAGCCCCGTGTAGGCGGTGGTGAGATTGAGGGCCCACAGTGCCCCGAAGCCGAGGGCGGTGTTGCCCACGGTGCGAAGCGCCAGCTTCAAGGGTGTTTTAAAAAGGCGGATGATAGCTACCGCCAAAAACAGAAGCACAAGTCCCAGTGCCAAAGACTCTACAAGTGACACACAGACCCTCCCTTCATGACGGCGGCGGCCTGTGCCTCCACCGTTTCCACAGCAGGCGACGGGGTCTTTACGACGGGGACGGCTTGGGGCAGGGGGCGTTTCGGGCTGCCTGTCAGCTCCTTGATGCACCGCAATGTGTAGGCATAGCGGGCGCGGAGAGCCGCGATCTCGTAGATGCTGGCATCGATGAGCTCGCTTTCGTAGGCGTAGTTAAAGCGGTCGTAGGCCGCTTTCAGCTGTGCGTTGATGGTGTCCAGCTCCCGTGTCAGCGCGGCAACATTGGGCTGGTTGGTGTCCTTTTTCTTCCTTGCCATTGTCGCAACCTCCTCGTACATAGGTATTGTACGAACAGTTTGGACAAATATACCACAGATTAAACGTGGGCAGGACAATTTTTCCGAAAGGTGTGAACGTCCATGACACATGAATACTATATGGAGCAAGCCCTCGCCTTGGCTCGTGAGGCGGCAGCAGCAGGGGAAGTACCCGTAGGTTGCGTCATCGTGAAAGATGGGGCGATCATCGGCCGTGGGCGCAACCGCCGCGAGGAAAAGCAGGCGGTCTTCTCCCACGCGGAGATGGAGGCCATGGCGGAGGCCAACGCCGCACTGAACTCTTGGCGCTTGGAGGAGTGCGACCTCTATGTGACCTTAGAGCCCTGTCCCATGTGTGCAGGTGCCATCATCAATGCCCGTGTCCGCCGTGTGTTCTACGGTGCGCGGGACAGCGTCATGGGTGCCTGCGGCGGCGTGCTGAATCTCTTCATGGAGAATTTTCCCCACCACCCTCAACTGGTGGGCGGCATCCTTGGGGAAGAATGTGCCGCAGAACTGAGTGAATTTTTCCGCAGGTTGCGAAACGAGTGAAAAAACCATAGAAAAACCACAGAGCCGAAGGCGTATGCCTTCGGCTCCTTATGGCAGGAAGATTGATGAAAAAAGTTTTTGTCTCTTGCAATTCATAATTTACCCGAAGAATGTTAAAAAAGTTCGTACAAAGTTATTAAAAATTTGTTAAATAGCAGGTGATGATACCGCTTTTTTGCTGCTGCGCCCTCCTTCGCCTCTTTTCGTACCGTGTGTAAAGCTACACTAAAGGGAAAAGGAGGTGCAGAAATGTTACGACAAACCTTAGGTGCGGCAGTGCTGCTGTGGGTGCTTTTGTTCCTGCCTGCACTGTTGTTTGTGCCGCGGCAAACAGAGGAGGAGCACCCGCTGCTGTCTGCAGAACAAACTTTCGGCAGTGCCCCTTCGGTGGAGGTAGCATCTGATGCTGCCCATACTTTGCGCTTATGGAGAGATGGGGCGGCGGAAGAACTGTCGGTGGAGGAATATTTGCAGGGTGTGCTGCGGGGAGAGATGCCCGCGGCCTTTCATATGGAGGCGCTGAAAGCTCAGACGGTGGCGGAGCGGACATACCTCTATTACCAGATGGCGGCGGGCGCGAAGCCGAGCCATCCGCAGGCCGATGTGTGTACCGACCCCGCCTGCTGCACCGCCTATTTGACGGAAGTAGCGGCACGGGAGAAGTGGGGCGCGGCTTTCGAGGAATGTAACGAGAAGATATTGGAGGCGGTTTCCGCTACTGACGGACAGGTGATGTATTACGGCGGCGAGCCCATTATGGCGGTGTTCCACTCCTCCTCGGCGGGGATGACCGCCACCAGCGGTGAGGTATGGACAGCGGATCTGCCCTATCTCGTTAGCGTGGAGAGCCCCGAATCCGCCGACACCGTGCCCAACTACTATTCCGTCAACACCTTTACGGCAGCGGAGTTTCGGGAGAAGTTCTCTGCCGACTATCCTACCGCCAAGTGGGGGGACAAGACGAAAGATTGGGTCGGCGATGTGGTGCGGACAGACACGGGACGGGTAGAATCGGTCACCATCGGCGGCGTGGAAGTGTCGGGACAGGACTTGCGGCGTATATTTTCTCTCCGCTCCACATCCTTCACCATCGAGGCGGGGGAGGAGGATATTACCTTCCGCGTCACAGGCTACGGTCACGGCGTGGGCATGAGCCAGTATGGGGCAAACGCGCTGGCGCAGGAGGGGAAAACGTGGCGGGAGATTTTGCAGTGGTACTACACAGGCATCACCATTGAGGACTATACAACCCCGTAAACTTGTGGTATACTGTTGCGGCGGCGAAATTCACAAAAAGTTTAGGAAATTCGACAGAAATAGACTATACTGAAGGTATGAATAGACTTTGTATACTGGAAGGAGTTCGCTATGGCACGCAACATTTTAGTGGTGGAAGATGATCGCAATATCTCCGATCTCATCCGCATGTATTTGGAAAAAGAGGGTTTTGAAGTCCGCATTGCCTACGATGGCGGCAAGGCGGTGGAAGAATTTGACGCCATGACACCCGACATGGTGCTGCTGGACATTATGCTGCCCGTCATGGACGGCTGGGCTGTGTGCGCCCATATTCGTGAAAAGGGTGCCACCCCCATCATCATGCTGACGGCAAAGAGCGATGTGGATGACCGCATCACAGGTCTTGAGATGGGCGCTGACGACTATCTGGTCAAGCCCTTTGAAATGAAGGAGCTGATGGCCCGCATCAACGCTGTGCTGCGCCGCAGCGAGATTCCTGACGATACGAAAAAGCGTTTGCAGTTTGATAAGCTGGTCATCAACCTCGACAGCTATGAGCTGCTGGTGGATGGTAAGCAGATCGATACGCCGCCCAAGGAGCTGGAGCTCCTCTATCATCTCGCCGCTACCCCCAACCGCGTCTATACCCGCAATCAGCTTCTCGATGAGGTGTGGGGCTTTGACTACTTCGGCGACAGCCGCACGGTGGATGTCCATATTAAGCGCCTTCGCGAGAAGGTGGAGGATGTGTCCGACCAGTGGGCGCTGAAGACCGTGTGGGGCGTGGGCTATAAGTTTGAAGTGAAGCAGGGCGTATGATTGAACGGTTCAAAAGAAGAAACAGCAGCCTATACTGGAATCAGTTCGCCTTAACGGCGGGCATGGTGCTGCTGACCATGCTGCTGCTGGGCGTTAGCTTCTTCGCCCTCAGCTATGGTACGACAACAGTGGAAAAGCGGGGCGAGATGCGTACCCGCGCCGAGCTGATCGCCCAGATGGCCGCCACCTATCTGACGGCGGAGGAAGATCAGCGTGTGGACCAGCAGGAGGCCTTCGGCAAGCTGGCGGAAGTGGCCTCCCGTATGTCGGATGTGGATTTCCTTATCTGCACTTCCCAAGGCGGTGTGGTGCTGACCACCGATGAGTCGCTGGGCGGGCGCAGCGTGACGCTGCCACAGGAAATTGTGGATGAGATCTTGTCCGCCGAGGCCCTCTATGAGGGACGCAGTGACATTAGCGGCGTCTATCGCGATAAAAAGCTGGTGGTGGGCGTGCCCATGTACGATGTCGGCGGCGAGTTGCTGGGCATTGTGGTGGCGCTGATGGACGAGGCGGCAATGCTGACCATGTGGCGGGCCTTTATGGGCTTGTTCCTCGTTATTTTCGCCACCATTCTGCTGATCGCCTTCGCGGTCAGCTCCCTTACCTCCATGCGGCAAATTAAGCCCATCACCGACATGGTGCGGGCTACCCGCGCCTATGCCGACGGCAATTTCGATGTGCGTATCCCCGAACTGAACCGCACCGATGAGGTGGGTGAGTTGGCGAGATCTTTTAACGCCATGGCGGACTCTTTGGCGGAGACGGAGCGGCAGCGCCGCGACTTTATCGCCAATGTGTCCCATGAGCTGAAAACCCCCATGACCACCATCGCAGGCTATACCGACGGCATCCTCGACGGTACGATCCCGCCCGAGCGGGAGAAGCACTATCTCCGCATTATCTCCGAGGAAGCACGCCGCCTCAGCCGCCTTGTGCGCCGTATGCTGGACATTTCCCAGCTGCAGGGCAAGGAGCTGAAAAAGCAGCGCTTCGACATCTGCGAGAGTATGCGCTTGGCGCTGCTGAGCATGGAGCAGAAGATCAATGATCGTGGTCTTGATGTGGAAGCGGAGATCCCCGAGGACTCCGTGATGGTCATAGGTGAGCGTGACCTCATTACGCAGGTCATTTATAACCTGTTGGAAAATGCGGCCAAGTTTGCCTCGCCCAACACAGCGCTGTATCTTGGCTTACAGACAGGTGAGGAGCAGGTGGTGGTCTCCGTCCGCAATCACGGCGCCACCATCCCCCCCGAGGAAGTGCCCCTTCTTTTTGAGCGCTTCCACAAGTCCGACAAATCCCGCAGCGAGGATAAAGACGGCTACGGTTTGGGCCTGTATATCGTCAATACCATTTTGGAACAGCATAAGGAGAAGATCACCGTCACCAGTGAAAACGGCGTGACCACCTTCGCCTTTACTCTGCGGCGCAGTAGCTCGCCGTATACCATGTGAGAGGAACCCCTGTTATGGATGAGAAGAGAGAGACCACTGTGCCTCAGGGCGAGGAAGAATCCCGCGAGGTAGTGGGTTGGTACGTACCCCGTCAAGGGCGCGAGGTGGTGGAATACTATGTCCACCGTGACCCCCTGCCGGAGTTGGTGCGTCCCCGAGAAGAAGTAAAAAAACGCTCCCGCCGCGGATTGTGGATATTTTTAGGCGCGATGGCGCTGATTGCCGTGGTGGTCGTGCTGGCCTTTGTGCTGCGGGATGTAGGCTATGCCCCCGCCGAGGATCGGGACGAGGACGGGGAAGCCAGCAGTATTGTGGACATTTTTGCTGACGACAGCACCCATATTCCCCGTGACACCGACTATACCGACACCCGCGTGAAGGTGATGCAGGAGCATGGAGAGGAGCTGACCATCCAAGAAATCTATGCCAAGTGTAACCCCTCCACCGTGCTGGTGGTAGCAGAGCAGTTTGACGGTGCGGCGGTAGGTACAGGCGTCATTATGAGTGAGGATGGCTACATCATTACCAACGCCCACGTCATCGCAGGGGGCGACAGCTGCTGGATCGCGCTGGATACGGGGGAGACCTTCGATGCCCTTTTGGTGGGCTACAGTGCCGAGGAGGATATTGCGGTGCTAAAGGCTGTGGATGCCCATGGCTTTATTCCCGCCGAGTTTGGCGACAGTGAACTGGCCATGGTAGGCGACGATGTGTACGCCATCGGCAACCCCTTGGGCATTGAACTGCGTGGTACGCTGACGGAGGGCATCATCTCTGCCATCAACCGCAATATTCAGGTGGAGGACAGAACCTTTACCGTGCTGCAGACCACGGCGGCCCTCAATAACGGCAACTCCGGCGGGCCCCTTATCAACCGCTATGGGCAGGTCATCGGCATCAATACCTTGAAGATGACCGATACGGGCATTCCCGGTGAAGCTGCGGTTGAGGGGTTGGGCTTTGCTCTGCCCATCTCCGATGTATGCTTCGTGGTCAATGATATTATCGCCACAGGCAAGTTCCACGGCGCACCTATGCTGGGTATCACCGTCATTACTGCCAACACCACCGACGGCGGTACCGCCGTGGTGATCTATGAAGTGGTGGAGGGCTACGATGCCTATGAGAAGGGCTTGCAGGCCGATGATGTGATCTTGAAGGTAAACGGGGAGGACATCTATGTTACTTCCGACCTGCTGGCGGCGCGGCGTGGGTGCCGCGTGGGGGATACCATGACCCTCACCATCTACCGCGATGGAGAGACCTTCGATGTGGACATTACCTTGGAGGCCAACAAAGACCAATAAGATAAAAAATAACGCCGCTTAAAAAAGCGGCGTTATTTTTTTAAGTTCTCGAAAAGTGGCTATGCCACTTTTCCGAGAAAACTGCGGCCTGCTGCAGCGCACGAGTTGCCCGCCATTACGGACAACTCGCACGTTTGCAGGCCGAGAAGTGTTTTTGCCCACGCACATGTCGCGGTCAAAAACGATTAGAATTTTTTCGCCGTAGCGGCGAAACTCTGCGAGGCTTTTTGGTAAGGTGAAAACTGACACGACTCGCAACAACTGCGCTATTTTTCTTTGGAGAAGAGGGTCGTCAGACCCATGATGATGAGGTATACACCGAAGGGGCGGCGGAGGATGGCGGTGTCCACGGCGGTGGCGATGACTGCACCCAAAATGGCGGCGGCTGCACCCCATGGCGCGGCAGTTTTGATGGCGGACGTGTCCAAAAGGCCGTTTTTGTGGTGATAAAAAAGCCCTGTGGCGGCGGTAGGGAGGAAGTAGAGGAGATTGATCCCTTGGGCGAGGGTAGGCTCAACATCTAAGAATAGTGTCATAATTAACAGCAGCAGCGTCCCGCCACCTACACCCCACGATGAGAGGATGCCTGTCCCTGCGCCCACAAGGAGGGGGAGAATCCATGTTTTCACAGGAGATACCTCACGCCGCCGTAGAGGAGAAAGGCGGCAAAGATTCGCCGCAGCCATACATTGCTGACGTTTTTAAAGAGCCTGCCGCCAAGGATGCCGCCCGCCGCGCCGCCGATGAGATAGGGGAGCGCGGTGAGAAAATCGAAGGCTGTCCGCAGCAAGAACACGGCGGCGGAAATGAGACAAATGGGGAAAATAACGGCGACGCAGGTGGCAAAGGCCTTTTTTGGCGCAAGGCCACCCTTTTTTAGGGCGGGCAGCAGCACCATGCCGCCGCCACCGCCGAACAATCCGTTTACCAAGCCTGCTAAAGCCCCTGCAATGGCAAAACGCTGCTTCATGGCGCTCCCTCCTCTCCTATGTACGGTGCTGCCTTCGGGTGGATGCGTTTATCCGCATCCACCCGAACAGAGAAATCAATACTTCTTAAAGCTCTGGCAGTCGGTGCACTGATCCTTGGTGGGGTTGGTCTCGTGAGTGCCGACACGGATGGCATCGAGGCCGCAGTAGTTTTCGCTCTTGCAGTGGTGTGCGCAGGATGTGACAGAGCAGACGATGGCGTGGTTGGCGGTGCAGCTGCAGCCGTCGTTGGTACAAGTCTTATTCATACATGTGTCCTCCCGTAAAATAAAAAAGATCATCGGGCGTGTGCCCGATGATCAGTGTACCCAAGTGGGAGGATTTTATGTGTTTTTTTGCAGCTTATAAGCCGAGGAGTGCCGAGGCCAGCGTGAAGTAGATGAGGAGGCTGGTGGCATCCACGATGGTGGTAATGAAGGGACTTGCCATAACGGCGGGGTCGAGGCCGATCTTCTCTGCCAGCAGCGGCAAACTGCAGCCCACGGCTTTGGCAAAAACCACCACGAACATGACCGTCAAGCACACCACGGCGCAGACGGTGATGGTCACTTCGTTATTCCCCAGCAGCATGCGGTCGAGGAGCATCATTTTGGCGAAGTTGGCAGCGCCGAGGCACAGGCCGCACAGAAGTGCCACGCGGAACTCCTTCCACAATACTCCCAGCACATCGGAAAACTCCACCTCGTCAAGGCTCAAGGCACGGATGACGGCGACGGAGGCCTGCGTACCGGAGTTACCGCCCGTACCGGAGAGCATGGGGATGTAGGCGTTCAAGACGATGCAGGCAGCCAAGGCGTTTTCATAGTGGTTAAGGATAATGCCTGTAAAGGTCGCCGACAGCATCAGGATCATCAGCCAAGGCAGACGTGCCTTCCATGTGTCGATGACGCCTGTGCGGAGATAGGGCTTGTCCGAGGGCAGCATTGCTGCCATCTTTTCGAAGTCCTCCGTGGTCTCTTCTTCGATGACGTCCATTGCGTCGTCGACGGTGACGATACCTACGAGGCGGTTTTCCATATCCACGATGGGCATGGCAAGGAAGTCGTAACGGCTCAGCGCCTGTGCCACATCCTCTTTATCGTCCATGGTGGTGGCGCAGACCACGTTGGGATCCATGATATCCTCAATGAGATCCTCTTCATCTGCCAGCAGCAGATCGCGGACAGACAGCACGCCCAGCAGCTTGCGGCGGGAGTCGGTCACATAGAGCATGTTGATGGTCTCCATGTCACCGCCGATACGGCGAATTCGCTTAAAAGCATCGGAGACGGTCATGGCCTTTTTCAAGGACAAAAACTCCATGTTCATAATGGAGCCTGCGCTGTCCTCGGGATACTTTAAAATCTGGTTGATGGACTTGCGCATCTCGGGGGTTGCCTGATCGAGAATACGGATGACCACGCTGGCGGGCATCTCCTCCACGATGTCAACGGCATCGTCCAAGTACAGCTCTTCCAGCACTTCCGTCAGCTCGGCGTTGGAGAAGCCCACGATAAGCATCTCCTGATTTTCGCTGGGCAGCTCGACGAACACCTCTGCCGCCAGTTCCTTAGGCAGCAGACGGTACAAAATGGGCATAGAACTCTCGCCTGTCTCCTCCAGCAGCAGCGCGATATCGGCAGGCTCCATGGTCAGGAACGTCTCGCGCAGCGCGGCGTAGGACTTGCTTTGCAGAAGGTATTCGATCTCTTCTACCAGCTCTTCCAGTTGGTTTTCATGATCCAGCATGGTTCCTGACCTCCTTTCCGATAAAGTTTCCCATCTATAAAAGTCTATGCCAAAATAAAGACCTTGTCAAGCATTTTGTTTCTTTGAAAAGAGCGAGAAGAGGAATGTTACAGGGCAAAAAACACCTTGTGAAGCATAGGGAAATGTGGTATACTATATAATCGCAAAATTATCGAAATTGATCGCAAGGAGGGATGGCAAATGGGCATCCATGACGGCCATCGCGCCAGAAAAAAGGAGCAGTTTATCCAGACGGGACTGGATAGTTTCGCCGACCACGAGGCGCTGGAACTACTGCTGTTTTACGCCATCCCCCGCCGCGATACCAACCCCACGGCCCACCTTTTGCTGCAGAAGTTCGGCTCGCTGGAAGGCGTGTTCAGCGCCAGCGTGGAAGAACTGAAAAGCGTAGAAGGGGTGGGAGAGAGCGCCGCGATTTTGCTGTCCATGATGCATGGCCTGTTTCGCCGTTCTGCCCGCACCACCACAAAGGAGAAGATCCTCAACAGCGTGGAGCTGTGTGGAAACTATTTTCTCAACCTTCTGCGCCATGAGCGGCGGGAGGTGCTGTACCAAGCCTGTCTTGATGGGAAGGGAAAACTCATTGTATGCAAGAAGCTGTCGGAGGGCACGGCTGACAGTGCCGCTTTCTCCGTGCGGCAGGTGGTGGAAAACGCGCTGGTAGCCGATGCCACTATGGTGGTGCTGGCTCACAACCATGTCAGCGGTGTGGCGCTGCCTTCCGAGAGTGACTGCATCGTGACCCGCCGTGTGCAGGACGCCCTGCGGGCGGTGGAGATAACGCTGATGGATCATATTATCGTCTCTGACGGTGATTTTGTCAGCATGAATCAAAGCGGATTTTTCCGCTAAAGGAGGTTTCGCCATGGCGGAGTTTAAAGTCGTATCGGAATATAGCCCCGCAGGCGATCAGCCCCAAGCCATCGCCGCCCTCGCCGAGGGTGTGGAGCAGGGTCTCCGTGAGCAGGTGCTCATGGGCGTAACGGGCTCGGGCAAGACCTACACCATGGCCAAGGTCATTGAAGCGGTACAGCGTCCTACGCTGGTGCTGGCCCACAATAAGACGCTGGCTGCCCAGCTTTGTGAGGAATTCCGCGAGTTTTTCCCCAACAACGCCGTGGAATATTTTGTGTCCTACTACGATTACTATCAGCCTGAGGCCTATATTCCCCATACAGATACCTACATTGAGAAGGATGCCTCCACCAACGAGGAGATCGACCGCCTGCGCCTCAGCGCCACCTGCGCCCTCTTGGAGCGGCGGGATGTGGTGGTGGTGGCTTCGGTCAGCTGTATTTACGGCTTGGGCGAGCCGGAGGATTTCCAAAAGATGATGATCTCTCTGCGCCCCGGGCAGGTGATGGAGCGGGATGAGCTTCTTGCCCGCTTGGTGGAGAATCGCTATGAGCGCAACGATGTGGCCTTCGGCCGCAATATGTTCCGCGTCCGCGGCGATACGGTGGAGTTGTACCCCGCCTATTATAAGGATAAAGCCGTCCGCGTGGAGTTTTTCGGCGATGAAATCGAACGCATTACCGAGTTCCACCCCGTGACGGGCAACGCCATCCGCACCTTAAACCATGTGGCGGTGTATCCCGCCAGCCACTATGTGACCCCCAAGGACAAGATGGATGCCGCCATTGAGGTCATTAAGAAGGAACTGGCGGAGCGCCTTGCCTATTTTGAAGAGAACGACATGCTGGTGGAGGCACAGCGCCTTCGTCAGCGTACGGAATACGATATGGAGATGATGCAGTCCTTGGGCTACTGCTCGGGCATTGAGAACTACTCCCGCATCATCGGCAACCGCCCTGTGGGCTCTGCCCCCATGACGCTCCTTGACTTCTTCCCCGATGATTTCCTGTTGTTGGTGGACGAGAGCCATGTGACGCTGCCCCAAGTCCGCGCCATGTATAACGGCGATCGTGCCCGTAAGGAGAGCTTGGTGCGCTACGGTTTCCGGCTGCCCTGCGCCTTTGATAACCGCCCGCTGAAATTTGAGGAGTTTGACCAGCGCGTGGGGCAGGCCATCTATGTCTCCGCCACTCCCGGTGAGTATGAGCGCAGCCGCGCCGATAATCTGGTGGAGCAGGTCATCCGCCCCACGGGACTTCTCGATCCCCGCGTGGAAGTCCGCGGCGTGGAGGGACAGATTGAAGATCTGTCCGCGGAAATTAAGGCCCGCGCCCAGCGCAACGAGCGTGTGCTGGTGACCACACTCACCAAGCGGATGGCGGAGGACTTGACCGCCCATTTCCGTCAGAGCGGTATCCGCGTGCGGTATATGCACTCGGATGTGGCGGCCTTGGAGCGAATGGAGATCATCCGCGACCTGCGCCTCGGTGAATTCGATGTGCTGGTGGGTATCAACCTGCTGCGTGAGGGCCTCGACCTGCCCGAGGTGTCGCTGGTGGCGATCCTCGATGCGGATAAGGAGGGCTTCCTCCGCAGCGAGACGAGTTTGATTCAGACCATCGGTCGCGCCGCGCGAAATGCCGAGGGTTTGGTGATTCTCTATGCCGATACCATTACCGACTCCATGCGCCGCGCTATGGACGAAACGGAGCGCCGCCGCACCTTGCAGCACGCTTTCAACGAAGCCCACGGCATCGTGCCCCGTACTATCCGCAAGAGTGTCCGCGAGATGGTGGAGATCGGTCGTACGGCGGAGGAGGCCTCTGCCCTCAGCAAGAAGAAGCTGAGTCGCGCCGAGAAGTTGGAGACCATTGCCCGCTTGGAGAAGGAGATGAAGGCCGCCTCCAAGATGCTGGAGTTCGAGTACGCCGCCCTGCTGCGTGATCAGATCATTGAATTGCGAAAAGAGACAGAAAAATGAGTAAGCGACTTGGTTATAGTTATGTCATCCTCGGCGCAGCCTGCTGGGGCTTGATCGGTGTCTTTAACCGCCTGTTGGGAGAAGTGGGTGTCAGCGTGTGGAATCGCGTCACCATCCGCAACTTTTTGAGCCTTGTGCTGATGACGGCGGTGTTCGCCCTCTTCAAACGGGGCGTGTTCCGCATTAAGTTACGGCATCTGCCCATCTTTGTGGGGGCAGGTCTTTTCAGCGTGCTGGGCTTGGCGGTGACATATTTCAACTGTCAAATGCACTGCTCTTTGGCGGTGGCGGGTATTTTGCTGTATCTCGCCCCTTCCTTCGTGGTGCTGATGTCGGCCCTGTTTTGGAAAGCACCCATCACGAAGCGGAAAGTGATGGCGCTGGTGGTGTCCTTCCTCGGCTGTGTATTGGTGAGCGGCATTATGAGCGGCGCGCTGACGGTGTCCGTCACGGGTCTGCTGCTGGGCATCGGTGCAGGCTTCTGCTACGCTACCTATACCATCTTCGCCCACTACGGCTTGGAGCATTACGACAGCCTCACCATGATCTACTGGACGTTTTTCTTCGCAGGTCTCGGCTCTCTTGCCTTCCTCAACTGGGGTGAGCTTGCCCCTGCGCTGCCTCTCGGTACAACGTGGATCGGCATGGCAGGCTTGGTGGTGATCGCCACGGTGCTGCCCTATCTCTTCTACACCAAGGGTCTTGAGGTGGTGGAGAGCGGCAAGGCCTCCATCATTGCCAATGTGGAGCCTGTGGTGGCGGCGCTGACGGGCGTGGTGTTCTTCCACGAGGTATTGAATGTGTGGACGGTGCTGGGCATCGTCTGTGTGCTGGGCGGCGTGGTGCTGCTGGCGAAAGAATAAAGAGAAAAGGAGGCGAAGGCTATGGCAAAGGTGAAAGAGGAAAAGACCAACGTGATGCGCACATTGGAGCAGAAGAAGATCCCCTACACCGCCTATACTTACCCCACCGAGGGCGGCGCGATGGACGGCGTTTCGGTGGCGGCCTACTTGGGCGTTGACCCCGAAGAGGTGTTCAAGACGCTGGTGGCAAAGGGCGCGTCGGGACAGTATTACGTCTTTGACATCCCCGTGGCAGAGAGCCTTGACTTAAAGAAAGCGGCGAAAGCGGTGGGGGAGAAGTCCATCGCCATGCTGCCCCAGAAAGAACTGCTGCCCTTGACGGGCTATGTCCACGGCGGCTGTTCCCCTGTGGGCATGAAAAAGCCCTTCCCCACGGTGTTCCATGAGACGGCGGAGATCCTCGACCGCATTATGGTGTCGGCGGGGAAGATCGGCTTTCAAATCCAGTGCCGCCCCGAGGACTTGATAGAGTTGGTAGGGGCCACAACGGCAGATGTAACGGTAGAATAAAGGAGAAAACCATGACCAATACCGCAAGAGAAGTATTGCAGCGGTGGGAGATCCGTAAGAGCAAGAAGCAAAAAGAGGATTTCCGCCAGTGGCTCTGCCAGCAGCTGCGTGAGGCGGGCTATACCCCGCAGGTGGAGAAGAGCCGCGGCTTGTGGGAGAGCAACAATGTGGTGGCAGGCGATCCCGACAAGGCGAAAACGCTGCTGACGGCACATTACGATACTTGCGCCGTGCTGCCCTTTCCCAATTTCATTACGCCCCGCAGCCTCTTTTGGTATTTGGTGTATCAGATTTTGATCGTTGTGGTGTTTTTCGCCCTCGTTTTTGTTGTGACCTTTTTGGCGATACTGGGTGCGGAGTTTTTGTTGGGTGATGTTGATGCCGCCATCGTTATGGGCATGGTGATGGGCTATGTCGCGCTGATTTTCGGTATTTGGTGGATGCTGGACGGTAAGGCCAACCGCCATACCGCCAATGACAACACCTCGGGTGTGATGACGCTGTTGGAAACCGCCTTGGCATTGCCGCAAGAACTGCGTGACGAGGTGTGCTTCGTGTGGTTTGACAACGAAGAGCGCGGCCTTTTGGGCAGCGGCGCCTTTGCCAAGAGCCATAAGGGGGCGAAGCGCAGCGCCCTTGTCATCAACTTCGACTGTGTCAGCGACGGCGACAGTATTCAGTTCTTCCCCAGTAAAAAGGTAAAGAAAACGGAGACCATCGCCGCCCTGCGTGAGGCATACACAGGTACAAAGGAAAAGACGGTGGAGGTGGTGGAGGGCTTTGGCTTCTATCCCTCCGATCAAGCGGCCTTTACCTATGGCGTAGGCGTGTGCGCGTTGAAGAAGAGCAAATTTTTCGGCTGGTATATGGATCGTATCCACACAAAGCGGGATACGGTGTTGGATGAGAAGAATATTGACCTGCTGCAGGAAGGAACGGTGCGGCTGGTACAATGGTTAGCGAATAAGGAAGAAACCCATGCATAAAGAAATTTTCGTAAAAGGCGCGCGGGAGAATAACCTGCAGAATATTGATGTAGCCATCCCCCGCGACCAGTTGGTGGTGCTGACGGGTCTCAGCGGCAGCGGCAAGTCCTCTTTGGCTTTCGACACCATCTATGCCGAGGGACAGCGCCGCTATGTGGAGTCCCTCAGCTCCTATGCCCGCATGTTTTTGGGACAGATGGACAAGCCCGATGTGGACTATATTGAGGGCTTGAGCCCCGCCATCTCCATCGATCAGAAAACCACATCCAAGAATCCCCGCTCCACCGTGGGTACGGTGACGGAGATCTATGACTATATGCGCCTTTTGTGGGCGCGGGTAGGTACGCCCCACTGCCCCAAGTGCGGCAAGGAGATCCGCCAGCAGACGGTGGATCAGATCATTGACCGCATTATGGCTCTGCCCGAGGGTACACGCATCCAAGTGATGGCACCTGTGGTGCGTGGACGCAAGGGTGAGCATGCCAAAGTCTTTGCCGATGCACGCCGCAGCGGCTATGTTCGCGTCCGCGTGGATGGGCAGATGTACGAGTTGGACGAGGACATCACCCTCGCCAAGAACATCAAGCACCATATCGACATCGTGGTGGATCGCCTTATCGTCCGTGACGATATTGCCAGC
>JAFQTS010000007.1 GCA_017408915.1 Oscillospiraceae bacterium | reverse complement strand
TTCGGCATTGCAGGTGTGGCGGTCATCACCGTCATCGCCTATTTGGTGGGCTTGGCGGTGAAAGCCACCGCCCTCCCCAACCGTTGGATTCCCGTCATCTGCGCGGCGGTAGGCGGCGCGCTGGGTGTGGCGGGCCTCTACACCATGCCCGACTTCCCCGCCGCAGATATTCTCACCGCCATCGCCGTGGGTATCGTCAGCGGCTTGGCAGCAACGGGCATCGACCAGACGGTGAAGCAGCTGGGCAGCAAGGAGCTGGACAGCAATGGCTAAGGTCTACCTCTCCCCCGCCTATCACAAGTTCAACCCCTGCGCCGTGGCGGGCTGCGACGAGACCACCCACAACAACCTCTATTTAGACGAACTGGAGGTGTTCCTCACCGCCTGCGGCATCGCGTGGAAGCGCGGCCCTCGCCGCGTCCCCAACTCCTCGGAGGACGGCGATGTACTGATGCGCCGCGCCGTTGCTGAGAGCGACGCATGGGGCGCGGAGGTACACTATGTGTCCCATACCAACGCCTCCACCAATCTCTCCGACGGCGTGGGACAGGGCAAGGCGCGAGGCTACCGCCCCATCATTTTCCAAGGCTCACAGCGTGGGGAGCGGCTGGCCCTGTTCATGACCACTCGCCGCCGCGAGGTCTACGACGGGCAGGTATCCCTCAACCGCCGCACCGACCTCTACGAACTGCGTGAGCCCCGCGCCGTGACCTACTATGAAGAGCATGTGTTCCACGACAATGTGGACGATGCCCGCTGGTTTCACGATAACCTCCGCTCCGTGGCCCGCAGCGCAGCAAAGGGACTGTGCGACTATTTTAACCTCCCCTTCGTAGAGCCCTACACCGTGGCTGACCCGCCCCAAGAGGAAGAAGTGCCCACGGAAAGCGCACCCCTCTACCGCGTGCAGGTGGGGGCCTTTCGCAGCCGCAGCGGCGCGGAAGCACTCCTTAGCCAAGTCCGCGCCGCAGGCTTCGGCGGTGCATTTATCGCCACCGCACAGCAGTAATCCAACAGCTTCACAAAACCTCGTCATTTTCCCTACAGACGACCCGATTTCGGGTCGTCTTTTTTCTTACTTTTTCGCCTTTTCCCTCTCGACTTATGTCGGATTTTGCGCTATAATTATACTGATATTTTTTGCGGATTCTTAACGACTATCACTTCTGGAAAAAAGGAGCGTATTGCCATATGGATCTCTTTTCCTTTATCATGCTGGGCGGCGGCTTGGCCTTCTTCCTATACGGTATGAATGTCATGTCCTCCGGCCTCGAGCGTATGGCGGGTGGTAAGCTGGAGGGCGCACTGCGGCGCATGACCTCCAGCCTGTGGAAGTCCCTCGCTCTCGGCGCAGGCATCACCATCGCCATCCAGTCCTCCTCCGCCATGACGGTCATGCTGGTGGGTCTTGTGAACTCGGGCATTATGGACATCTCCCAGACGGTGGGTGTCATCATGGGTTCCAACATCGGTACCACCTTGACGGCATGGCTGCTGTCGCTGGTGGGTTTGGAGACCTCCAATGTGGCGCTGAAGCTCTTAAAACCCGAGAACTTCTCTCTCATCTTCGCCCTTGTGGGCGCGGTGATGATCATGATGGGCAAGCAGCAGCGGAAGAAGGACATCGGCTCCATCTTCGTGGGCTTCGCCGTGCTGATGTACGGCATGAAGCTCATGTCCAACGCCGTCTCCCCCTTGGCTGACGCTCCCGAGTTCGCCGCCATCCTCACCGCCTTTGAAAATCCCCTGCTGGGCGTGCTGGTGGGTGCTGTCTTTACGGGTATTATCCAGTCCTCCGCCGCCTCTGTGGGTGTGCTGCAGGCGCTGGCGCTGACGGGCTCCATCACCTACGGTATGGCCATCCCCATCATCATGGGTCAGAACATCGGTACTTGCGTCACGGCGCTCATCTCCTCCATCGGTGTCAGCCGCAACGCCAAGAAGGTGGCCATCATCCACATCTCCTTCAACCTCATCGGTACGGTGGTGCTGTTGATCGTCTACTACGCCCTCGACGCCCTGCTCCACTTCGCCTTTACCGGTTCTCCCATTGATGCCGCAGGCATCGCCTTCGTCCACAGCGTATTCAACGTGGTGACCACCGTGATGCTGCTGCCCTTCGGCAAGTTCCTCGTCCGCATCGCCAACAACCTCCTCAAGGACAAGGTCGAGGAGACCCCCAAGCACCTGCTGGACGAGCGTCTGCTGTCCACCCCCTCCGTTGCCATCGCCGAGTGCGACCGCCTCACCAACCGCATGGCTGAGATGGCACAGGCCACCTTGATGAAGGCCTTCGCCGTGTCCCGCAGCTATGATGAAGCCGTGTCCGACAGCATTATTGAGGACGAAAACGAGCTTGACCGCTATGAGGACGAGCTGGGTACGCTGCTGGTGCACCTTTCTTCTCAGCAGCTCTCTGCCAACGACTCTATCCGTGTCTCCAAGATGCTCCACGCCATCGGCGACTTTGAGCGCTTGGGCGACCACGCCCTGAACATCCGCGAGACCGCCAAGGAGCTCCACGACAAGAGCGCCCACTTCTCCGAGGAGGCACAGCACGAAATGCTGATCCTCACCGATGCTCTCGAGGAGATCCTCGCCATCGCCACCGAGTCCTACTGCACCAACAATGTCAAGCGCGCCTACCGCGTTGAGCCTTTGGAGGAGGTCATCGACGATCTGGTGGCCACCATCAAGAGCAACCACATCGCCCGCCTTACCGCAGGCGAATGCGACATTGAGAAGGGCTTCATCCTCAACGACTTCCTCAATAACTTCGAGCGCGTGTCCGACCATTGCTCCAACATCGCTGTCACCATCATCGAGCTGAGCAATAACCGCTTCGACACCCACCGCTACATCCACTCCGTGGCCTACAACACCGAGGGCTTCCGCGAGGACTACAAGCGCTACAGCGAGAAGTACAAGTTCTAATGGTTCTCCCCCATCCCCACCGCCAACAGCGGTGGGGATTTTTTTGTTGGGGCAGGGCTTGTGGTGCGGAAACCAAAGGCCCCCTTTCTCCGCGCTAAGAGCCGCACTTCGTGCGGTTGCGCTCTCGCACGCCCGTCTGCGGACGGGTGTG